>DATIXO010000020.1:0-79404 GCA_035518495.1 Streptosporangiaceae bacterium
CGGCACCGCGGTCGCCGACGCCGAGCTGGCCGTGCTGGCCGGCGCCGACCGGGTGGAGGGCTGCCTGTTCGGCAACGGCGAGCGGACCGGCAACGTGTGCCTGGTGACCCTGGGGATGAACCTGTTCAGCCAGGGCATCGATCCGATGATCGACTTCTCGGACATCGACGAGATCCGGCGCACGGTGGAGTACTGCAACCAGCTGCCGGTCCACCCCCGCCACCCCTACGCGGGGGAACTGGTCTACACCGCCTTCTCCGGGTCGCACCAGGACGCGATCAAGAAGGGGTTCGAGGCCTACGAGGCCGACGCCGCGGCCGCGGGCGCGGACGTCGCCGAGTTCCGCTGGGCCGTTCCCTACCTGCCGATCGACCCGCGCGACGTGGGCCGCACCTACGAGGCCGTGATCCGGGTCAACTCCCAGTCGGGCAAGGGCGGCGTGGCCTACATCATGAAGGCCGAGCACCACCTGGAACTGCCGCGGCGGCTGCAGATCGAGTTCTCCCGGGTGGTCCAGGCCCGCACCGACGCCGAGGGCGGCGAGGTCACCCCGGCGCAGATGTGGGAGGCGTTCGCGGCCGAGTACCTGGCCGCCGGGGCGGTCACGCTGCAGGCCCACCAGGCGTCGTCGGTGGTGGATGCCAAGGATGCGCTGACGGTCGAGGTCCGGGTGGACGGGCAGGCACGCCAGATCGAGGGCGTCGGCAACGGGCCGATCTCGGCGTTCTGTGACGCCCTGGGCTCGCTCGGGATCGAGGTGCGCGTGCTCGACTACACCGAGCACGCGCTGTCCGCGGGCAGCGACGCGCAGGCAGCCGCCTACGTCGAATGCGAGGTCGGCGGCCAGACCCTGTGGGGCGTCGGCGTCGACACCAACACGGTGACCGCGTCCCTGCGGGCGGTGCTGTCGGCGGTCAACCGCGCCCAGGGCCGGTAGCCCGCGTATCCAGCACGGCGAGCGGCCGGCGCCGCATCCACGAGAAGTGGCGCTGGCGTCGCGCGCCCCGGCGTGACCGTCGCCGGGGTGCGCGACAATGACGGAGTGAGCCTGTACCGGGACGACGGGATCGTGCTGCGCACCCAGAAGCTGGGCGAGGCCGACCGCATCGTCACCGTCCTCGCCCGGCGGACCGGCCGTGTCCGCGCCGTCGGCAAGGGGGTGCGCCGGACCAAGTCACGGTTCGGCGCCCGGCTGGAGCCGTTCACCCACGTGGACCTCCAGTTCGCCACCGGCCGCTCGCTGGATTACATCACCCAGGCGGAGACGCTGCGGGCCTACGGCGAGCCGCTATCGGCCGACTATCCCCGCTACACCAGCGGCACGGCGATGCTGGAGACCGCCGAGCGGTTCACCCCGGTCGAGAAGGAGCCCGCGCTGCGCCAGTTCCTGCTGCTGGTCGGCGGGCTGCGGGCGCTGGGGGAGGGGGTGCACGATCCACGGCTGGTGCTCGACGCCTTCCTGCTCCGCTCGCTGGCGGTCGCCGGCTACGCGCCCGCACTGGCCGAATGCGCCCTGTGCGGGGCCGGCGACCTGGCTGGCGGCGCCGCTCCCGCGGGCGGATCCCGCGCCTTCGCGATCGCGGCAGGCGGCCTGACCTGCCGGTCCTGCCGGCCGCCCGGGGCCGCGACGCCGTCCGTCCACACGGTCGCCCTGATGAGCGCGCTGCTGCGCGGGGACTGGGAGCATGCCGACGCGGCCGAGCGGAAGCACCAAGTAGAGTGCAGCGGTCTGGTCGCCGCGTACGTGCAGTGGCATCTGGAGCATTCGATCCGCTCGCTGCGTCACGTGGAGCACGTCTGATACGCGCTGAGGAGCCGACGTGAGCAGGTCCGTGCGCCCGCCCGACCCGCATGCCAGCGGCGCACGGCCCCCCGCCATCGCGCGCGAGTTCCTGCCCCGCCACGTCGCCCTGGTCATGGACGGCAACGGCCGCTGGGCCAAGCAGCGCGGCCTGCCGAGGACCGAGGGCCACAAGCGGGGCGAGTATTCGCTCTTCGACGTGATCATGGGTGCGATCGAGATCGGGATCCCGTACCTGTCCGCCTACGCGTTCTCCACCGAGAACTGGCGGCGCTCCCCGGACGAGGTCCGGTTCCTCATGGGGTTCAACCGCGACGTCATCCGCCGCCGCCGTGACCAGCTGCACGCGATGGGCGTCCGGGTCCGCTGGGCCGGGCGCCGTCCCCGGCTCTGGCGCAGCGTGATCTCCGAGCTGGAGGACGCGGAACGGCTGACGGCGGGCAACTCGGTCCTCACGCTTCAGTTCTGCGTGAACTACGGCGGGCGGGCCGAGATCGCCGACGCCGCGGCGGCGATAGCGGCGGACGTGGCTGCCGGGCGGCTGCGGCCGGAGGCGGTGAACGAGAAGCTCTTCGCCCGCTACCTGGATGAGCCGGGGATCCCGGACGTGGACCTGTTCATCAGGTCATCGGGGGAGCAGCGGACCTCCAACTTCCTGCTCTGGCAGTCCGCCTACGCGGAGCTGGTGTTCCTCGACACGCTCTTCCCTGACTTCGACCGCCGCCACCTGTGGCACGCGTGCGAGATCTACGCCAGCCGGGACCGCCGTTACGGCGGCGCCCTGCCGAATCCGCTGCCCGCCTAGCGCATCGCCTGCACCACGGCAGCCGCCAGCATGCAGGCCACCGCGGCGATGCGCAGCACCCGCCCCCGGGTGTTCACGCGGGGCCAGGATATGTAAGCGAGCCAGACCAGGAAAGCGGCCACCAGTACCAGCGCCACCGCCCCGATCCAGCCGCGTACGGCGAACCCGGTGATCATCAGCGCGAGCACGACGATCAGCGGGAGCCACCAGGGCAGCTGCGAGAGGAATATCAGCGGCCGGGCGCTGGAGCGTTCCACGGCCTGCCGGGAGGCGGAGGCACCCGGCGTGTAGGGGCCCTGGCCGGCGGGGAGCGGCTGGCCGTCGGCGGACGGGTGGTCGGAAGGGGTTCCGCGTGGACGCTGGCCACCGGGCCGTGGGTGCTGAGTGCCGGACCCACGCCCCCGGCCTTGCCGCTTGGACATCTGGTTGCCCTCTCGTGCCACCACGGCCTTCCCGCGGGCCGTCACGTTCGCCAAATCATAGGGCTCCCGGCGCAGCTTGCGGGCGCGGCCCCGGCCGGCCGCCGCCGTGCTGGCCGGCCCGGCGCGGCGCGCTGCGGATCGCGGCTAGGCTTGGCGCACACCCCCCTTCCGTGGGGCTCAGACATCCCCGCCGACTGCCAGCCGGATGGAGTACGACAGATGGCACGTGCCGACAACCTGGAAACGATCGTCAGCCTCAGCAAGCGCCGCGGCCTGGTTTACCCCTCAAGCGAGATCTATGGCGGGCTGCGCGCTTCGTGGGACTACGGCCCGCTCGGCGTTGAGATGAAGAACAACGTCAAGCGGCAGTGGTGGAAGTCGATGGTCCAGGAGCGCGGCGACATCGTCGGTCTGGACTCCAGCGTCATCCTCGCCCGGGAGGTGTGGGAGGCCAGCGGTCATGTCACCGAGTTTGTCGACCCGCTGACCGAGTGCCAGTCCTGCCACAAGCGCTACCGTGCCGACCATCTGATCGAGGCCTACACCGAGCGCCACGGCCACGAGCCGGCCGGGGGCCTCGCCGACATCAGCTGCCCGAACTGCGGCACCAGGGGCGCGTTCACCGAGCCGCGGATGTTCAACGGGCTGCTGCGGACCTATCTCGGCGCAGTGGAGCGGGACGGGGAGGCGGGCGGGGAGTCGGGCCTGGCCTACCTGAGGCCGGAGACAGCCCAGGGCATCTTCATCAACTTCCGCAACGTGCTGCAGACCTCCCGGAAGAAGATCCCGTTCGGGATCGGGCAGATCGGCAAGTCCTTCCGCAACGAGATCACACCGGGCAACTTCATCTTCCGCACCCGCGAGTTCGAGCAGATGGAGATGGAGTTCTTCGTCAAGCCCGGCACCGACGAGGAATGGCACGAGTACTGGATCGCCGCCCGGCTCGGCTGGTTCGCCGATCTCGGTGTCCGCAAGGAGAACCTGCGCCTGTATGAGCACCCGGCGGAGAAGCGCTCCCACTACTCCAAGCGGACGGTGGACATCGAGTACCGGTACGGCTTCCCCGGCACCGAATGGGGCGAGCTGGAGGGGATCGCCAACCGGACCGACTTCGACCTGACCACCCACGCCCGCGCCTCCGGGCAGGACATGTCCTACCTGGAAGCCGACACCGGCGAGCGGTACGTCCCCTACGTCATCGAGCCCGCGGTCGGGGTCGACCGGTCCATGCTGGTCTTCCTGCTGGACGGTTACGCGGAGGACGAGGCGCCGGACGCCAAGGGCAAGCTGGAGAAGCGGACCGTGCTGCGGCTGGACCACCGGATCGCGCCGGTGAAGGCCGCGGTGCTGCCGCTGTCCCGCAACGCTGACCTGTCACCCAAGGCGCGCGACGTGGCCGCCGAGCTCCGCAAGCGGTGGAACATCGACTTCGACGACGCGAGCGCGATCGGCCGCCGCTACCGGCGCCAGGACGAGATCGGGACGCCCTTCTGCGTCACCGTGGACTTCGAGACCCTGGAGGACCAGGCGGTGACGGTCCGGGAGCGCGATTCGATGCGCCAGGACCGGATCGGGATCGACCAGCTCGAGACCTATCTGGCCGAACGCCTGACGGGGTGCTGATGCCCATGCGGACGTGCATGGGCCCGTGCGGACGTGCATGTCCGGCCGGCTGAACGCCTTGCCGGACACGCACGTCACCCGGGCACTGGTGGCTCGGGCTAGTTGACCTCACTCAGGCCGGAGAGCGCTCGGCCAGCAGTGCGTTGATCACTGTGGTGAGCGAGGGCTCGTCGGGTTGTGACTCGGCGTTGGTGTACGGGACGCGGGTGTAGATGGCGGCGGCGGCGTGGTGGAAGCCCGGGGGGAGATCGTGTGCGGCCATGGTGGCGGCGATCTCCTCCATTTCGGCTATCCAGCGCCAGCCCTTCTCCATCGCTGACCGCGCTGCCGCGTGGGGGCGGGCGGTCAGCGATGGCTGCGACTGCCGCCACTCGGCGAGCAGGGCCTGCTCGACTCCTTCGGCGCGGGCGAGGGCCCGGATGGCGAGGATCAGCGCGGCGGTGCCCTTGGTCCAGGCGGCGTACGCCATCTTGACGGCGGAGGCCTGGCCGATCCCGTCGCCGATCACCTGGGCGTCGAGGGGTGTGCCGGCGAACAGTTCGCTGATCTCTCCGGCCCGCGCCCCGGACAGGTACAGGCGGCTGTCGCCGGGTGAGCGCGGCGGGGCGCCGATGATGCCGCCGTCCACGTAGCTGGCCCCGCCGTCCGTCACGATCTGGGCGGCTTCGCGGGTGGTCGCCGGCGACACCGCGTTCGCGTCCACGTAGATCCCGCCGAAGCCTGCGACCGAACGGGCCACCTCCAGCGCCGCGTGCGGGGGGCAGACCGAGAGGATCACGCCCGCCTGCCCGGCCATCTCGCTGGCGGTGCCGACGTCGCGCATCCCGGCAGCCGCTGCCCGCGCGCCGGTATCGGGGCTGCGCCCGGCGGATGCCCACAGGACAATGAACCCCCGCTGGGTGAGGCAGGCACCCACTGCGGCGCCCATCTCCCCGGGATGCAGCACCCCGATCGATGTCTTGTCCACAATCGCCTCCGCGACAAGTGTTACCTACGCCGCGATGATCCGGGCGGCCGGTGGACCTGGCCGGTTCCGGGCGAGCGGCCCAGACCGCCACCAGGCCGGCGCTCCCGCGCCGCCCCACCCGCCGTGATCGCACGGTATGAGGCGGTAATCCGATGCCAGGCGGCCATCAGGTGCCCACGCTCGGTAGAGTCCAGGTATCGGGGCCGGACGGCCGGATATCCATCGACTCACCGCCCACCATTCCGCTGATGCGCGTGGGCGGGCAGGTACAAGGAGAGCGTGCAGTGGCGAAGCTCGTCTATGACTTCACCGAGGGAAACAAGGACCTGAAGGACCTGCTCGGTGGCAAGGGCGCGAACCTGGCGGAGATGACCAACCTGGGCCTGCCGGTGCCGCCCGGGTTCATCATCACCACCGAGGCCTGCCGCCAGTACCTGCGTGAGGGCGCGGTGCCCGCTGGCCTCGCCGACGAGGTCAGCGAGCACCTGCGGCAGCTGGAAAAGAAGATGGGCCGGCAGCTCGGCGACCCCGCGGACCCGCTGCTGGTCAGCGTCAGGTCAGGGGCCAAGTTCTCCATGCCGGGCATGATGGAGACGGTGCTGAACATCGGCCTGTCCGACGAGTCGGTGGGTGGCCTGGCCAAGCAGTCGGGCAGTGAGCGGTTCGCCTGGGACTCCTACCGCCGCCTGATCCAGATGTTCGGCAAGACCGTGCTCGGCATCGAGGGCGAGGCCTTTGAGCACGCGATCGACGAGGCGAAGCAGGCCAAAGGCACCCGCAACGACCTCGACCTCGACGCGGCCGACCTGCGCGGCATCGTGGACACGTTCAAGGGCATCGTGCGTGAGCACGCGGGCCGCGACTTCCCGCAGGACCCGCGCGAGCAGATGGACCTCGCGGTGCTCGCCGTGTTCAGCTCGTGGAACGCCGACCGGGCGATCCTGTACCGCCGCCAGGAGCGGATTCCCGCCGACCTCGGCACCGCGGTGAACATCGTGGCGATGGTCTTCGGCAACCTGGGCATGGACTCCGGCACCGGCGTGGCGTTCACCCGCGACCCCGGCACCGGCCAGCAGGGCATCTACGGCGACTACCTGCAGAACGCGCAGGGCGAGGACGTCGTGGCAGGCATCCGCAACACCGTTCCGCTGCAGGACCTGGAGAAGATCGACCCCCCGTCCTACACCCAGCTGATGGACATCATGCGGACCCTGGAGAACCACTACCGGGACCTGTGTGACATCGAGTTCACCATCGAGCGGGGCAAGCTGTGGATGCTGCAGACCCGGGTGGGCAAGCGCACCGCGGCGGCCGCGTTCCGGATCGCCACCCAGCTGGTCGACCAGGGCCTCATCGACATGGACGAGGCGGTCACCCGGGTCACCGGCGGCCAGCTCGCCCAGCTGATGTTCCCCCGTTTCGACGCCGGGCATGGTGCCAGGAAGGTCACCACCGGGATCAGCGCCTCCCCGGGCGCCGCCGTCGGCAGGGCCGTGTTCGACTCAGCCAAGGCGGTCGAGCGCGCTGCCGCGGGCGAGGCGGTCATCCTGATCCGCCGTGAGACCAACCCGGACGACCTGCACGGGATGATCGCTTCCAAGGGCATCCTGACCAGCCGCGGCGGCAAGACCAGCCACGCCGCCGTGGTGGCCCGGGGCATGGGCAAGACGTGCGTCTGCGGCGCCGAGGAGCTCGAGGTGGACACCAGGGCCGGGCGGATCACCGCGCCGGGCGGGGTGGTCATCAGCGAGGGCGACGTGCTGTCCATCGACGGCACCAGCGGTGCCGTCTACCTCGGCGAGGTACCGGTCGCCGCCTCCCCGGTGGTGGAGTACTTCGAGAACGGGCTCAGCGCGGACGCCGACGACCTGGTCAGGGCCGTAGACCGGATCATGAAGCACGCCGACCAGCGGCGCCGCCTCGGGGTGCACGCCAACGCGGACACCGGCGCGGACTGCGCGCGGGCCCGCCGCTTCGGCGCGGGCGGGGTCGGCCTGGTCCGCACCGAGCACATGTTCCTCGGCGAGCGCCGCCAGCTGGTCGAGCGCCTCATCCTGGCCGAGGACGAGGCCGGCCGGCAGGCCGCGCTGGACGCGCTCGAACCGCTGCAGCGCGGCGACTTCGTGGAGATCCTCGACGCGATGGACGGCCTGCCGGTCACCATCCGGCTGATCGACCCGCCGCTGCACGAGTTCCTGCCCGACCTCACCGACCTGTCGGTCAAGGTGGCCCTGGCCGGGGACAAGGCGACCGACCAGGACCGCAAGCTGCTGGACGCGGTGCGCCGCCTGCACGAGCAGAACCCGATGCTCGGCCTGCGCGGCGTCCGGCTGGTCCTGGTCATCCCCGGGCTGCTGGACATGCAGGTCCGCGCGATCGCGCACGCCGCGGCCGAGCTGAAGAAGGCGGGCAAGGACCCGAAGCCGGAGGTCATGATCCCGCTGACCGCCTCGGTGCAGGAGATGGAGATCGCCCGGGAGGCGACCGCGAAGGTGCTGGCCGAGGTCGAGGCGGAGACCGGCATACACGTGCACACCATGATCGGGACGATGATCGAGGTGCCGCGGGCGGCGATGATCGCCGGCGAGATCGCCAAGTCCGCGGAGTTCTTCTCCTTCGGCACCAACGACCTGACCCAGATGAGCTGGGGCTTCTCCCGCGACGACGTGGAGGGCGCGTTCTTCAGCCGCTACATCGAGCTCGGCGTCTTCGGTGTCTCCCCGTTCGAGACCATCGACACCGAGGGCGTCGGCCGGATGGTGCGGATCGCCAGCGAGGAGGGCCGGGCGACCCGCCCGGGCCTGGAACTCGGCGTCTGCGGCGAGCACGGCGGCGACCCGGACTCGGTGCACTTCTTCCACCAGGTGGGCCTCAACTACGTGTCCTGCTCGCCGTTCCGGGTCCCGGTGGCACGGCTGGAGGCCGGCCGCGCGGTCGTGCTGGAAACCGCCGGGGGCAGCGACAGCAGGTGAGGGAGCACCCGGGCTACGACTCCCACGCGACGGCGCGCTGGAAGGCGGAACCGCCGAAAGGCCCGCAGCCGCCTGCGGGCTACCAGCGGGGGCCGTTCGTGCGGGACCGGGCCCGGGTGCTGCATTCCTCCGCCTTGCGGCGGCTCGCCGCCAAGACACAGGTCGTCGCGGTGGGGGCGGGCGACTTCCCGCGCACCAGGCTCACCCATTCGCTTGAATGCGCGCAGATCGGGCGCGAGCTCGGCGACGCCCTGGGCTGCGACCCCGACCTGGTCGACGCCGCATGCCTGGCGCACGACCTGGGGCACCCGCCGTTCGGCCACAACGGGGAGGTCGTCCTCGCGGAGATCGCCGCCAACTGCGGCGGCTTCGAGGGGAACGCGCAGAGCCTGCGGCTGCTGACCCGGCTGGAGGCCAAGGTGCCCGGGGCTGGCCTCAACCTGACCCGGGCCACGCTGGACGCGACGCTGAAATACCCATGGGCCGCCGGCCCGGCAGCGGCCGGCCAGCCGGGCCAGGCGGCCGGTCAGGGCGAGCCGGGCCAGCCCGCGGGCACGGCGCGCGACTCCGGGGACGGCGAGGGCTGGGTCTCCGCCCCCCGCGCGTCCGCGAAGTACGGGTTCTACGCCGACGACGGCCCGGTGTTCGCCTGGATCCGGGACGGGGCGCCGGAGCGGCGCCTCTGCCTGGAGGCGCAGGTCATGGACTGGGCCGACGACGTCGCGTACTCGGTCCACGACCTGGAGGACGGCCTGCACGCAGGTCATATCACCCTGCCCGGGCTGCATGACGCGGCGCACCGGCTGGCGGTGGCCGACATGACCGCCAGGTACTACAGCCACGCCAGCGCGGCCGAGCTGGGCGAGCTGCTCGATGACCTGCTCGCCCTGCCCTGCTGGCCGGCCCGTTTCGATGGCGGGCCGGCCAGCCTCGCCAGCCTGAAGCACCTGACCAGCGAGCTGATCGGGCGATTCTGCCGCGCGGCGCAGGAAGCCACACTCGCGTCCTGCGCAGGAACCGGCCGGCCCGGCCAGGCCGGGCCGCTCACCCGCTACGACGCCGGCCTGGTGGTGCCGCGCCAGCAGCGGCTGGAGTGCGCGCTGCTCAAGGGCGTCGCAGCGCACTACGTGATGAGCCGCGACGGCGCGGCCCAGGCGCAGGCCAGGGAGCGGGAACTGATCGCCGAACTGGCGGCCGCCGTGCTGGCGGGTGCCCCGGGGACGCTGGAGCCGGCGCTGCGCCCCGGTTTCGACGCCGCCGGATCCGACCCGCAGCGCCTGCGCGTCATCGTCGACCAGGTGGCCTCGCTCACCGATACTTCCGCTATCGCCTGGCACCGCCGCCTGTGCCGGGAGCCGGCCGCCGCAGCCAAGGGAGGACCGACCGATGCCCACTGAGCCCACCTACCTGATCGTCGGGGCGAGCCTGGCCGGCGCCAAGGCGGCCGAGACCCTCCGCTCGGAGGGATTCGGGGGCCGGGTGATACTGATCGGCGCCGAGACCGAGCGCCCCTACGAGCGGCCGCCGCTGTCCAAGGGCTACCTCCTCGGCAAGGACGAGAAATCCGTCATCTACGTGCACGAGGAGGGCTGGTACGCCGAGCACGACGTGGACCTGCGGCTCGGCGTGACGGTCACCTCGGTCGACCCGGCCGGCCGGACGGTCACCACGGCGGACGGGGAGACCGTCGGGTACGACCGGCTGCTGCTGGCCACCGGCGCGTCGCCGCGCCGGCTGAACATACCGGGTGCCGGCCGGGAGGGCGTGCTGTACCTGCGGACAGTCGGCGACTCCGAGCGGCTCGCAGCGGCCTTCGCCCGCGGCGGGCGGGTGGTGACCATCGGCGCGGGCTGGATCGGCCTGGAGACGACGGCGGCGGCCCGCGAGGCCGGCTGCGAGGTGACGGTGATCGAGCCGGAGCCGACCGCGCTGTACCGCGCGCTCGGCTCCGAACTGGGCGAGATGTTCGCCGACCTGCACCGTGAGCACGGCGTGCGGTTCCGGTTCGGGGAGTCGGTGAGCGAGCTGCGCGGTCCGGGCGCGAACGGCCGCGTCAGCGAGGTGATCACCTCGTCGGGAGCGGCGGTGCCTGCGGACATCGTCGTGGCGGGTATCGGCGCTGTGCCCAATACCGGTCTGGCCGCCGAGGCCGGACTGGAGGTTGACAACGGGGTGGTGGCCGACGCGGCGCTGCACACCTCCGGCCCGGACATCTACGCGGCCGGCGACGTGGCCAACTCCTACCATCCGCTGCTCGGGCGCAGGGTCCGGGTCGAGCACTGGGCCAACGCGCTCAACTCCGGCCCGGCCTCGGCAAGGTCCATGCTCGGCCAGCACGTGTCATACGACCCGGTGCCCTACTTCTACAGCGACCAGTACGACCTGGGCATGGAAGCGGCTGGCCTGCCCGAGCCCGGCAGCTACGACCAGGTGCTGTACCGCGGCGACCGCCCCGGCCGGGAGTTCATCGCCTTCTGGCTGGCTGGCGGCGCGGTGGTGGCCGGGATGAACGTCAACGTCTGGGATGTCAGCGACGACATCCAGGCGCTGATCCGGTCGGGGAAGCAGGTGGACCCCGCCCGCCTCACCGACCCGGACGTTCCGCTCGGGCAGCTGTAGCCCGGCGTCAGCCAGCCACCGCCCGGCCCGGCCAGCTGCCGCCCGGCCCCGGCCAGCCCGGTCCGGTTCAGCGGGGCCGGGTCACCCGGCTGGTGGCCAGCGCGACAGCGCCCATGAGCTCCGAGCGCGCGCCGAGCCCGGCCGTCAGGACCCGCACCGCCTCGGCGGTGGCCGGCTGGGCGTAGCGGTCGATCGATTCGCGGACACCGGCCACCAGCGGCGGCCCGGCGGTCCCGATCTCGCCGCCGAGGATCACCGCCGCGGGGTTGAGGCAGTTGCACAGGTCGGCGAGGGCGCGCCCCAGGATCGCGGCACCCCTGCCTGGCCGAGCAGGTCACCCGCCAGCCGCACCGAGGCGTCGAGCACCTCGTCGGCGCGGTGATCGGTGTCCGCGCCGAGCCGCCGCTCGGCCAGCACCGTCCCGGCGGTGTCGGCGACGGCGACCCCGACATGAGCGTGCCCGAAGTCGATGCCGACCACCTGGCCCGCCGGGCGGACGGGCATGAGCAGCGCGGCCGGGCGGCCGCGCTGGCGCGGTCATCCCCTCCAGGCTCGTCAGCCCGCTGCAGGGCATCACCGCCCGGGCCGGGCCGGCGGTGAAGGTCACCTACGCCCAAGGCACCCTCGGCGATGTCGCGCTGCCCGCGCTGCCGAGCGGCGCGCTTACCCCCTCGTCCGGGACCGGCCCCGGCCTGACCGGCACGTACTACGGCAACACCGATTTCAGCGGCACCCCGGTGGCGACCCAGATCGACCCGGTCCCGTCGGTCAACGGTGCCCCGTCCATCCCCGGGCTGCCAGCGGCCTGGTCGGTGCGCTGGACCGGCACCCTGACCGCGCCCAGCTCGGGCGCGTACCGGTTCTCGGTCTCGGGCAACGGCGCGTTCAAGGTCTTCATCGGCGGCAGGCTGATCGCGAGCAGCGCCTATGCCGACTTCGCCACCCTGGCCCAGGGGATCGCGGACCTCACCGCGGGCAAGCCGGTCCCGATCACGGTCGAGTACGCCGCCATCCAGGCGATCGGGCCGGCCACGCTGAGCATCGGCTGGCAGGCCCCTGACCCGGCGATGGTGGACCAGGCGGTGGCGGCGGCGAGGAGCTCCGACGTCGCCGTGGTCTTCGTCAATGACGTGACCGGCGAGGGCAGCGACCGCAGCACGCTGGCCATCCCCGGCGACCAGGACCAGCTCATCGCGGCGGTCGCGGCCGCGAACCCGCCCACCGTCGTGGTGCTCAACACCGGCAGCGCCGTCCTCATGCCGTGGCTGGGCAAGGTGGCTGGTGTCATCGAGTCGTGGTACCCGGGCCAGGAGTTCGGCACCGCGATCGCCGCCCTGCTGTGGGGCGACGTCAACCCGTCCGGCCGGCTGCCGATGACCTTCCCGGCGTCGGACGCGCAGGCGGACGCGTCGGTGAACTTCCCCGGCACCATCGTGCCCAGCGCCAGCGGCCCACAGCCGACCGTGAGCTACACCGAGGGCATCGACGTCGGCTACCGCTGGTACGACGCCATGGGGCAGACCCCGCTCTTCCCGTTCGGCTACGGCCTGTCCTATACGAGCTTCCGCTACAGCGGCCTCCAGGTGGCGCAGGCCGGGCGCGGCGCCGTGGTGCACGTCCGCGTCACCAACACCGGCCAGCGGGCCGGCGCGGACGTGGTGGAACTGTACGTCGGCATGCCCGCCGCCAGCGGCGAGCCGCCCCGGCAGCTCAAGGGCTTCGCCAGGGTTGACCTCGCCCCCGGGGCCAGCACCGAGGTGTCGTTCACGCTCAGCCCCGCCGCGCTGTCGGTCTGGGACGGCGGCTGGGTCCTCCTCCCCGGCACCTACCAGGCGATGGTGGGCGACTCGTCCAGCGACATCAGCGCCACCGCCAGCTTCCGGCTGCGCTAGCCCGCCGCCCCCGCCACGACCACCAGCGACCCCCCTCCCGTGGTCTCCACGATCATGAGCACGGACCCGGGCCGATCATGAGCACGGACCCGGGCCGAGGCCGGTGATGGCGGTGAGGACAGCGCAGGTGTCGGTGAGATCGGGCAGGACCACGTCGGCTCCGGCGGCGGCCAGGTCGGCGGCGGCCGGGCCGCCGGTGGCGACACCGACCGCCCGCGCCCCGGTGGCCAGCGCGGCGGCCACGTCCAGCGGGGTGTCGCCGACCAGCACGGTCGCCGCCCCGCTGAAGCCGGCGCCGTAGGCGGCACGGGCACGGCTGCGGGCCAGGTGGACCAGCTCCGCCCGGACCTCGTGGTGGTCGCCGTACGCGCCGACCTCCAGGTCGAGGTGGGCGTCGAGCCCGAGCGCCGCCAGCTTGGCCCTGGCCGTGGCGGGCACGTTCCCGGTCAGCACCGACTGCACCACTGGCGGACGCAGCGCGGCCACGGCCGCCAGTGCCGCCGCCGCCCCGGGCAGGGCCCGCCCGTGGGCGGCAACGAAGGCCCGCAGCTCCGGTGCCCGCCGGGCCAGCTCCGCGATGAACGCGTCCACGTGCTGGGCCGGGTCGCTGATCCCGGCCATGGACAGGGTCTCGGCGATGATCGCCCGCTCGGTGCGCCCGCCCATCGGCGCCACCTCGTCGGTGTCGCGGCCGAACAGGTCACGAAACACCGCGCGGTAGAGCTCCCCGCCGCTGCCGCCCGCGTCGAGCAGCGTGTAATCCACGTCCCACAGCACCAGCAGGTCCCGCACGCCGCGACGCTATCAACACGCCGCGCGGAACCCGCCAGGACTGGCGGTGGCCAGGATTAGACTCACCGGGACGGGGATGGCTGGCTGGAGCGGCGGAGGGCGCGAGTGGCAGGGCGGATCCGCGACGAGGACATCGCGGTCGTCCGCGAGCGCTCGCCCATCGACGAGGTGGTCGGCGAGTACCTCCAGCTCCGGAACGCGGGCGGCGGCTCGCTCAAGGGCCTGTGCCCATTCCACGACGAGAAGACGCCGTCCTTCAACGTCACCCCGGCCCGTGGCCTGTGGTACTGCTTCTCGTGCGCGGACGGCGGCGACGTGATCAAGTTCGTCGAGAAGATCGACAGCCTCTCGTTCCCGGAGGCGGTCGAGCGGCTCGCGGCCCGGGCCGGCATCGAGCTCCGGTACGAGCAGGGCGGTCACGTCCCCGGCCAGGAGCAGAGCCAGCGGCGCAGGCTGCTCGAGGCCCACAAGGCGGCGGCTGATTTTTATGCCGAACGGTTGCACACGCTTACCGCCCGCCCGGCGCGCGAGTTCCTGGCCGAGCGGGGGTTCGAGCTGGCCGATGCCGAGCGGTTCGGTGCCGGGTACTCGCCTCCGGAGTGGGAGGCCCTCACCCGGCATCTGCGCGGCCGCGGGTTCACCGACGCCGAGCTGATGGCCGGGGGGCTCGCCGCCCAGGGCAGGCGCGGGCCGGTGGACCGCTTCCGCGGCCGCCTGATGTGGCCGATCAGGGACCTGACCGGGGACGTGATCGCGTTCGGGGCGCGCAAGCTCGCCGCCGACGACGACGGCGCGAAATACCTCAACACGCCCGAGACCCCGCTGTTCAAGAAGAGCTCGGTGCTGTACGGGGCGGATCTGGCCAAGCGGGAGATCGCGCAGCGGCGCCAGGCGGTCATCGTCGAGGGCTACACCGATGTGATGGCCTGCCACCTGGCCGGGGTGCCGACCGCGGTGGCGACCAGCGGCACCTCGTTCGGCGAGGGACACATCAAGGTGCTGCGGCGGCTGCTGATGGACGCCGACTGGCTCAGGGGCGAGGTCATTTTCACCTTCGACGGGGACAGCGCCGGGCGGCGCGCATCCCTGCGCGCGTTCGACATGGAGGAGCGGTTCGTCACCCAGACCTTCGTGGCGGTGGAGCGGGACGGCCTCGACCCGTGCGATCTGCGGCTGAAGCACGGCGATGCGGCCGTGCGCGACCTGGTCGCCAGCCGGGTGCCGCTGTACGAGTTCTCGATCCGCAATACGCTCCGCGACTACGACCTGGGCACCGCCGAGGGCCGCCTGGGTGCGCTGGACGCGGCCGCCCGGTTCGTCGCGCGCATCAAGGACGAAGGCCTGCGCAAGGTCTATTCCTACAACCTTGACCGCTGGCTGGGCCTGAACGACCAGGAGCTCGTGCTTGCCCGGATCGGCCAGCACATGCGCGGCGGCCACCCGCGCCAGGCGCGGGGCGCGGCCGCGCAGGCCGGCGGGCGGGGCGCGGCGCAGGCGGCCCCCGGCGCCGGTCCCGGCCCCGCGGGGGCCCAGGCCCCCGAAGAGCCCCGCTATGACCCGGGCGACCCGGTGATCCAGGTGGAGCGGGAAGCACTCAAGCTGGCCATCCAGCGGCCGGTGCTGTGCGGGCCCGCGTTCGACGCCATCGAGCCGGCCGCCTTCACCGCGCCGCGGCACGCGGTGATCAGGAATCTGATCGCCGACTGCGGCGGCACCGGCAGCGCCGGCAACGCCCAGGCGTGGACGGCCCAGTTGCGCGAAAAGGCCCCCGACGACCGGGCGCGCGCGTTCGTGACCCAGCTGGCGGTCGAGCCGTTGCGGGTGTCGCGGGCGGACGGGGAAGCTGACGCCCGGTACGTCGACGTTCAGCTCGCGCACCTTGAGGCGCAATTGGTCAGCAGGAGCATCGTCCGGCTCAAATCGCGGGTGCAGCGCCTGAATCCGCTGGACAACCAGCCCGAGTACAACCGGGCCTTCGGCGACCTGATCGCGCTCGAGCAACGCCACAAGGCACTGCTGGACAAGGCCAACGGCACGCTCTGACAGGTGGGCAGCTGCCCATCGCGGCATCTGTCACCGGCGTTACAGGCGGCAGGGTGACAAAATTAATCCCCGCTTAACCTGGGCTCCTACGGGCACACTGTCATCGTGACCCTCACGCTACTCCCCAGCGGAAGGCAGCCCGGGGATCAGATGGCTGACCTGATCGCCCGTGCCAGGGAGCAGGGGGCTGTGGCCCTGGCCGACATCGCCGTCGCTCTCGACGCCAGCGACCTTCCTGCCCACGCGATCGACGGCGTGGCCAGGATGCTCTCTGACGAAGGAGTCGACATCCTTGACGCCGCACCGGAGGAGGCTGAAGGCCGGCCGGGAGCCGGGGCGGCCGACGAAGGCCGGCGCCCGGTCACCAGTGACCTGGTGCGGATCTACCTGCGCGAGATCGGCCGGGTGCCGCTGCTCACCGCCGAGGACGAGGTCGAGCTCGCGAAGGCGATCGAGGCAGGGCTGTTCGCGGACGAGAAGCTGGCGGGGGGGCTGCCCTGCCGCGGCGCCGGGCAGGCTGAGCTCGCCATGCTCGCCGCCGAGGGGCTGCGCGCGAAGCAGCGGCTGATCGAGGCGAACCTGCGGCTGGTGGTGTCCATCGCCAAGCGCTATATCGGCCGCGGGCTGAGTTTCCTCGACCTGATCCAGGAGGGGAACCTCGGCCTGATCCGGGCGGTGGAGAAGTTCGACTACACCAAGGGCTACAAGTTCTCCACGTACGCGACCTGGTGGATCCGGCAGGCCATCACCCGGGCGATCGCGGACCAGGCGCGCACGATCCGGATCCCGGTGCACATGGTGGAGACGATCAACAAGATGGCGCGGGTCCAGCGCCAGCTCCACCAGGACCTCGGGCGGGAGGCGACGCCCGGCGAGATCGGCGCGGAGATGGGGATGAGCGCCGCCCGGGTGGCGGAGATCCAGCGGATCGCCCAGGAGCCGGTATCGCTGCAGGCGCCGATCGGCGAGGAAGACTCCGATCTCGGCGATTTCATCGAGGACACGGACGCGGTGGTGCCGATGGAGGCCGCCGCGTTCATCATGTTGCAGGACCAGCTGGAGCAGATCCTGGACAGCCTGTCCGGGCGGGAGCAGAAGATCATCCAGCTGCGCTTCGGCCTGACCGACGGGCACCCGCGCACGCTGGAGGAAGTGGGCAGGGAGTTCGGCGTGACCCGGGAGCGGATCCGCCAGATCGAGTCGAAGACCCTGGCCAAGCTGCGTCACCCCAGCCGGGCTCAGGTCCTGCGCGGGTACCTCGGCTGAGCGCGTAGCTGTAGACGACCCTGGGGTGGGGCGGCAGTCCGGCTCGACCTGATCGGCAGCAGAAAGGCCGATCCGGCCGAACCGCACCGCCGATTACCGGTCGGGCTCAGCGGTTCTGGCCCCGGCCAGAGGTGCCGTGGCCCGGGGGCTCGTGGATGTAAGTTTGCTGCTCTTCTATGGACACTTTCTTTACATTCATGGCCGGGGGCACCCGAACCGGGACGGCCCGCGCGGGTGATGACGGCGAGGAGGCGGGATGCAGCGTTTGCGCGAGATCGCCCCGGGGGTGCTGGTCGCCACCGCGGATGCTTACACGACGACCAGCACGGTTGTGGTGGGCGATGACGGCGGGTGCCTGGTTATCGACCCCGCCGTGTCGGTGGCCGAGGTCGCGGCGCTGGCGGCCGACCTGGTGGGCGCGGGGCTGCGGGCGCGGGTTGGCTTTGCGACCCATCCGCACTGGGATCACGTTCTGTGGAGTCGCGAGCTGGGTGAGGTGCCGCGGTATGCGGCGCCCGGTGCGGTGGTGGCTGCCGCGGCTCATCGCGAGGAGATGATCGCCCAGGTGCGGGAGGCGGCGCCCGGCCACGATCTGGGGGAGTTCGGGCGGCTGGTCCCGCTGCCCGGGGGCGCCGGGGCCATCCCCTGGGACGGGCCGGTGGCGCAGGTGATCGTTCATGACGGGCACGCGCCGGGGCACGGGGCGGTGTTCCTCCCCGACGCCGGGGTGCTCGTGGCGGGCGACATGCTGTCCGACATCGAGATCCCGCTGCTGGACACCGACGCCGGCGATCCGCTGGGGGATTACCGGGCCGGCCTGCGCCTGCTCGCGGCGGTGCCTGGCGTGCGCCGGCTGGTTCCCGGGCACGGGCACGTCGCTGACGCCGCGGAATACCGCCGCCGGCTCGACGCCGACGCCCGCTACCTGGACCTGCTGGCGGCGGGCGAGCCGTTCGACGATCCGCGTTGCACGGTGCCGTGGCTGCGCGACTGGCACGGGCGGCAGTCGCAGAGCGTCGCCGGGCTCACCGGTGACGATCCCGGCTGAAGCCCGGCGACGCTACCTGGGTGATCCAGATGGTCAGGGGGTGCTGCCCGGAGGCGGCGGCGGCGGTGGTGGCGGAGGCGGCGGCGGGCCTGCGTCCGGCGGGGGCGTGGTCGGCTCCGGCGCGGGGGGGAACGGGGCCGTCGAGCTCGGTGCCGCCGGGCCCGGGATGTTGGTGTCCGCCTGTCCCGGGCCGGGAGTGCCTGCCGAGCCGGAGTCCGTGGTGGGGTAGGGGGGTTCCCAGACCTCGGTGCCCTGCGGGCTGGTGGCGACGTACGGCTGGCCAGCTTGTGCGGCGGTGAGCCGGTAGTAGATGAGCGTGACCACCAGCGCCAGGAACGGCGCGACCAGCGTGCCCACCACGACGGTGCTCACGAAGTTGCGCACGAACACCGGCAGGAACACCAGGATCAGGCCGACCACGATGCTGAACGCGAGATAGATCAGGAACACCAGGATCAGGGTGCCGAACACGTTCCACGCGTGACCGCGCACGGTCCGCCAGCTCTGGCCGAACGAGCCCATCGCGCCGGACTCACCGATCACGATGCAAGGCACGATCACGGACCAGAACGTCAGCAGGATGAGGCCGGGCACGATCAGCAGCAGGAAACCGACCCCGATGCCGATGGCGGCCAGGATCGACGCCCCCGCGACCGGCAGGATGTAGGGGACGGCGGCCCGGAAGGTCTGGCCGAGATCGAGATCGACCCGGCCGTCGCGGACATCCTGGACCGCCTTGACCAGCGCGGCCTGGAGCAGGAACGCGGCGGCGATTTCGATGATCTCGGCGAAGATCAGGCCGATGACCCCAGCCAGCGCGAGCAGCGCGAACAGGATGGCGGTGATCAGGTAGACCACGAAAGAGATCAGCAGGAAGTGGGTCGCGTACTTGCGGTACAGCGCCCAAGCCTCGGTTAGTACCCCGGAGAGCGGACTCATGGGGGTGATCTTATGACAGCAGTGGCTGGATGGGCCAGGTTGCCAAGCGAGCCGGCGGGTCTCCGGGCCGGCAGGCCGCGGGCAGGTCAGCCGGGCGTTCCGCCCGGGGAGCCCGGCGCCGGTGTGCGGCGCCCGCTGTTGCCGTCGGACGCTGGCCGCGCGTGGGTGTTCCTGGCCCCGGCGCCATGATCGTGCAGGGTCGATCCCACCTTGCTGCGGGCGGACCCGGCCTTGCTGCGCGCGGATCCTGCCTTGCTGCGAGCGCTATCAGCGATCTTGGGCACCTGGTCGGCCAGCTTGCCCTTGGTCGTCTTGACCAGGCCGGCCGCCTGTGCCTGGATGGCGCCGGCCGCCTGCTGCACGGCGGGGCTGTCCGCCGCTTTCCGGGTCATCTTGCGCATCTGCTCGTAACGCTCCCGGCCGGCCCTGGTGCCGAGCACGAAGCCAACGCCGAGGCCAGCGATGAACGCCATTCGGTACCGCATCTGGCACCCCACTTCCGCGAGTGAACTTGCGGGGGTCGACTTCCCCGCGATAGGTGGGCGTACTCCTACGCCATGCCCTTGTCATCTGCGCGTCACACCCGAGGCGCACCGGTTGCCAGGAAGCAGGCGTCGCTGTTCTCCTACCCTTTGAGCTCTGGGGGAGAGACTCGAACTCTCAACCACCCGGTTAACAGCCGGATGCTCTGCCGATTGAGCTACCCCAGATCGTGCCGCAGTCGAGGATACGGCTTCTGGTGCAGAGGCGCGACTTCTCTGCCGGTACAACCGCCGCTTCCTGGCACTGGCAACGGCGTTTGCGGCTCTGCACACATCGCAGCGACAGCGGTAGGCGATGCCGCCGGCCACCACCTGAGTTGACGGCTGGCAGACGTTGGGCCATCGGGTCGCGGACCAATTTCCCTTTCCCCGCGGCAACAGCGCGATGGACAGTGGGCATAGCGGCGTGGGGTCATGCGGAAGGCCGCCCGCCTGCGGAGCGGAAGCAGGTCAGGCGAGCGGCAGCATGCCCCGCAAGGTGAGCACACCGGGCGGATGGCCTGGCAGCCGTGTCCGCCGCCCCGGGCAGGGGAAGGGACGGGTTCTTCGATGAGCAGGCCGATCATGCGCGCGCTGCTGGCGGCCGCGGCCGCGGGGACTACCGTGATCTCGGCGGGGTGGGCGGGAGCCGGCAGCTCCAGCGCCGGGACCGCACTGGCCGCCGCGCCCGTCCGGCCGCCCGCCGCGCCCGCGGTCTCCGCCGAGGCGGCCACCCCCGGCGAGCAGGCGTGGGCTGCCCGGTACGACAACGGCGCCAGCGACAGTGCCACCTCGGTGGCCGTGAGCCCTGACGGGACCATGGTCGTGGTAACCGGGTCGAGTTACAGCACCGCTTCTGGTGATGACTATGCGACGGTGGCCTATGACACCGTCACCGGCGCGCAACTGTGGGCCGCGCGTTACAACGGCCCGGGCAACGGCCGCGACGTCGCTACCTCGGTAACGGTGAGCCGCAGCGGCCAGGTGTTTGTCACCGGGTCCAGCCTCGGTGGCGGGTCAGCCGGCTCGCTGGACTACGCCACGGTCGCCTACCAGGGCGCCACCGGCGCCCGGCTGTGGGTGGCCCGCTATAACGGGCCCTCCAGCCGCACCGACAGCGCCGCTTCGATCGCCGTCAGGCCTGACAGCGCCATCGTGGTCGTAACCGGGTCGAGCTACGGCACCGCCACCGGCGATGACTATGCGACGGTCGCCTATAGCACCGCCACCGGCGCGCAGCTGTGGGCCAGGCGTTACAACGGCCCAGGCAACGGCGCGGACCAGGCACGTGCGGTAACGGTGAGCCCGACCGGCCGGGTGTTTGTCACCGGGGCCAGCTACGGCGGGAGCGGCCGGCTGGCCGACTACGCCACGGTCGCCTACCGGGGCGGCACCGGCGCCCCGGTATGGGTGGCCCGCTACAACGGGCCCTCCAGCCGCACCGATCGCGCCAGCTCGCTGGCGGTCAGCCCGGATGACGCCAGGGTGGTGGTGACCGGGTTCAGCTACAGCATCAGTCACGGCAACGACTACGCCACGGTCGCCTATAACACCGTCACCGGCGCGCAGCTGTGGGCCGCGCGTTACAACGGCCCAGGCAACGGCGCTGACGCCGCCAGCGCGGTGGCCGTCAGCTCCAGCGGCCGGGTGTATGTGACCGGGTCCAGCCTCGGTGGCGGGTCAGCCGGCTCGCTGGACTACGCCACGGTCGCCTACCGGGGCGGCACCGGGACCCCGGTGTGGGTGGCCCGCTACAACGGCCCAGCCAGCCGCGATGACCAGGCCACCGCGGTCGCGGTCAGTCCCGCCGATGATGGCGTGTTCGTCACCGGCTCCAGCGACGGCGGGACCGCCACGGGCGGCGATTACGCCACCGTCGCCTACAGCACCGCCGGCGCCCGGCTGTGGGCCGGCCGCTACGACGGCCCCGCCGGCCCGCAAGGCCCCGCCACAGACGCGGCTTCCGCCCTGGCCGTGAGCCGCAACGCCGCCCTCGTGCTCGTCGCTGGCACCAGCGCCGGGGACTACGCCACGGTGGGTTACCGGATCGCCGACCTCGCGGTGGCGTTCCGTGGCCTCGGCGCCTGGGTCGATACCTACGACTATGCGGCGCTGGACCCGGCGACCGCGGTCAGTGACATGGCGGCCCACGGCGTGCGCACCCTGTACCTGGGGACCGCCCGGTACGACAGCGCCACCGACATCCTTTACCCGGACGCCGTCGCCGCCTGGCTCGCGGCCGCGCACGCCGCCGGGATCAGGGTGGTGGGCTGGTATGTCCCCGACTACTCCGACCTGAACCGTGACATCCGCCGCACGCTCGCCATCGCCTCCTACGTCAGCCCGGCCGGGCAACGCTTCGACGCGCTCGGCATTGATATCGAATACCCGCTGAACGTGCCCGATGCGAACGCATGGAACCAGGCGGTCGCCACCCAGCTGGCAAGCGTCCGGGCGGGGACCAGGCTCCCGATCATGGCGATCGTGCTGCCGCCCGTGCTCATGCAGAACTGGCCCGACCCGAGCCGGTGGGCCACGTTCCCCTGGGCGGCCATCGGCGCGGACGCGAATGCCGTGGCACCGATGAGCTACTGGACCTCGTACACGCCGGCCCAGCGCTGCGCGGCCGGTGAGACGCAGTTCTGCGCCTACCAGTACACCCGCGACAACGTGCTGCTCTCGCGCCAGCTCACGCTGCTGCCGGTGCATGTCATCGGCGGTGCCGGCAGCGATGCGACGGTCTCCCAGGTGGCCGACTATGTCCAGGCAGCACGCGAAACCGCCGCAGCCGGAGGCAGCTTCTACGACTACCTGACCACCCAAGCCGGATTCTGGCCGTACCTCGAACAGCTGACGTCAGCTGGCTCATCTGCACGCTGACCCCGCCGAAAGGACCCCAGGCATTGACATGCGGGCGCGTGGTGCGCTGAGGTTCGTGATGTGAACTGCTGTGCGGTGCATGGCCATTGCGGCGGCACCGCCACCGGCCCCGCGCGCCGCCGCTGGTCATCCGGGCCGGCCGGGGCGCTCATACAAGGAGAGGGACCACTATGAGCGCGTGGAATCCGATGACCTATGAGGGGAAGGACACCATCCTCCGGGTCGTCAGGGAGGAAGCAGAGCGCATGTTCGCGATGGCCGAGGCGCCCGGTGCCTGGGAGGCCCCTACCGCGTGCGCGGACTGGCAGGTGCGCGACATCATCGGGCACATCGTCGACACCACCGAGGGTTACTTCAAGTCCTTCGAGACCGCCCGGGCAGGCGGCAGCGCGGAGGCGCACGGGCTGCCTGTCATGCACGAGCTGGCCGGTGACGGCGGACGGGCGTTCCGTGGCGTCCCGCAGGCGGAGATGATGGGCCGCGTCCGCGGCGATCTCGACAAGATCATGGGCATCCTGGAGCCGCTCACCGCCGAGGAGTGGGGCGGCCTCATCGTCCCGCACGCCTACATGGGGCCGGTGCCTGCCTTCGTCTACGCGGGCGGCCAGCTGATGGACTACGGGGTCCACTCGTGGGACATCCGTGAGGGCATCGGGCGGGCGCACGCCCTGTCCGCCGACGCGGCTGACCTGCTGGTGCCGTTCATGTTCATCATCTGGCAGTCGACCATCCGGTCCAGCGCCGACCTCAGCCCGTTCACCATCGGCATCACCGTCAGCGGGCGCAACGCGGGCAGCTACCGGGTCAGCATCTCCGACCAGGGCATGGCATACGAGCCCGGCGAGGTCGACGACCTGCCGGCCGTGATCGATTTCGACGCCGGTGGCATGGTGCTCACCGCGTTCGGCCGGATCAACGGCGGCAACGCCCGCGGCGATCAGGCGCTGGCCGAGCGTTTCCTGAACCTGTTCTACCGGATCTGAGCGCGGCCGCCACCGGCCCGCCGGGTGAGGAACCCCGGCGGGCCGGGCGCCGCCGTCCCGGACGGCCCTGCTCAGGAGACCGCCTCGGCGTCGTACTCGCCGGGCGGGTGGCCGGACGGGAGCCGGTGCTTGGCCACCCGGGAGGTGGGCGTGCGGGGCAGGTCGTCGACCGCCTGCCAGTAGCGGGGCACCTTGTAGGCCGCGAGCAGCCCCGCCACGTGCGCGCGCAGCTGCGGGAAATCCAGCTGGGCGCCCGGCATGGGGACCACGAACGCCTTCACCTCCTCCTCGGACAGCTCCGAGGGGACCCCGACCACAGCGCATTCCAGCACCGTGGGATGGCTGGAGAGCGCCTCCTCCACCTCGGCGGGGGAGAGGTTCTCACCCCGCCGACGCAGCACCTCCTTCTTCCTCGCCACGAACGTGTACGTGCCGGCCTCGTCCGCGGTGACCAGGTCGCCGGTGTGCAGCCAGCCGTCGCTGGTGATCGCCGCGGCCGTCTCCTCCGGCATGCCCCAGTAGCCCGGGGTGATGACCGGGTTGCGCAGCAGCAACTCGCCGGTCTGGCCCGCGGGCAGGTCCTCGCCGTCCTCGCCGGCCACCCGCGCCTCGTTGATCACGCCCAGCCGTGGATGCTGGCGCAGGCTGCCGAGCGTCTCGTAGGGACGGGAACCGTGCGGCCAGATGAGCCCGTACGGGCTCTCTGACATGGCGTAACCGACCACGATGCGCAGGCCGAACCGGCGTTCCATCTCCTCCTGCCTCGCCCGCGCCGGGGCCGGCCCGGTGTAGCAAAGCCGCAGCGGCGTGTCCGCGTCGCCGGCCCGGGCTGGCTGGCGCATGAGGATCTCCAGCATCGCGCCGATCGCGTTGAACTCGGTCGCGCCGTGCCTGCGGGCCGAGCCCAGGAACGTGCTGGCGGAGAAGCGGGGCAGCAGGATCAGGCCGGCCCCGCAGGCCAGGGAGCCCATGACCGAATAGGCGGGCGCGTTGATGTGGAACAGCGGCAGCGAGGTCATGAGCCGGTCGGCGGCGGTCAGCTCCATCCAGTACGGGAAGCCCTCACCTGCCATGGCATAGGCCCGGTGGGTCTGCATGACCAGCTTCGACCTCCCGGTGGTGCCGGAGGTCGGGATGAGCACCGCCACGTCCTCGTGGCTGACATCGGCGCCCAGCGCGGGAAACGCCGCGCCCGGCACATCCGACGGCCGGGCACCCGCCCAGCCGTCGGTCAGCTCACCGGCGTCCAGCACGCCGGGCCCGGGCAGGCCGGTGATGCCCGCCTCGGTGATCAGCGGGTGGAGGCCGGCATCGGTGATGAGGGCACGAGGGCTGGTCTGGTGCGCGAGCCCGGCCAGCTCGGCCGGGGAACTGCGCGGGTTAGCGGACACGGTGACCGCGCCGATCGAGGCAAGGGCCAGCCAGCACAGCAGGTAGGACGGGGTGGTCTGGAGGGTGACCATGACCAGGTCACCGTGACGCACACCGGCCTCACGCAGGGCCCGGGCGGTGGCCGCTGTCTGCGCCAGCGCGGCGCCGAAGCTCATGCAGCCCTCATCGCTGCGGATCCAGATGCCGTCGCTGTCACGCCGGGCCGCGTCGGTGAGCAGGTCGGGGATGGTGCGATAGGGGGTGCTCCGGTCAGGCATGGCTACGACGATACGGCCCCGTCCCCGGCCGTCGATCCGGCGGCAGATCGCGGTGGCGTCAGCCGGCCGCGGGCGGACGGCGCACCACGCTGGCCGCTGAAGCGGATCTGTCAGCCATGGCTAGCCGGCGTCCGGTGCGTGCGCTGGCGGCAGGCCACGGCACAGCACCTCCAGCACGTCATCGAGAACGTCCTCGGGGACGCGGCCGCCAGCGGTCCAGTCCGCCCAGCGCATGCCGATGAAGTTGCCGATCCCGGTGTAGATGTAGGCGATCACCTCCGGGTCGTACCGCGCGTCCACCTCCCGGGCGAGCTGGGCCCCCCGTACCCCGCGGGCGTAGCCGCGCGCCAGGTGCTCGTAGTACTCGCGGAACAGTCCCGGGTCGACGAACTCCGACTCGCGCACGATCCGGTCCATCCACGGCCGCTGCGAGAGCATGTCGAAGAAGGCACGGAAGGCGGCCCGCTCCCGGTCCCGCTGGCCCTTCCCGGCCTGCTCGATCGCCTCCCTCATCGCCAGCCGCAGGTCGGCGTTGATCTGGCGGACCACGGCGGCGAAGATCTCCGCCTTGGAGCCGAAATGGGCGTAGAAGCTGCCGGTGGCGATGCCGGCCCGGGCGCAGATGCCCGCCACGGTCGCCCGCCGGTAGCTGCTCTCCCCGAACAGCTCCTCCGCCGCCTGCAGCAGCCGCTGCGCGGGCGGCAGCTCAGGGCTCGCGGCGGCGCGCCGGTTCGCCGTGGCCGTCACACCGCTCACCCCCGTCCCGGACACGCCCCGGGCAGCCGCGCCGGCCTGGGCCGGCGCGGCTGCCGCCTGTTGGCTGGCCTGGCCGCATGATAATGGCCGCTAGCGAGGGCGCCTGGCTACGGCATCCCGCTGGCGGGCGCCGCCTGCTCCGCCCCGGTGTAGGTGGTGACCGCACCGGTCGGGCTGGTGTCGGTGGTGTAGACGGGGCCCTGCTGGACGAGCGCGCCATTCTTGATCACGCCGATGTAGGCGCCGGTGATGCCAGCGTGGTCGGTGGAGGAGTAGGCATAGGGCGCCACCGCCGGTCCCTGCGGCAGCCCGGAGTTGAGCGCCTTGACCAGGTCTTGCCTGGTCGGGTTCTTGCCCGCCTTCATCATCGCCTGCACGAACGCATAGCCGACCGCCTCGCCGTACAGGACGTTGCCGTCGAAGGGCGCCTTGGCGTCGTAGGTGTCGTGGACCTTCTTGAACAGTGCGATCCAGCTGTTGCCGGTGTCACCGAGGGTCGGCAGGTAGCCGTCGCTGATGATCCCCTGCGTGAGCTGGTTGCCGTTGACCGTCGCGCCGCCCTGCTTGGCGAAGGCCTCCAGCAGCCCGCCCAGGGTGATCGGGTCCGAGCCCACGTCGCTGACCACCAGGGCCGGGTTGAAGCCGAGCTTGAGGCTGGTCAGCTTGAGCAGGGCGGTGAACGCCGGGATGGAGAACGACACCACGACCTGGGCGCCGGACGCCTTCAGCGCGGCGACCGCCGGGCCGACGTTGACGTTGGTCGGCACGTAGGTCTGCCTGCTCACGACCTGCGAATGCGGGATCTCGTAGTCCAGGCCCTTCACGCCGTCCTGGCCGAACTCGTCGTTCTGGTAGAAGTAGCCGATCTTCTTGCCGGCGAAGTGCTGCTTGATGTAAGCACCGAGGATCTTGCCCTCGCGGATGTAGTCGAGCTGCCAGCCGAACGTCTCCGGGTACTTGGACGGGTCGTTCCAGCAGTCGCAGCCGGAGGCGACGAACACGTCGGGCACCTTGCTGGAGTTGATGAAGCTGACCGCGGCCAGGTGGGTGGGCGTGCCCAGGCCGTTGAAGATCGCGTACACGCTGTCCTGGAGGATCAGCTGGTGGACGTCGGACACGGTCTTGGACGGGTCGTAGGCGTCATCGAGGTAGGTGTACTTGATCTTGCGGCCGTAGATGCCCCCGTGCGCGTTGACGTAGGAGAAGTAGGCGTTGGCCGCGGGCGCGATCTCGCTGTAGCCGGGTGCCGCCGGCCCGGTGAGCGGCTGGTGGCTGCCGATGAGGATCTGGGTCGCCGTGATACCCGGGGCGGAGGCGGTGGCCGCGCCGGAGGACGACGACGAGGAGGAACCGCTGCTGCAGCCGGCCGCTATCATCGCGGCGGTGACCGCGGCGGCGGCGATGGCGAGCGGGCGCACCCGCTGTGATTTGTTCATGTAGTGCCTTCTTCCTGGTGTTCGCTGGCCGGCGGACGCCGGCGCAAGGAATTGAGGCGGGCAAACGGGCCCGCGTCGGTTGGCGGGGTGAGCCCGAAGAACCGGCGCAGCCCCCCCTGGATTCCGGCGGGGAACAGGAGCATCACGGCGATGAGGACCACCCCGTACGCCGCGACCGGGATGTTGGCGGCGACCGTGCTGGACAGGCCGTGGCTGGTGGCCACGTCCATCACGTAGGTCGGCACCACGACGATCACGAGGCTGCCCCATAGCGCCCCGGCCAGGCTGCCGAGTCCGCCGATCACCGCCCCGGTCAGCAGCGCGATCGACAGGGTGACGGTGAACGAGCCGGGGGAGACCTGTGAGGAGTAGACGGCGAGCATGGAGCCGGCCAGGCCCGCGCAGGCCGCGCTCACCACGAAGGCCAGGACCCGCAGCCTGGCCACGTTGAGGCCGGCCAGGGCGGCGGCCGCCTCGTCGTCCCGGACGGCCCGCCAGGAGCGGCCGATCCGGCTGCGGGCGAGGTTGGCCAGCAGGACCAGGACGATGAGCGCGGCGGCGGCGTTGACCCAGGCCAGCCACCGGGTCGGCGGGAAGTCAACGCCGAGCGCGGCCGGTGCGGTGACGGTGACGCTCAGCCCCTGGTCGCCGCCGAACACGCCGGGGTACTGGGTCGCGAACGAGGGCAGCGCGACCGCGAGCAGCAGCGTGGCCCCCGCCAGGTAGGGTCCGTGCAGCCGGGCGGCGGCCGCGCCGACCGCCACCCCGGCCACCGCCGCGATAGCCGCGCTGGCCGGGAACAGCGCCCACAGCGGCCAGTTCAGGTGCATCTGCAGCAGGGCCGTGGCGTAAGCGCCGATGGCCATGAACGCGCCGTTGCCGAGCGAGATCTGGCCGCTCAGCCCGATCAGCACGGTGAGCCCGGCGATGGCGACCAGATAGACGGCGATGTCGGCGATCTGGTAGTCGCGGAACGAGCTCAGCTGAACCGTCAGCACCCAGATAACCACCGCCGCGATGATCGCGGCCCCGGCGTGGCGGGCCAGCGTCATCGTCACACCTGCCGACTGGTGCTGGCGGCGAACAGGCCCGAGGGGCGGAACATCAGGATCACGATCAGCGCGGCGAGCCCGAAGATCGGCACCAGGTTGGAGCCGAGATAGCCGCCGACGTAGTTGAGCGCGACGCCGAGGATCAGGCCGCCCACGACCGCGCCGACCGGGCTGTCGAGCCCGCCGATCACCGCCGCCGTGAAACCGAGCACGAAGATCGAGTCCATGCTGGCGGGGTACAGGAACGTGTCGGGCGAGACCAGCACCCCGGCCAGCGCGCCGATCAGCCCCGCGAGCGCCCAGCCCAGGGTGAGGACCCGCCCGACCCGGACGCCGAGCAGCCGCGCCGCATAGGCGTTGAAGGCGGCCGCCCGCAGCCGCAGCCCGGCCGAGGTGTAGCGGAACAGCACGGCGAGGCCGAGCGCGGCGGCGAGCACGGCGCAGGCCACGAAGACGTCGTTGCGCGAGATCCCGAGCGCGAGCGATCCCGCGCGCAGGCCGGTGATGGAGAAAGCGGCCGGGAAGGAACGGTACTGGCCGCCGTAGATGATGCCGGCCAGCCCCTCCAGGAACACCAGCAGGCCGATCGTTATCACCACCGCGTTGAGCGGCGGCTTGTTCTCCACCGGGCGGATGACGGTCCGCTCGATCAGCGCGCCGAGCACCAGACCGGCGGCCAGCGCGGCGGCGAACCCGGCCCAGTAGGAGCCGGTGTGGCCGATGACGGTGAAGGCGATGTAGGTGGTGAACATCGCCATGGCGCCCTGGGAGTAGTTGAGGATGCGGGTACCGCGCCAGATCAGCACCAGGGAGAGCGCGATCGCCGCATAGACCATGCCGAAGCTGATGCCGCCGAGCGTGAACTGGATGAACTCCCGCACCTTGGGCGACCTCCCTTCCCGATGCCTAGAACCCGAGGTAGTGCTTGCGGAGACCGACATCGGCGGCGAGCACCGGCGCGTCCTCGGCGGCGACCACCCGGCCGAGGTTGAGCACGACCCCCCGGTCGGCGATGTTGAGTGCGCTGCGGGCGTTCTGCTCGACCAGCAGCACGGCCAGCCCGTTCTCGTCGCGCAGCCGCCGGATCAGGCTCATGATCTGGGCCACGATCTTCGGCGCCAGGCCCAGCGACGGCTCGTCGAGCAGCAGCACCCGGGGCCTGGCCATCAGCGCGCGGGCGATCACCAGGATCTGCCGCTCCCCGCCGGACAGCGTGCCCGCGCTGCGGTTTAGCGCCGCGGCCAGCAGTGGGAAGCGCTGGCAGGCGTCTGCCAGCGCCTCCGACCGGCCCGCGGAGCCGTGCCGCCACAGGGCGCCGAGCCGCAGGTTCTCCTCCACGGTCAGCTCCGTGATCACGCCCTGCCCCTCCGGGACGTGGGCCAGGCCGGCGCGCGCGATCTCCTCCGGCCGGCGGCGGGTCAGGTCGGCGCCGGCCAGGGTGATCCGGCCCTGCCGCGGCCGGATAAAACCCGAGATCGTCGTGAGCAGGGTCGTCTTGCCCGCGCCGTTCGCGCCCAGGACGGCGGTGATCGTGGCCGGCCGCACGGACAGGGAGACGCCACGCAGGGCGAGGACGCCGCCGTAGCCCGCCACGACATCCTCGACCGCGAGCAGGGCCTGGTCAGCCATTGGCCGGCTCACCGCCGTCCCCGCCTCCGCCGTCGGCTTCGCCTTCTCCTTCGCCGTCGGCTTCGGTGCCGAGGTAGGCGGCGGTGACCGCCGGGTCGGCCTGCACCTCCGCTGGGGTCCCGTGCGCGATGAGCCTGCCGAAGTCGAGCACGGCGATGGCCTGGCAGACCGACATCATCAGGTCCATCCGGTGCTCGACCACCACCACCGAGGCGTCCTCCGCGAGCTCGGTGATCAGGTCACCCAGCTCGGGAAGCTCGGCCTCGGACAGGCCGCTGGCGGGCTCGTCCAGCAGCAGCACCCGGGGCCCGGTGACGAGCGCGCGGGCGAGCGCGACCCGTTTGCGCAGGCCGTAGGCGAGCTGGTCGGGCAGACGGCCGGCCTCGCCGGCCACGCCTACCCGGTCGAGCGCCGCCAGCGACCGCTCCCGCAGCGCCCGCTCGTCGCGGTCGGAGCGGACGAGGCCGAGCAGCGCGGGCAGGAACCCGGCCCGGGCATGGTAGCTGGCGCCGGCCATGACGTTCTCCAGCACGGTGAGGCCCCGGAACAGGCCGACACCCTGCAGCGTCCGGGCGATCCCCAGGGAGGCGAGCCGGTGCGGCGGCAGCCCGGTGAGGGAGGTCCCGCCGAGACTCAGCCCCCCGGCGTCGGGCCGGACGAAGCCGCAGAGCACGTTCAGCAGCGTGGTCTTGCCGGCCCCGTTCGGGCCGATGATCCCGGTAACCTGGCGCGGCGCGGCGGTGAGCGAGACCGTGTCCAGGGCGGTAAGACCGCCGAACCGCACCGTGACGTCGCGGACCTCCAGCACGTCCGCATCCCGGCCGGCCGGGGGCGCCGCCGCTCCAGCCGATGAACCATCATTCATCGCGCTTGCCCTGCTCACAATGCCGACATAGCCACTTTGTGAACCCCAATTCAAGGGCAGGTCGGCGCGCCAGGCAAGACCCGTCATGATTCGTGGCCGAACCGATACCGCCCCGCAACGGATGCCAGAGGCGGGCGGGCAGCCAGCTGACAATTTCGGTTCGCGGTCATGACTGAGGTCGTGCCAGTGGGAGCCGTCAACTTCGTCTCATGATCATCCAGGACAAGATCACAGACCACGAGTGACAAGACACAGGCTGGCAGGCGGTCCTGCTGCGTCGCAGGTCGGTGGTCACCGCTCACTCGGCAGCTTCGCACCAAGATCGAGGCTTGGCTGTCAGATCGCCGGTAGACGACACGTCATGCAAAAAGAGCCATGCGTGAGCACACCCCGTTACCGTATCGCAACGTTTGCCCTGTCATACCTTCAAGATAGCTTAAGCGTCTTACACATATCTAAAGTGCGGGATCCCGCGATGTAACATCGGGTCTCCCGAGTCAAGATTTCTGCTTGTATGGCTACGATATATGAGAGATGATTTGGGGGAGCGCATCATGGTCTATGCTGGCATATCGGATAACTTCGCTAGACCGGTTGATAGTTCAGGCAATCTCCCGTGGGTCAGCTCGGTTAGCCAAGGCTAACGACCTCAACAGTCAACGATGACTACCAGACGATCAATAGCCTTGATTCTCTCCCCTATTGGCGTGCTACTTATCTCGGCAGCTAGACTAATCATCGTAGCGAACTTTAATACTACAACAGCCGTTACGATCGCCTCATCTGGAGGATTCCTCAACACTTTGCTGGGTACAGTGATCCCCCTAGTGCCCGTATTCATGCCTTACTTCGCTTTGCTCCTGCTACTTACAAGACATTTTCTCCTCAGCATATTGGCCTTCGCGTTCGCCGCATTTATCACCCCAACCTCGATAACGCTAACTGACGCGCTTAACCTCGTGCAGGCAGACTGGTACAACCTGGTCATCATGATCGCCGATAACCGGCGAGCAATCATTATTATTGTGCTCGTGATTCTTGTCTTGCTCTGGATTTATAACCGGAGCTTGCTTGAAGCGCTGAGCGCGGTCGTAGCTTTGGCGGTAGCAGCTGCGCTCCTGTTTGCACTACCTGACACGTTGCTGTCACAGCCCCTACAGTCGGCAGGTGCCAGCGAGCACCGCATGGTCCTCCAGGCCTACTCGGGAAGTTACGGATTCTCTGGGCCTCAGATAATGATGGCCCTAATCGTTCTCGCCATCGTATTCATTTGCCTGGCGTACCCATGGAGCGTTGATGGGCAGCTCGAAGGCTATTCCTGGCTGCTGAGCGTCGCGGTGGCTCTAATTGCCACCATTGCTCTTTTTCCGTACGTGCGCTATATATATCCAGTTCCGCAATATCGCAATTACTACACTGAGGCCGCACATGCGATGTGGCTGCCCGCGGAAAAGATCGAGCTAAGTACTAACCGCATTTATTATGGTTACATTCTGTCATCCGATGGCGGATGGTTTACTATGCTGTCTGCCAACAGCCGGAGGATTGTCTATCTCTCCGCCGGCAATGTAGTGGGCCGATCTGTCTGCCAACCCAGGCTTATCGATCAACCTGCACAGTATCCTCCACTAGTTCCTTGGCTATACAACCCGCCGCCACAGCTTCCAGCGTGCGCAAACTACGACGGAACCTCATCGCTCACCTCATTCTTGTCGAAAGGGCAATCTCTCATAGAGATATCTGTGAGCATACAACGTTGTCCCTTGACGGTAATTTCTCTAACCAATGCCCATACACACGGAGGGCTTTCTCGGGCAATGCGCGCATACGAGAGGGCGCGCAAATGGTACGAGCCGACGCCTGTCGGCCAGCGCTTCTGGTACTACCCGCGTTTCACCCCAGGTCACTACTACTGCCGACCCACGCACGTCTCCTGGTAGCGGGCGCTTCACGCCCATGGGCGATGGAGCACTGTCGACAGGCGATGGAGCACTGTCGACAGGAGCGGTGGCCAAGGCACCGGCGAAGGCATGGGTGCAAGACTCCATGCCTGGAGACGCAGGCTAACTGCCCGGCGCGGGGGTCAAGCCGGGCTGCTGAGCCGGGGAGCCGTGGTGGCGGCGGACCAGCTCGGTCAGGGCGGCGAGCTCGGCGGCGAGCGCGGCCCGCCCCTTGCCGGTGATCCGCACCCAGGTGCGCGGGCGGCGTCCCTCGTAGCCCTTGTCGACCTGGACCAGGCCTGCCTCCTCCAGCACGGTCAGGTGCCGCGACAGGTTGCCGGGGGTGAGGCCGAGCGTGTCGCGCAGGTAGCCGAACTCGGCCCGCGCTTCGGCGGTGATGGTGAGGATGCCGAGCCGGTGCCGCTGGTGGACGGTGTCGTCGAGCCCGTTGGTCGGATGACCGGTCACGTCCTGCCCTGCCTGCGCTGCGCGAGGAACGCACCGCACCCGGCCACCAGCAGGACGGCGGCGGGAAGCAGCACGTTCGGCAGGGCCGTCAGCTGCCAGGCGAAGGCGCTCCGGCCGGGGTTCCAGCCGAGCCGGAACACGACGTTCTCGACGTTGTACAGGCTGGACAGCAGGGCCGCGCCGGTATAGACGAGCGCGATGACGGCCAGCACCCGGCTGCGCTCGGCCCAGGCGAGCACCCACAGGCCGATCGCGATGATCAGGAAGGCGAGCGTCCCCCTGATCCACACGTCCCCGAACGGCAGCCACACCAGGCTCAGGACATGCAGCCAGCCGGTCAGCGGCGGGATGGCCAGGGCCAGCACCGTCAGCACCACGCCGGTGATCAGGTAGCCCCGGGCGGGTGTCCGCACGCCCACCCGGCCTGCGTGCCGCCGGTACCACACCAGCGTGAGCAGATAGCCACCGACGAGCGCGACCGCCCAGTACCAGCCGATGTAGAAGGTGCTCGTGCCGAAGGGCGTGCCGCCGAGCAGGACAGGCCCGGAGCGGACGGCGTAGGCGCCCGATGCTGGCGGCGGCGCGGCGGCCGCCACATACAGCGGTGCGGCGCCGCAGGTGAGCACGCCGAACAGGATCAGCGGGAACCAGTAGGCGTGCCGGGCCGTCCGGGTCTGGCGGCGCAGCCGGGCCAGGTCGGCGAGCAGCAGGCCGGGCTCGCCCGCCGGGCTGGCCCCCGCCGCGGCGGGTGGGCGGCTGCCGCGGCCGCCCCCGGGCGCCGGGCGCTCGGGCGGCGGGCCCGGGGAGCCCTGATCACCGGCCACGGCACGGTCCCTTCCGCCAGGCCCCGCCGCCGGAGCGGGCGGGCGCGGGCGCAGCTCGTTGCGTACTGAAAGAGATTTGCATAGCAAACTAGATTGCGCAAGGGAGCATGCTGGTTTGCGTGGTGGCCGCGTGCTGGCCGAGGATCGCAGGGTGGGCCGTGCCGGGCATGCTGAACGAGCCGCTGGCGTGCCGCCGTGGGCGCGCGGCGTCCGGGCGGTCGCGGTGCTGACCGGGGCCGGGATCTCCACCGATTCCGGCATCCCGGACTTCCGCGGGCCGCGGGGCGTGTGGACGCAGAACCCGGGCGCCGAGAGGCTGTCCACCTACCAGGCCTATGTCAGCGACCCCGCGGTGCGGCGCCGGTCCTGGCTGGCCCGCCGTGACCACCCTGCCTGGCGCGCCGAGCCCAACCGCGCGCACACGGCGCTGGCGGAGCTCGCCACTTCCGGGCTGGTCACCTCGGTGATCACGCAGAACATCGACGGCCTGCACCAGAAGGCGGGCACACCCGCGGGCCGGGTGATCGAGCTGCACGGGACCATGTTCAGCGTGGTGTGCGTGTCCTGCGGCGACCGGTCCCCGATGGCCAGCGCCCTCGCCCGGGTCGAGGCCGGCGATGACGACCCGGCGTGCGCCAGGTGCGGGGGGATCCTGAAATCCGCGACCGTCATGTTCGGCCAGCCGCTCGACCCGGAGATGTTCGCGCGGGCCGGGCAGGCGGCGGCCAGCTGCGAGGTGTTCCTGGCGGTCGGCAGCACGCTGACGGTGGAGCCGGCCGCCTCGCTGTGTGGGCTCGCCGCCGCCGCGGGCGCCGCCCTGGTCATCGTCAACCGTGACCCCACCCCCTACGACGCGGTGGCGGCCGAGGTCATCCGCGACCCGATCGGCGAGGCCGTGCCGCGGATCGCCCGTCAGCTGCGCGAGGCGCAGGGCGGCGCCACCGGGCCGCGCTGATCCGGGCGCCCGGCCCGGCCGCGGCCGCGCGCTGCCCGGGCCCCGTGGGTCAGCTGGCTGGCGGGCCCTCGTCGCGCAGCGCGTGCCGGAAGATGAACGCCCCGATGATCTCGAACGCGCCCATCACGATGAACCAGATGCCGAACAGGACGGCCAGCACGGTGAGCGAGTTGAGCGGGGTGGCGGTCACCACGATCCCGGCGATGATGCTGATCACGCCGAAGGCGATCCACCAGCCCCGGCCCTCGCGGGAGCCGCCCGACAGGCCGGCGATCAGCGCGACCACGCCCTGGATGATCCACGTGATCCCGATGAACAGGCCGATGACCGCCCTGGTCAGGTCCAGGTGCCGGATCAGGATCACCCCCACCACGATGAACAGCAGGCCGGCGATGCCGAGCCAGATCCGGTGCGGCTCCGCCGGGTCGAACACCCGGATCAGGTGGAAGATCCCGGAGATGATCATGAGGATGCCGAGCAGGACGGCGATGACGTTGAGCGAGCCCGTCGGGTGGGCGGCGACGATGATCCCCAGTATCAGCGTCACGATCCCCATGAACAGGCTCACCTGCCACGACCTGGCTATGGCGGTGGCCGCTGGTGACTGAAGCGAAGGCTCCTGGGTTTGCATGGCTACCAGCATGCTTGAGTGGCGGGTGTGACGCCAGGACCGCCGGGCCAGTTTTTTGGGCGCCGGCCCAGGCCCTGCCCGGGGCGGGTGAGCAGGCACGCCAGCTCAGCCGGGCCCATAGACTGACCGGACCGGGGAGCTTCTATCGGGGGGCTGGGGTGGCGGCGGGAGGCCAGCTTGCCTGCTGGGCCGGTGCCGGGCCCAGACAGCCGGAAGGGAACCACGATGCGGCGACGGAGGACGAGGGGGGGCCGGCTGCCGGGGCTGGTGCGCCTGTGGCGCCCGGACCGCAATCCGCTGCGGCGTACCGCCGACCGGGTGGAGGCCGCCGTGATGGCGGTGCTGATCGCCGCCTTCCTCTGCGGTGCCCCGCTGGCCGCGGTCGCGGCCGGCCACGCGGCGGCGGTTACCGGCGAGCGCATCCAGCACGCCCAGGCGACCTGGCATGAGGTACCCGCGGTCCTGCTCAAGAACGCGCCATCGGAGGCACCTCCCATGTTCCAGGCAGCGCTGGAATCCCTGGTGCCAGCGCGGTGGAAGGCGCCGGACGGGACGTCGCGCACCGGGCAGATCTACGCCCCCACCGGGGCCAAGGCAGGCAGCACGGTGCTGGTATGGGCCAACGGCACCGGGGAGCTGACCGCTGTCCCGCTGCAGCCCGGCGATGTGGGCGAGGAGATCGCCCTGGCGGCGTCGCTGGCAACCGTCGCCGTCGCGGCCGTGCTCGTCGTGCTCGGGCTGCTGGTGCGGTGGCTGGTGGACCGGCGGCGGCTCGCCGCCTGGGATGCCCGCTGGCGGGCGACCGGACCGCAGTGGACGGGCCGCCAGTAGCCAGGGCCCTAGCCAGTTCCGGAGTCCGGGCCCCATAGTGGGCACCAGCGGATCGCGGAAAGATCGCTGGCAGACAGGCGGCGACCCAGGTCGAGCGGAGGATCCCCATGCCCACCGTCCACGCGAACGGCATCGACATCTACTACGAGGTGCAGGGCGAGGGGGAGCCGCTGGTGCTCATCCCCTACCTCGCCGCCGATCAGGCATGTTACGCGTTCCAGGTGGCGGAGTACGCCAAGCACTTCCAGTGCTTCACGGTGGACCTGCGCGGGGCGGGCCTGAGCGGCAAGCCGGACGGTACCTACACCACCGAGCTACTCGCCGAGGACATCGCCGCGTTCATGCAGGCGGCCGGCGTGGAACGCGCTCACGTCGGGGGGCTGTCCCTCGGTGCGGCGGTCGGTATGTGGCTGGCCGCCAAGCACCCCGCCCGGGTGAAGTCGCTGTCCCTGCACAGCGCCTGGGACCGCACCGACCCGTTCCTGCGGGTGGTGGTGGAGACGTGGCGCACCATGGCACCGGCGCTGGGCAGCGTCACCGACATGGTGATCCAGGGGATCTTCCCCTGGTGCTTCACCCCCGAGCTCTACGCCAAGCGGCCCGAGTACATCGACTCGCTGGCCGAGTTCGTTCGTGGCCGCCCGATGCCGCCGGTGGACGCCTTCCTGCGCCAGTCAGGGGCGGTGCTGGCCCATGACGCCCACGACGCGCTCACGATGATCCACGCGCCGACCCTCATCACGTTCGGCCGCCACGACGCCGTGACGTCGACCCGGTTCGCCGGGCCGCTCACCGAGGGGATCAAGCACTCCGAGGTCACCATCTTCGAGGACTGCGCACACGCCCCGATCTACGAGAACGTCGATGAGTTCAACAGCCGGACGCTGGCGTTCCTGAACCGTCACACCGGGTAACGGGACCGGCGGCGCGGGCCCGCGCCGCCGCATGGAGCCGGGCGATCAGGGTAGTCGTCCAGCGTGGGCCGCGTGCGCGCGCCCGCGCGGCGGGGGGGAGTGATCTGGGATGAGCGGGCCGCAGGACGGTCCCGGGGGCGGGCGCCCCACCCGGCGGCCGCTGGGCTGGCTGGCAGGGCTGGCGGTGGCGGTGGCGCTGGTCGTCGCAGGGGCGCTCGTGCTGTCCGCGGTCCACCTGCTGCCACAGCTGCGGAACCCGTTCGCCGAGTCGACCAGCATCCGCAGCGAGCCGGCCGTGCTCAAGTCGATCACGTCGCTGAGCCGCTACGAGGCGGCGAGCGGGTCGTTCCAGGTGGTGGTGGACCTGTCCAGGAAGACGCGATACCTGCCGTCGTTCATCGAGGGCACCGACACGCTGTTCATCGGCCAGGGCACCGTCATCGCCTTCGTCGACTTCTCCGGGCTGGGCGGCAACGACATCCGGGTCTCACCGGGCCGGACCGCGGTCCGGGTCCAGCTCCCGGCCCCGCAGCTCGAGCCGGCCGCGCTCGACGTCCGCCGGTCCTATGTCTTCGCGCAGCAGCAGGGGCTGCTGAACCGGGTCGCCAACTTCTTCTCCGGCAACCCGAACAGCCAGCAGCAGGTCTACATCGCGGCGCAGCAGAAGATCCAGGCCGCGGCCAGCCAGAGCCCGCTGCGGGCGCAGGCGGAGACGAACACCCGCAGCATGCTCACCAGCATGCTGCACTCACTGGGGTTCGGCCGGGTCACGGTGAGTTTCAGCGCCCCCGCGGGCTGACGGCCGGTCACGACTGGCCGTCGCTGATCACCGCCCAGACCACCTTGCCGCTGGAGGCCTCCGGCGTGTAGGAGCCCCACTCGTCGGCGAGGGACTCCACGATCAGCAGGCCCCGCCCCGTCTCGGCATCGAGCGGGACGGTCTCCCGTACCGGCTGCCGGTCGCTGGCATCCCAGACCTGGATCACGGCGTGCTGGCCGTCGGAGGCGAGCCACAGCCGCACCGGCGGCAGCCCGGGCGCCCAGCGCCCGGCGAACTGGCTGCCCGTCAGGCCCGCCGACGCCTGCATCGCGTTGGTGACCAGCTCGGCGACCACCAGCTCCACGGTGTCGGCGAGCTCGTCCATCTGCCACTCCCGCAGCACGTGCTTGACGTGCAGCCGGGCGCAGGGCACGGCAGTCGGCAGCGCCCCGAGCTCCAGGTACGTGTGCGGTGCCTGCTCAGGGTCGAGGGCATACGCCGCAGAAGCGCCGACTCCTTCTGCCGTCGCCATCAGTGGCAGGTCCTCCTCGTCCAGTGCCGCGGGGATGGTCCGCAGCCGGCCGGCCTGTTGAATCCTGCGCCTCCGGGAAGGGCCGTGTGCAACGGTGTCTCAGCCAACAGTGCCCTGGTTAGGGCGAACATGCAATGATGCATTCGCATCTGGAACTAACTTAGGAAGCAAGACGATGCCAGGCGATCGCCAGACACCGACCGTCCGGCTCCGCCGCCTGGCGGCGGAGCTGCGGTCTCTGCGCACGTCGTCCGGGTTAACACGGGACGAGATCGTCGAGCGCACCGGGATCAACGTGGCCACCCTCTACCGCATCGAGCACGCCCGGGTGAGGCCCCAGACCAGAACGCTCCGTACCTTACTCGACCTGTACGGGGTCGAGGAGGCGCATCAGGACGAACTGACCGCCCTGCTTCGTGACGCGCGCCAGCGTGGCTGGCTGCACGCCTACCAGTCCGTGCTGCCCGAGCAGTACACCACCTACATCGGTTTCGAGGGAGAGGCGCGCGGCGTCTGGAACTACGAGTCGCTGTTCGTGCCCGGGCTGCTGCAGACCGAGGACTACGCCCGGGCCGTGATCCGCGGCGGGCTCCCCTCGGCCGGCCGCGACGAGATCGAGCGGCGGGTCCAGGTCCGCATGGAACGGCAGGATGTGCTGCGCGGCGACAGCCCGCTCGAGCTCTGGGTGATCGTCGACGAGGCCGCGCTGCGGCGCCAGGTCGGCGGCCAGGACGTGATGTGCGGCCAGCTCCGGTACCTGCTGGCGGCCGCCGAGCTGCCCCAGGTCACGCTGCAGGTCATACCGTTCGGCGCCGGCGCCCATGCGGGCATGCCCGGTTCCTTTGTGTTCATGCAGTTCGCGGACGCGACCATCGCGGATGTCGTCTACATCGACAGCATGGCCGGCGAGCTTTTCCTGGAAGAGGAGAGCGACGTCAGCCGGTATAGACTTGTGTTCGAGCATCTACGCGCAGTAGCGGAAAGCCCCGATGCTTCGGGAGCGCTGATAACCGGACTCGTTGCGCAGATGTGAGCCCGCAGGAGGTGCGGCATGCGCGAGGCGGACCTGCCCCCGTTGCGGTGGCACAAGAGCAGCCACAGCAGCGCCAACGGCCAGTGCGTCGAGGTGGCATCGGTGGCCGGGACCGTTGCGGTCCGCGATTCCAAGAACCCGGCCGGCCCGGGGCTTGTCTTCACCCGTCAGGCCTGGGCGGCTTTCCTGGAGAGCGTGAAGTTAGCGCCGGCCGCGGTCCAGGCTGGCCGGGCCAGCGGGGCCAGTGAGGCCGGCGGGGTCGGCAGGGCCAGTGGGGCCGGCGGGGCCGGCGGGGCCGGCCAGGGGCCACGGTAGCCGGAGCCCGCTGGCCAGACCCAGGGGTCTTGACGGTGGGCCGCTGGTTTTTCAATATGGTCTGAAGATCGGTCCTTTAGACCAGGAGTGCGGCGATGGGGATCGTGCCGTCCGGCTTCGAGGCGGTCGACGACGCGATCCGGGCCGGGGCGGGGGACGCGTTCTCGTTCCTGGAGCGGCTCATCGGCGCCCGGAGCACGGTCGGCGAGGAGGCCGTGGCCCAGCGCATCGTCGCCGGCGAACTGGCCAGGCTCGGCTTCGATGTCGCCGACGTGCCGGTACCACCGGAGACGCCGGCCCGGGCCGGCGCGGGCGTGGCACAGGCCCCCTATGCGGGCCGGGCCAACGTGCTGGGCCGCCTGGGCCGGGGCGGATCGCCGTCGCTGCTGCTGAACGGCCACGTAGATGTGGTCCCGGCCGAGGCGGCCGTGTGGCCGGGCGACCCGTTCGCGGCGGCCACATCCGGCGGCTGGATGCGGGGCCGTGGCGCGGGCGACATGAAGGGCGGCTTCGCGATGGGCCTGCTCGCCGTCGCGGCGCTCCGCCGTGCCATGCCGGGCGCCCTCACCGGCGAGCTGGGCTTCCTGTCCGTGATCGAGGAGGAGTGCACCGGCAACGGGACGCTGGCCGCCTGCCACGCGGGCGTGCTCGGTGACGCCGTCGTGGTGCTCGAGCCGACCGGCCTGGGCCTGCTGCTCGGCGGCGTGGGCGTGCTGTGGACCGAGATAGAGATCGAGGGGGCTGGCGCGCACGCCGAGGCGGCCGACCGCGCGGTCAACCCGGTACACCGGGTGCCGCTGATCCTGCGGGCGCTGGCGGGCCTGGAGGAGGAGATCAACACCGGTGCCAGCGACCCCGCCTTCCGCGAGGTCGCCCGGCCCTACAACATCAACGTCGGCGTGATCACCGCCGGGGACTGGGCGTCGAGCGTGCCTGCCCGGGCCCGGCTGCGGGTGCGGGTCGGCTTCCCCCGCGGCTGGACCGCGGACGAGGCGTTCGGCCGCGTCGAGGCCGCGGTCGCCCGGGCGGCGGCCGGCGATGCCTGGCTGGCCTGCCACCCGCCCCAGCTGCGCCAGACCGGCTTCCGGGCCGAGGGCTACCTGCTCCCCAGCGACCACCCGCTGGCGAACGCGATGGCGGACGCCCACGCCAGCGCCCACGGCGGGCCGCCCAGGCGGATGGCGATCGGCAGCACCACCGACGCCAGGTTCTACCTCAACCAGTTCGGCGTCCCCGCCCTGGCGTACGGCCCGGTGGCGCGCAACATCCACGCCGCCGACGAGGCGGTCGAGCTGGCCAGCATCGTGCGCGGGGCGCAGACCCTGGCGAGGTTCATCGCCCGCTTCTTTGCCGCCGGAGGCGGCGATGGCGGCTGACACGGGCGCGGGGGAGCCGTTCGGCGCGCTGCTGGCCCCGCTCACGCTGCGGACCGCGGGGGAGCGGATCGCCGAGCGTCTCGTCACGGCCATCGCGCTCGGCGAGTTCGTCCCCGGCCAGCGGCTGCCCGCCGAACGGGACCTGGCGGCCATGCTGGAGGTCAGCCGGACGACGGTGCGGGAGGCGCTGCAGCGCCTGCAGGCGGCCGGCTATGTCACCGCCCGCCGGGGGCGCGGCGGGGGAACGTTCGTCCAGACCGGCCAGGGCGCCGACTCCGACGAGATGATCCGCCGCACGCTGCTGCCCGCCTGGGAGGAGCTCACCGAGGTCCTCGACTTCCGGCAGCTGGTCGAGCAGCTGATCGCGCGGACCGCGGCCGTGCGGCGCGACGCCGGTGACATCGCGGCGATCCGCGCGGCCGTCGCGGACTACGCACGCGCCGCCGACCGGGATGCCTCGCGGCTGGCCGACGCCGCGCTGCACCAGGCGATCGCGCGGGCGGCGCACAACACCCGGCTGGTGGAGCTGAGCGCGCGCATCCGGCGCGAGGTGAGCCTGGGCTTCGACGCCGAACCGTACAGCCCGGAGGTCCGGCGGCGCGCGCTGCGCCAGCATCCCGAGCTGGCGCGGGCCGTGGTCGCTGGCGATCCCGCGCGGGCGGCCAGCCTCGCCGCCCGGCACTTCTCACTGACCGGGGACCTGCTCAGGGAGCTGCACGCCCGAATCCGGGTCCGATCTGGAAGGGAAGCCGATGCCGGTAGCCAGGGTCAATGACATCGACGTGAACTACAAGCTGGAGGGCGACGGCCCGGAGACGATCGTCCTCATCAACGGCCTGGCCGATGACCTGGAGACATGGGTGCTCCAGATCGAGGACCTCCTGGCCGCTGGGTACCGGGTGCTGAGGTTCGACAACAGGGGCATCGGCGCGAGCTCCAAGCCGGCCGGGCCGTACTCCAGCCGGATGCTCGCCGACGACGCCAAGGCGCTGGCCGATTCGCTCGGCATAACCGGTTTCCACCTGATGGGCGTCTCCATGGGCGGCATGATCGCCCAGGAGTACGCGCTGGCCTACGGCGCCGACCTCCGCTCGGCCACGTTCGCGTGCACCTACGCGGCGCCGGGGCCGTTCTGCTCCCGGATGTTCGCCATGTGGGCCGGCCTGGCGCCGGTCCTCGGCGTCCCGTACGTGATGCGGGACGTCACCCTGTGGGCGTTCACCGTCCCGTTCTTCGAGCAGCGTGGCGAGGAGCTGGCGGAGTTCGAGACCGCGATGGCCTACATGGACCAGCCGCTCCACGCCTACCTCGCCCAGCTCGCGGTGATCCAGCAGCACGACACCATGTCCCGGCTGGGCCAGCTCGCCGTCCCCGCGCTGGTGCTCGCGGGCGAGCAGGACATCCTCATCCCTGTCTCGCTGTCGCGGCGGCTGCACGAGCAGATCCCCCGATCACAGTGGGCCACCACCAGGGGCGGCCACGCCTGCCTGTGGGAGTACCCAGCCGAGTTCAACCAGGCCTTCCTGGAGTTCATCTCCCAGCACGGAAAGGGCTAGTGATGGCCGTCACCGAACAATCCCCCCAGAAACTGCAGCGCGGCCAGCTCGGGCTGTTTGGCGTGATCATGCCCGGCCTGGCCCAGGTGGCCCCGGCCTTCAACCTGTTCTTCACCACCGGCGTCATGGTCGCCCTGGCCGGCGCGTCGGCGCCGCTGATCTTCCTGATCAGCATGGTCGGGATGGGGGCGACGGCCAGCAGCCTGGCCCAGTTCGCCGGCGTCTACCCCAGCGCCGGGTCCTTCATCACCTACATCACCCGCTCGATCGGGACCAAGGTCGCGGTCGCGGTCGGGGTGATCACGGTGCTGGGCTACATCATCGCGTTCGGCGGGATCTACATCTTCGTCGGCAGCTACATCGTGCAGAACGTGCTCGGTGACCCGCACATCTGGGGGATCACCCAGATCGTGACGATCCTCTACGGCGCGCTGGTGGTGGCGCCCGTGATCGTCGGCCTGAAGTTCGGCGTCCGGGTGACCGTGGTGCTGTACGTGTTCGAGGTCGTCCTGCTGCTCGCGCTCAGCTTCACCATCCTGGTCCGGGGCGGGCACAGCGGCCTGTCCTCGGCCCCGTTCAGCTGGCCGGGCGGCTCCAAGGATGTGCTGCTCGCGTTCAGCCTGGCCGTGCTGGCCTTCGGCGGGTTCGAGGCGGCCGCCCCGCTGGCCGAAGAGACCCGCAATCCCCGGCGCAACGTGCCGCTCGCCGTGCTCGGCGCCGTGGTGGTCAGCGGGATCATCTACGTGATCGGCTCCTACGCGCTCGTGACGGCCTTCGGCGTCGGTCGCGCCGCGACGCTGGCAGCCGACCCCAACCCGTTCCACACCGCCGCCAAGGCGTTCGCCGCGTTCGTGGCGCCGCTGATCACCTGGGTCTTCCTGTCCAGCGTGACCAGCTCCTACGTGGCCGCCAACACCCAGACCTCCCGGGTGATCTTCGCGGGCGCCCGCGGCGGGCTCTGGACCCACGCGCTGGCCGGGGTGAGCCGCCGGTTCCGCACCCCCGCCGCCGCGGCGATCGCGTTCGTGGCGCCGAGCATCGCGATCGGGGTCATCTCGACGGCCTTCACCGATCCCGCGACGGCCTCCGGTTTCCTTGGCACGTTCGGCATCCTCGGGCTGATCATCATGTACCTGGTGGCGAACATCGCGCTGGTGGTGGAGTGGGTGAAGTTCCGCCGCCGTGGCATCCGCAAGAACATCTGGCTGTGGGTCGTCACCCCGGTCGTCGGCGCCATCGTGCTGGCCATCCCGGTCTGGGGCGACCTGCGGCCGGGCCAGCCCAGCCCGTACAACGTGCTGCCCTGGCTCACGATCGGCCTGATCGCCGTCGGCGTGATCTACGCCATCGTGCTGGCGGTGGCCCGGCCGGCGGTGCTGGAGCGCGCACCGGCGCTGCTGGAAGGCGACGAGAGTCTCGCCACCGACCCGCTGCTCACGTCCGGCTGACCGGCCGCGGGTCGGCACAGGCCCCGGGCAGCCTCCTGCCAACCCCCGCTAACGGCGGGGGGCTGCCCGGCCAGGCGGGGATAGGCTGGGCAAATGCCTCCCACCGGTCATCTGCTCGCCTTCGCGCTGATCTCCTTCGCGCTGATCGTCGTGCCCGGGCCGAACGTCCTTTTCGTGATCAGCCGGTCCCTGGTGCTGGGACGGGCGGCCGGGGTGAGCTCCGCTGTGGGCGGGGATCTCGGGGTCTACGCGCAGGTCGCGGCGGTGGCGCTGGGCGTCGGCGCGGTGGTGGAGCGGTCGGTGGCGCTGTTCACGGTCATCAAGCTGGCCGGCGCCTGCTACCTGATCTTCCTGGGCGTGCAGGCGGTGCGGCATCGCCGCTCTCTGGGGGCCGCCCTGCACGCAAAGGCGGAGCGCAAGACCACCGGCACACTGCTGAGAGACGGCTTTGTGGTCGGCGTGAGCAACCCGAAGGCGATCGTCTTCTTCGCCGCTGTGCTGCCGCAGTTCGTGGACGCCTCAGCGGGCCACGTCCCCCTGCAGATGCTGATGCTCGGCACGGTCTTCGCCGCCATCGCGCTGGTGTGCGACAGCACCTGGGCGGTGGCCGCCGGGACGGCCAGGGTGTGGGTCGCCAGCTCGCCACGGCGGCTGGAGCTGGTCGGCGGGACCGGCGGCCTGGTCATGATCGGTATCGGCGCGAGCCTGGCGCTGGCCGGCCGCAAGGACTGATCCGCCGTCAGGTCACGGGCGGCGGCTTCCCGTCGGCGCTCGCGGCGAGGGCCGGGTCCCACGCGCACACCACGCACGCATGGCGGAACGCCGAGCGCGCGAACTCCAGCGCCGCCGCATGGGGGTCCGGTGACGCGGCGACGTCGGCGGTGTCCAGGACGAATTCGCCCAGGCCGCCCTCCCAGCGCGCGGGCGCAGGCGAGAGGACGGCGCCCCCGAAGCCCTCCGGCGCCGGGTGCGCGTAGGCGTAGAACGCGGCCCGGCCGTAGCGCGCGTCGCCCGGCCACCAGCCGACCGCGACCTCCTGCGCGTCCATCGCGTTGCGCATGATGAAGTCGCTCGACGGCGGCTCGGCCGGCTGGCCGGAGAACAGGCTCACCGCCAGGTCGAAGGACCCCCACCACGCGTTGACCGGCGTCTTCCGCCCGCGGTAGGCCGCCCGGAACTCCGCCAGCACCAGGGCGGCCTGGGTCGCCGCGGCGAAGTAGCCGCCGACCTCGCCGGGGTCGTAGTGCGCGTGCTGGTCGTCGGTGTCGAGCGGGATGTCCCAGGGCACCTCCTGCGGCGCCGGATCGATCCGCACGTCGCCGCCGGCCGCGCGCACCGCCGCCAGCACCTCGCGGGTCACCTCGCCGACCGCCCGGTGGGGGGTGAGCGCGATGCGCTGGACCCGGCCGCCGCTGTGCTCGACGACCGCCTGGTGGAGGTGCAGATCGAGGGCGATGACCAGCGACCCGCTGGCGTCGGGCGCTGGCAGCGGGGCGGTCTCCCAGCCCCGCGCGGTCAGCCGCAGCGCCGCGTGCTGGAGCTGCGGTTCCGGCGGGGCGAGCCCGGCGGCCAGCTTGCCAAGCACCTGGGTGTGGGCGTGCAGCGTGTCACACGTCGCCCGCCAGTCCTCATACGAGAGCGCGGGCCAGTCACCGGACATGACCGCACACTAGTAGCTCACCGCCGGTGGCTCACCGCGGGGGCACCAAACGCCTGGCCCGCCTGGCCCCGTGGCCGCCGCGGGCCGGCGGTGGGTGACGGCCCGGCCCCCGGCCAGCGGCCCGGCTCAGGTAGCGTGGCCTGACCCATGTCAGCTTCGCCGTCAGCTCACGCCCGGTCGGTCATCGTCACCCGGCTCCGGGACGCGGGCTGCGTCTTCGCCGAGGACGAGGCGCGGCTGCTGATCTCGGCGGCGGGCACGCCGGCCAGCCTGGCCGCCATGGTGGACCGGCGGGCCGCTGGCGAGCCGATCGAGCACGTCCTCGGCTGGGCGGAGTTCCGCGGCAGGCGGATAGCCGTGGACCCGGGCGTCTTCATACCGCGGCGGCGCACCGAGTTCCTGGTCCAGCGGGCCGCCGCCCTCGCCCGCCGGGCGGCCGCCGGGCCGGTCATCGTCGTCGACCTGTGCTGCGGCTCCGGCGCGGTGGGTGCCGCGCTGGCCGCGGCCCTGGGCCAGATCGAGCTGCACGCCGCCGACATCGATCCCGCCGCGGTGCGGTGCGCCCGCCGCAACGTCGCCGCCGTGGGCGGCCGGGTGTACCAGGGTGACCTGTACGCCCCGCTGCCCGCACGGCTGCGGGGCCGGGTCGCCATCCTGGCCGCCAACGTCCCGTACGTCCCCACCGGCGAGGTCGGGCTGCTGCCCCCGGAGGCCCGCGTCCACGAGCCCCGGGCGGCACTCGACGGCGGTGCGGACGGTCTCGGCGTCCTGCGGCGGGTGGCCGCCGCGGCACCGCTGTGGCTGGCACCGGGCGGTCATCTGCTGACCGAGACGAGCGAGGACCAGGCGCCGCTGGCCGCGGCGGCCCTCGCCCGCGCCGGGCTGATCCCGCGGGTGGCCCGTTCCGGCAGGCTGAACGCCACCGTCGTCATCGGGACCAGGCCCGCCCCCGGCGGCGGGGCGAAGGCCAGGAAGGCTAGCTGCCCGGGGCGCGGGACAGGATGAGGCTGTGCCCGCCGTCCCCCTCCGGGACGTAGCGGTGCCAGACGGGGGCCAGCTGCGCGGCTTCGAGCCAGCGGAGGTAGGTCGCGGTATCGGCGTGGTCCCAGAACATGTCGGCGCCCAGGTAGTGCTCGGTCCCGGTCCACCACTCGGCGCCGGTGATCGCCAGCAGGTAGCCGCCCGGGCGCAGCCAGTCCCGGATGCGGGGAAACAGGGCCTGCTGGTCGGCCAGCGGCACATGGATCAGGGCGTAGAACGACACCACGGCGTCGAGGCTGGCGGGCCGCAGGTGCAGCGCGGTCATGTCGGCCCGCACCAGCCCGGCCGCCGGGACCAGGCGCCGCGCCCGGGCGAGCTGGACGGCGGAGAAGTCCACGCCGATCACCCGCAGCCCGTGATCGGCCAGCTCCCGGGTGGCCGGCACGCCGGCCCCGCAGCCCAGATCCAGGACCGTGGCGCCAGCGGGAAGCAGGCCGGCTAGCTCCGCGACCCACCCGGCGTAGCGGCCGGCGTCTTCCGCGGACGAACTCGCCGCCTCGCCGTCGTCGCTGCGGTACGCCAGGGAGATCGCGTCGTATCCCCGCCGGACGAGCTGACGCTGGCGCGCCCGCGCCGCCGCGTCGGCCTCCATGGCTGGCATCCTGCCCGGCGGACGCGGCTCACGGCCCGGAGCCGCTGGCGGGCTGCGGGACCTGGGGCGCTTCGGCGAGCCGGGCGTGCAGCCGTTCCCGGATCTCGTCCGGGGTGTAGGCGCGGCGGCGGCGTTCGGCGCGGGCGATCACCACTCCGGTGGCGGCGACACCCGCCAAGCCTGCCAGTCCCAGCATCTTCCACCAGCGCATCTGCTTAGGCTAGACCATGCCCGCCGCGAGCATCGCTCTTGATCAGGCCGTGGACCAGGCACGCACCGGTGATGTGTGGCTCTTCCGCGGGTACACGGCCGCCGACCGGGCGATCCGGATGGCGACCAACAGCCCGGTCAACCACGTTGGCATGTCGGTGGTCATCGAGGACCTGCCGCCGCTGATGTGGCACGCCGAGCTCGGCCGGTCCCTGCCCGATCTGTGGTCCGGCTCCCGCCATCGAGGCGTCCAGCTGCACAACCTGCGCGACGCGGCCGTCGTCTGGGCCACCAGGTACGGCCAGCGGGCGTGGCTGCGCCAGCTCGACCCCGCGGTTACCGGCGAGATGGAAGACGCCGTGCTGCGCACGATCGCACGGCTCGACGGCACCCCCTTCCCGTCGACGACCCGGCTCGCGTCGCGGTGGCTGCTCGGCCGCGCGCCTGCCGTCAGCCGCAAGGCCCGCCGCACCGACCTGGAGACCGCCTACTGCGCGGAGGTGCTGGCCGTCACCTACCAGGCCATGGGGCTGCTGCCAGGCAGGCACGACCCTAGCTGGTTCGACGCCGGCCGCTTCTGGAGCGGCGACAATCTCGGGCTGTGCGCCGGGTACCGGCTCGGCGGTGAGATCGCCGTGCAGATTCCCGCCAGCGAGGCGGGGCCGCCGCCGGGCAGCGGCTAGCGCCCGGTGTGACGGATGAGAATGCGATCGGTGAGGGCGGCGGCGGCGGGGGCCGTGCTCGGCGGGCTGCTTGCCGCCGGGTGCGGTCAGGTGCCCGCGGGCCCGCAGCGGCCGTCGGTGGACGCGTGCACCAGTGTTGGCATCAATGCCATCAGGCATCACGTCACCGTCCGTACGCCGCCGGCCGCGTGCCGGGGCCTGACCCAGGCGCAGGTCAACTTCGCGGTCGGCAGCGCGCTCTACGCGATGACCGGCACCGTGCACGGGAAGGCCCGCCGGCGTGCCCTCATGCTGAAGCTGAGCCCGCTGCTGGCGCACCTGGTCGCCACGGTCCCGGCACAGCGCGGCCAGCCGGTGCCCGCACCGCCCCGCCAGGCGGGCGGCCCGTCGCTTGGCCTGGTGGCCCTCATCTCGTGGCTGATCACCGTTGGCCTTGGCAGCTGGATGATGGCCGGGTGGGTCGCCCGTGGCGGGTTCCGCCGGGCCCGGGCCGGCGGCGGCGTCCTGCCACCGTCGGTGACCTTCGGGCATTTCGGGCTGGCCGTGGCCGGGCTGCTGGCCTGGATCGCCTACCTGGTGTCCGGCCTGTCCGGGCTGGCCTGGGCCGCCTGCGTGCTGCTGCTGCCGGTGGCCGGGCTCGGCATGGTGCTGGTGCTGTGGCTTCCCGAGCGCCCCGCTGCGGCCCCGGCGGAGCCGGCCGTCCAGGCCGTTCCTGCCGGGACGGGCCCGGCGCCCGGCCTGGCCAGCCCTGGTCCCCTGCCCGCGACGGCCAGCCCTGGCTCCCCGGCCGCCCGGCACCCACCGGCCCTGATCGTGGCGGCGCACGGCGTGTTCGCGGTGGCGACCATCCTGTTCGCGCTGCTGGCCGCGGTTGGCGCCGGTTAACGGAGGCCCTCCTGGTGGCGGCCGGCACCGGTCAGGATGGACTCTCCTGGTGAGCCGGGCGGGAAGAGGGCTGGCGGTCCGGCTGCAGGATACGGTCCAGCCACCCGAACGACCGTGCGTGATAGAGGGTCCGGGCGCCGGCCTCGCAATGGTCGCCCGCTCCCTCGGCGGCGGTGAAGTGCAGGTATTCCTTGCTGCACGTCAGCGCCCTGACCAGGTCGGGAGCGGACGCGCTGATGTCGTCGCCCTCCGCGTCGCACACCAGCACCGGGCAGGTGATCTTGCTGGCGTGGTCCTTCAGCGAGTAGTCCCGCAGGGTGAGAAGGTAGTCGACCGGGTCGGTGACGCCATGCACGAGCTGCCCCCGCCGCAGCGCCCACCCGGCGGTGGGCTTGCTGGCGAGCGGCCGCAGGACGCGCCGCAGGGCCGCGGTGGGGAACGCCCGGCCCTGCGCGAACCCGGCCGCCAGCGGCCGGGGGATGCGCTGCAGCGCGGCGTCGAACAGGTCGTAGGAACCGCAGTCCGCAATGCACGCGGCGAGCCGGTGCTCGGCGCTGGCCGCCCGGGGGGCCAGATGGGCGCCCAGGCTCAGGCCGATGAGGGCGACCCGGCCGGGATCGACGCCCGGCAGGGCCAGCGTGTAGTCCAGGACGGGGGTGATGACGGCGCCCCAGTCAGGGCGCAGCACCAGCCCGCGCTGCACCAGTGCCGAGCCCTGGCCCGGCCCGTCGAACGCCAGCACGTGGTACCCGCGGGCCAGCGCCGCAGCGCCGTTGGCGAAGAACAGCTCCTCGGCGGTGCTGTCGTAGCCCCCCGTGAGGATGACCGTCGGCCGCGGCGCCGCACCGGCGCTGGCGCGGAAGAAGTAGCCCGGCAGCGTGGTGCCCTCGTACGGGATCTCCAGGATCTCCGGCGGCGCCGCGAGCAGGGCAGCGCCGCGGCGGAAGGCGCTGGTCTGCTGCTCGACGCTCGCCACCAGGCGTGGATCGAGTGGCACTCCCATGAGCATGACGCCCGCCGTGCGGAAGTACGTCGACGACCGCCAGAACGCCAGCCGCGCGCTCACCGTCCGGCCTGCCGATGCCTCGCTCTCAGCCAGCGCCAGCACGGCACGCGCGGCCGACGCCCAGGCGTCATGCCAGCTCGTCAGGTCGGTGCCGCGGACCGCGGCCGCGGCCGCCAGGCACTCCCCGATGTCCGCCCCGCCGTAGGGCGCTGTCCCGGCGGCCCGCAGCGTCTGGGCGTCAAGCAGCTCGTCCTTGAGCGCAAGGCGCGTCACGCCCGGCTCCCCGGCTGCTCAGCGGCCAGCACTTGATGATCATATGCCGCCGCGGTCGGCGCTGGCCTGTCAGCTGTCCGTCTCGTACTTGAAGGAGACCTGCAGCCTCGACCGGTACGTGATCCCGCCGTCTTCCTCGAGGTGGAGGTCCTGCTTGACGACCTCGGCGACCCGGACGTCGCGGATCGTCTGCCGCACGGTCCGCACCGCTTCCGCCGCGGCTTCCTCCCAGGAGTTGCTGCTCGTCCCGATGATGTCGATGACCTTGTACACGCTCATGACGTCCTCCTTGACGGCTGTCAACCTAGGTCTCCCACCCGGCGCCGCCAGTGAATCACCGGCGGGCGACGGGGCGCCGGGCGGATCCGGGCATCACCGGGACGGCCAGGACCGTGACCGGCGGGCGGCCGGTCAGCGGCTGCGGGCAGCCACCGCCTGGAACTCGATCTTCGCATGGAACGGCAGCGCCCCCGCCTGGAAGGTCAGCCGCGCCGGTGCCGCGGCCGGGTCGGGGAACTGCCTGCGCCACCAGTCGCTGATGGCGCCGCCGCCATCTGCGCCGTCGCCTGGTCGAGGATGGCGGTGCTGGTGGCGAAGTTCAGGCGCGCGTGACCGCTGCCGACGGCGCCGAACTTCAGGCCGGGCTCGAGCGCGACGTGACCGCGCTCGAGGAACAGCTCGCGGGCCTGGTCGTCCGGGCCGAGGGCGGCGCAGTCGAGCCAGGCGAGGAAGGTCGCCTCGGGCGGGTGCCAGGTGAGCATGGGCAGGCGCTGGCGCAGCAGGCCGGAGAGCTGGGCCCGCCGCTGGTCGAGGGTGGCAAGCAGCTGGTCGAGCCAGGGCCCGCCGTCGCGGAACGCGGCGACAGTGGCCAGCACGCCGAAATGGCCGATGCGCCACCGGGTGTCGGGGGGCAGCCGGGCGGCCAGCGCGGCCGTCCGCGGTGCGGCGGTGACGACCGCGGCGCACTTCAGCCCGGCCAGGTTCCAGGCCTTGCTGGCCGACAGCACGCTGACGGCGACGTCGGCGGCGCCGGGCACGGTCAGCAGTGGCGTGAACGTGGCGCCGGGGAGCACCAGCGGGCCGTGGATCTCGTCGCTGACGAGGGTGACCTGGTAGATCCGGGCGAGCCGGACCAGCGCGGCCAGCTCCTCGGCGGTGTGCGCCCGCCCGACCGGGTTCTGCGGGTTGCACAGCACATAGGCCGCCGGGTGGGTGGCGAAGGCCGCCTCCAGCGCCGCGAGGTCCAGGCGCCACCCGGCGCCGGTGTGGGCGAGGGGGGCCTCCAGCAGCCGCGCCCCGGCCTCGGGGACCCAGTCGAAGAACGGCGGGTATACCGGCGGGCTGATCACCACGCCATCGCCCGGCCGGGCCAGCAGCCGGAGCAGCTCGACCACACCCACCCCGACGTCGGTCACCGCGGTCACCGACGCCGGGTCGATGTCCCAGTTCCACCGGGTGGCGGCGAAGCCCGCCAGCGCCCTGCCCAGCTCGGGCGTGGGCATCGCGTACCCGGTGTCGGACCGCCCGACGGCCTCGCTCAGGGCCTGCGCGACAGGTGCGGCGAGCGCGAAGTCCATCTCGGCCACTGTCAGCGGCAGCACGCCGGCCGGATACGTCTGCCACTTCGCGCTGCGCCGCTTCCTCAGCACGTCGACCGGGTCCACTGGCAGCTCTGGCATGTCCACTGCATGCTCCTCCTCCGTCTCGGTATCCGGGTGCGTCCCGGTTGGGCGCGGGCTGGCCGCTTCGCGCCGCGAGCGCAGGCGCGCAAAGCGGGACGCTAGTGGTCGTGATTGGAAGTATGCCGGCGTTGTCTGTGTGATGGGTGCTGGCGTGTCGTGGGTGGTTTTGTCGGTGGTGCCTGGTGCGCTGGATGTATGCCCAGACGCCGGGACCCCCGATCGCCGGACGTGGTGCATCGCACCGCCCGGGCGGGGCTGCGCCTCACCGCCGCCCAGCGGCGGCGGCTGCTGGCGCTGCTGGTGTCGGGGGGTGATGTGTGGGCCTGCGTGCTTGAAATCAACGCGTGGCGGCGGGCCCGGCAGGACCGGCCACTGGTTTCCTATCAAGCGCTGTGCCGGGAACTGGCCGCGGCCGGGCCGGGCTGTTTTGGGGAATTAGATACCGAGGGTGCGCGGTCGGTGCTGCGCCGCTACTCCGAGGCGTGGTTCGCCGCCGCCCAGCGCCGCCGCGATGGCGACCGGACGGCGCGGTTCCCGCGGCGGCGGCGGGCGCTGATGGCGGTCCGCTGGTACCACGGCACCTTCACCCTCGATGGGAGGCGGCTGCGGATCCCGGTCGCCCGCGGCCGCCCACCGCTGTGGGTGCGGCTGGACCGGGACCTGCCCTACCCGCCGGGCCAGGTGCGGTCGGTGACGCTGCTCTACGATGCGGGGCGGCTGTGGGCCGATGTCACCGCCGAGGTTCCGGTGAGGGCCTATCCGGCCGGGCAGGAGCCTGACCCGGCCCGGGTAGCGGGGGTCGATTTGGGCATCATCCACCCCTACGCGGTCGCCGGGCCGGGCGGTGAGGGGCTGCTGGTATCGGGGCGGGCGATCCGCGCCGAGCACCGGATGCACCTAGCCGACAGCAAGGCCCGCCGCCGGGCAGTCGCCCGCCGCGCCCCCAAGCCGGGACAGAAAGGCTCGCGCCGGTGGTGGCACTACCGTCGCCAGCAGCGCCTGGCTGAGGCGCGGCACCGGCGGCGGGTCCGCCAGGCCCAGCACGAGGCCGCCAAGACGGTCATCGCCTGGGCCGTCGAGCGCAAGATCGGCGCCTTAGCGGTCGGCGACCCACGCGGCGTCCTGAAGCTGCAGGCCGGGCGGCGGCAAACCAGCGCACCCGCGACTGGCGGATAGGCCACCTGATCACCGTGCTGCAAGACAAGGCCGAAGCCGCCGGGATCAGCCTGCAGCTAGTCGATGAGCGCGGCACCTCCTCCACCTGCCCCGCCTGCCGCTCCCGGATCCCCAAACCTGCCGGGCGGGTGATGGCCTGCCCGGCCTGCCAATACACCGGTCACCGCGATCTCGCCGCGGCGGCCAGCATCGCCGCCAGATCCGGCGGCGGAACCACGTCGGCCACTCTCCCGGCCGGCGTCACGCACCGCCGAGCCGGGGCGCACCTGCCAGGTGTGTCACCGGCACGACGTGACCCACGCCGCCGCACCCATCACCGCGGCGCCTCCGGGTCCCCTGGCCGGCACCGGCCCGCCCCCGCCAGCCCCACCAGCTGACCCGGCAGTCGCTCGCCACCCGGCGAGGAGCCTGCAATTCACCCACGTAATTACAGGCAGGTGCACTAGCCGGTGTCCTCGACCGGCGTGATTCCCGGCGCGGCAGCATGCCGCAGCAGCCGCCTGGCCCCTGCCGGGAACACGATCGTGGAGAGCAGCCCCGCGGCGAGCAGCGAGGCGGCGGCGGTCGGCGTGACCTTCCCGGTGGTGAGCCCGATCTGCGTGGCCACGATCACGAACGTGAGCGTGACCGCCTGCAGCAGGCCGGCGGCCTCCGCCCGGCGCCGGCCGGTGATGCGGACGTACAGCACCGCTGGCACCCCCCGCACGAGCAGCAGGGCGGCGAGGAACAGCGGCACCTCCGCGAGTGCGACGGGGTTCGTGACGAGGGCCTTCAGCTGGAATTCGACGCCGGTGGTGATGAAGAAGACCGGTACCAGGAAGCCGAAGCCGATTCCCTCCATCTTGACCTGGAACTGCGGGTGCGGGGTGCCGCGGGACAGCTCGACCAGCCGCACCAGCAGCCCGGCGGCGAACGCGCCGAGGATCGACGCGAAACCGAACCGGTAGGCCAGCACCCCGAACGCGAGCGCCAGCGTGAGCGACGCGCGCACGCGCAGCTGGGCGCTGCTGTCGGCCAGGCGGTTGAGCAGCCGTCCCACCCGGTCCAGCCGGCGCACCTGGGCGAGGGCGAGGCCGGACATCACCAGCAGCACCAGGAAGATCGCGAGCGAGATCAGCTGCGCTTGCGGCGTCTTGGCCGCCGCCGAGAAGAACAGCGACAGCAGCATGATCGGCACTATCTCGGCGAGCGCCGCCGCGGTCATGATCAGCTGGCCGAACTCGGTGGATTCCTCTCCGGTGTCCTTCAGCAGCGGCAGCAGCAGTCCCGCCGACGTCGACATCAGCATGATCGCCAGCAGCAGCGGCTGCTTGGCCTGGTTGGCCAGCCCGAACACGTATGCGCAGGCCAGCGCGAGCACGGCCGAGACGGCGAACGCCGCGGCCGCCAGCCGCCCGAGCGGCCCGCGCAGCCGCCCGATGTCGATCTCCAGGCCCGCCAGGAACAGCAGCATGCCCAGGCCAAGATCGCTCAGGACCTGCACCGGCGCGTCGACCCGCACCCAGCCGAGCACCGACGGGCCGACCACGATGCCCGCGATCACCTCGAGCGCCGGGCCCGGCACCGGCAGCCGGGGCACCAGGTCGAGCACCACCGGTACCAGGACCGCGACACCGGCGACGATCAGGAGGCTGTTGAACGAGATATTGAGCATTCCCCCGCCTCTAACCGGCCGTCATGCCCTTTCCCGCATGCCTAATGCAACCATGGGCGGCCTCGCCCCCGCTGGCGAGCCTGCCCGTGCGGCCCGCGGCCGGCAGGGCTCAAAAGTGGCGCGAGGCCGGGGCCGGCTTCGCCATCTCGGCGCCGCCCTGGCGGTCGAGCAGCCGCACGCCGGTGCCGGGCACCAGCTGCCCGACCACCGTCAGCGGCGCGAGCCGCGGGCTCCACCGCCTGAGCAGATCCGCGGCCCCGGGGGCGGGGACGGCGGCGAGCAGCTCGAAATCCTCACCCCCGGCCAGGGCGAGTGCGGGCCACTCGGCAGGGAACGAGCTGGCCAGGCCGGGATCGGCGGGGACCGAGCCGAGCCAGAGCTCAGCGGCGCAGCCGGAGGAACGCGCCGTCCGCTCCGCATCCACGAGCAGCCCGTCGCTCAGATCGCCGCAGCAGGTCACCCCCAGCGCGGCCAGTGCGGGCCCTTCGCCCAGCCGGGCGACCGGGTCCAGCTGGGCGGCGACCCAGCGTTCGCCGTCCCCGGCCGCCGCGCCCGGCCGCCCGCCGGCGAGCAGCCGCAGCCCAGCCGCCGCCCGGCCGAGCGTCCCGGTAACCAGCAGCACGTCGCCGGGGCGGCCGGTGTCCCGGCGCAGGATCCCGCCCTGCCGGACGCTCCCGCCCGCCGCCACGTCCACCACCAGCGGGCCGTCGATGCGGCTGACGTCCCCGCCGATGACCGCGCAGCCGGACGCGGTGGCCACGTCGCACAGCCCCTGCTGGATGGCGAGCAGGTCCTCGTAACGGACATCGGGGCTGGCGCAGTACGTCACCACGCACCAGGCCGGCCCGGCGCCCATCGCCGCTATGTCGGACAGCGAGATCGTCAGGCTCCGCCTGCCGACCAGGTAGGGGGGTGTCCAGCCGGGCTGGTAATCCACGCCCTCGACGACCGCGTCCTGGGTCACCACGAGCAGGGCCGCCGGATCCGGCCGCCAGACGGCGGCATCGTCGCCGCTGCCGACCACGATGGCGTCGCCGCTGGCCTGCGTCCGCCGCGCTTCATCGATGAGCGCGTGCAGCAGCGTGGTCTCGCTGACCTGGGAGACGGCGGTACCCGGATCGGCGAAACGCCGGGTGCGGAGGCGGTCACGCCGGAGCTGCTCGCCGGCTGGCATTGTCGCCGCTGGCTGAGGCTGCCGGCCGGCCGGCGGGCCGGTCACCCGGCCAACCATACTCCCGGGCACTGCCGGCACCGGGCGCTCACCGGCCGGGACAGAGCGGCCGCTGCAGTTGACCGCCGCCAGTTCGCTGGCGACCGGCTAAAATCATCAGCCTGACGGCATCGGCCGTGTTGCTGGCTTGTTCCCGGGGGGGCGCGAGGTCAGATGGAGGATCGGCGGCCGGCCGTCCACCGCACCATCTTCGTGGTCGACGTGGAGGGCTTCGGGGACAAGCGGCGCACCAATCAGGACCGGCTCTCGGTGCGCGACGGCATGTACCGGGCGGTGCAGCAGGCGTTCCGCAGCGCTAGTGTCCCGTGGGCCGACTGCTACCACGAAAGCTGCGGCGACGGTGTGTTCGTGCTCATCCCGGCGGAGGTGCCCAAGGGCCTGTTCGTGGAATCGGTGCCCCGCGAGCTGGCTGAGGCGCTCCAGGCGCATAACGCGGCGCACAGCGCCGGGGAGCGGATCCGGATGCGGGTGGCGCTGCACGCGGGAGAGGTCTACTACGACGAGCACGGGGTCACGGCGGAGTCGATCAACCTGGCGTTCCGGCTGCTGGACGCGCGGCCGCTCAAGAGCGCACTCGCGGATTCGCCCGGGGTGCTGGCGCTGATCGTCTCGCCGTGGTTCTTCGACGAGGTCGTCCGGCACAGCCCGGCCAGTGAGGCCGCCACCTACCGGCCCGTCCAGGTGGCGGTGAAGGAGACCTCCGCGGTGGGCTGGATCAGCCGGCCGGACCACCCGTACCCGCCCGATGAGCAGAAGCTGGAACGGGTGCCGGCCGCCGCGGCGCCGGTGCCGCAGCAGCTGCCTGCCCACGCCCCGCACTTCGTGGGCCGCGGCGACGAGCTGAACAGGCTCACGCAGCTGCTGGACGCCGCCGCACCCGATGGGGAGACCGCCGCGATCCTCGCGATCGACGGCACCGCGGGCGTCGGCAAGACCACCCTGGCGCTGCGCTGGGCGCATCAGGTGGCGCCGCGGTTCGGTGACGGGCAGCTGTATGTGAACCTGCGCGGCCACGATCCGTCGGGCGCGCCGATGGCCGCGGCAGAGGCCATCCGGGAATTCCTCGACACCCTCGGGGTGCCGGCGGACCGCGTCCCGGCCGGCGCCGAGGCGCAGGCGCGGCTCTACCGCAGCCTGCTGGCGGGCAGGCGGATGCTGGTGATGCTGGACAACGCGCGGGACGTCGAGCAGGTACGCCCCATCCTGCCGGGGCCGGGTGGCTGCCTGACGCTGATCACCAGCCGCCGCCGGCTGGCCGATCTCGAAGAGGCGGTGCCGCTGACGCTGGAAACGCTGCCGTCCGACCAGGCTGCCCAGCTGTTCACCGGCCTCGCCCCCGTGTCGTCCGCCGAGCCGGAGGCGGTGGACGGCCTGGTGCGGCGGTGCGGGTGCCTGCCGCTGGCGATCCGGCTGCTGGCCGGCCGGCTGCGCCATCATCCCTCCTGGACGGTCGCCGACCTCGTCGCGGCGGTCGAGGAATCCGAGGATGAGCTGGAGGAGTTCCACGCGGGCAGCGTCAGCGCGGCCGCCGCCTTCGACCTGTCCTACCGTGATCTTCCAGATGGCCAGCAGCGGCTCTTCCGCAGCCTGGGGCTGCATCCCGGCCCGGACGTCGACGCCCGTGCCGCGGCCGCCATGATCGGGGCCGGGCTGGCCCCGGCCCGGCGGCTGCTCGACGCCCTCTATGACAACCACCTCATCGAGGAAACGGCCCGGGGCCGCTACGCGATGCATGACCTGCTCCGCGCCTACGCGCGCGCGCTGGCGGCCGGGGATGCCGCCGCCGACCGGGATGCGGCCACCGCCCGGCTGCTGGATTACTACCTGCGCGCGGCCCGGGCCGCCGACCGGTACCTGTCCCCGCAGGCGGGCGCGCCCGCGCCGGACGGCGACCAGCCCGGCGGGCCAGATGTCGTCCCGGATTTCCCCACCCGGGACCGGGCGCTGGCGTGGATGCGCGCGGAGCGGCTGAACCTGCAGGCGTGCGTGGAGCAGGCCGCCGCCACGGCGCGCTACCCCGAGGCGATCGCGATCGCCGAGGCGATGAGCGCGTTCCTGTACGACGAGGGCTACTGGGACCAGGCGCGGAGCGTCTACCAGACGGCCGCGGCGGCCGGGAAGGCCGCCGGTGACCAGCCCGGGGTGGCGGCGGCCCTGGCCAACCTCGGCGCCAGCCAGGCCAGGGCCCTCAACTACCGCGGCTCGGTCCAGTACGTGATCGGCGACTACCGTGCCGCGGCCGACACGCTCAGCCAGGCGCTGCAGTTGCTGCGCGGTCTCAGCGACCCGGCGGGCCATGCCGAGGTCCTGCTCCGGCTCGCGGCGGTGCAGCTGGACACCGGCGACTACCCGGCCGCGGGCGCGACGCTCGCCCAGGCGCTCCCGATCTACCGCGACCTCGGTGACCAGGCAGGCCAGGCGGCCACCCTCAGCCATATCGGCACCGTGGCGCTGCAGAGTGGTGACTACCCGGCCGCGGCCGGAGCGCTCGCCGGGGCGCTCGCCATCTACCGCGACCTGGGGGACGGCATGGGCGAGGCCACGGTGCTGGGCGACATGAGCGCGGTGGCGGCCGCGACCGGCGACCACCAGGCGGCTTCCACCAGCCTCACCGAGGCGCTGGCCCTGGCCCGCAGGCTCAGGTACCGGCTCGGCGAGGCCAACGCCCTCAGCTACCTCGGCGCGCTGCAGTTCGCGGCCGGCGATTACCCGTCCGCGGCCAGCGCGCTCACCCAGGCACTGGGCATCTTCGGCGAGATCGGCGACACCCGTGGCCAGGCCCGGGCGCTCGGCAGCCTCGGCGCCGTGCAGTGCGCGAGCGGCGACTACCCGGTGGCGGGCACCAGCCTCACCCAGGCGCTGGGGCTCTGCCGGGAGACCGGCGACCGGGCCGGCCAGGCCGGCACGCTCAACCACCTCGGCACGCTGCATCTGGCCTGCGCCGAGCGGGCGGAGGCGCTCGGCAGCTTCACCGGCGCGCTGGCGATCGCCCGCGAGCTCACGATCCCACGGCAGGAGGCCAGCGCGCTGGCTGGCATCGGCCGGTGCCTGGCCGCCAGCGGGGACACGCCCGGCGCCGCCGATCACCTCAGCCAGGCGCTCGCCATCTACCAGCGGCTGGGCGCGCCCGAGGCCGCCGGGGTCACCGCGGAGCTCGCCGGCCTCCACGCGGACGGGGTGTCCTGAGAGCCTGGATCAGCGCGCGCCTGCCCCAGGAGACCCCTGAACAATGGCCGCCCGGCTCGCGTGCCCCGCATCCCGGGCCTCCTAGCCCGGCCTGGCGGTGTGGCGCTCAGCTGGTGCAGCCTCCGCTGTAGAACCCGGGCCCGGCCAGGCCGGGGCCGGTGATCTGGGGCCGGTTGGCCCCGCCGCCGGCCTGGTAGGCGGTGTCGAACCACTGCGTGAAGAACTGGTCGAGCCTGCTGCTGCACGCGGAGTTGTGGGTCGGCAGCCCCCGGTGGAACGCCGCCTCCAGCTGGGCCTCGGTGATGACGTGGCCGCCGTAGCGGCGCTGGATCTGCCCCAGCACCCTGACGAAGGCCGCGTTGCCCAGGATCTGGCGCAGGGCGATGTAGGCGATGCCCGGGCGCTCGTAGGTCGCCGAGCCGCTGAACAGGCCGTAGGCCGTCGGGTTCGACGGCGCGGCGGTCCAGAACCCGCCGGTGCTGGCGTAGGCATGGTTGAACTGGCTGACCAGGCTGTGCTGGAACGCACGCCGGCCCGCCTGCGTGCCCGGGCCGCCGGCCGCGTCTTCGGCCGTCCTCGCCGCGAACAGGAACTCGGCGAACGTCGCCAGGCCCTCCTTGAAGAAGGTCAGGTTGTAGTTCGCCTCGGTGACGTGGTCGCCCCACCACTGGTGCATGTTCTCGTGATACAGGGTGTCGGTGTCGATCTCGCCGCCGGCGAAGGTGATCATGGTCTGCATCTCCTCCTCGAAGGAGGCCGATGGCCTGCCGACGACGACACCGTCCGAGGTGAACGGGTAGCGCCCGCTGAACTGGCTCTCGAACCGGGTGATGTCCGGCTGCTTGTCCATGATCGCGCGGTTCTGTTTCTTCCGCGCGGCGCTGAGCGAGCTGGCCTGGGCCTGGTAGAACCTGATCCCGCCGACGGTCCGCTCGGTCAGGTCGTAGCTGCCCACGCTGTCCTCGACCAGGTAGCTGGCGACCGGCGCGGGCGAGTGCCAGCGCCAGGTCACCGAGCCACCGGGGAACTGGGCGTCGGGCGGATGGGTTCGGCGGGACACCAGCACGCCGTTGGCGAGCACCGTCTTCCCGGCGTTGACGGTGTCGTCGAAGTCGTAGGTCGGCTTGGCGCTGGGGTAGTCGTTGAGCGGCATCCAGTCTTCGGTGCCGACCGGCTCGGTCGTGACGAAGCCGCCGTCGCCCTTCGGCTGGTTAGACCTGAACCATCCCTCGGTCGTCCCGTCCCCGTCGTTGTGCACGCCCGGCCTGCCCGTGTAGGCGACGGTCACCGAGAAGACCGCGCCGTAGGCGATCGGCGCCGTGGGCGTGATGACGAGCTTGTTGGCGGGACACTGCGTGCCGTTCCTGGCGTTCGGCGTGTCGCTGGCGGCCAGCTCGGGTGTGCAGGCGGGCGGCAGCGGGTTGTGGCCCGGCCCGCCCACCGGGTTGAGCTGTGACGCCTCGTGCGCCAGGGGATTGGGGTCGTTCTGCCCGTGCGGGTCGCCCGGGTAGGTCGGCTGCGCGAACCTGAACGCCGCTGGCCGCCCGTTCACGGTCACCGCCGTCACGGCCATGTCCGGCCCGGCCGAGGCGTTGGCCGACGTGCGCTCGAAGTCGAGGCTGAGACTGGTCAGGCACTGGGTGGCCCGGTCGGTGAGCGTGACGTGGTTGCCGGGCAGGAACCGGTTGCTGGTGGCGTCGTAGACCAGGTGCACGTCGGTGTGCAGGCTGGTGTAGCCGCCGTTGCCGGTCTCCGGGTACAGGCGGGAGCCGGGCGGCGCGAGCGTGTGCGTGCCCGCCGAGCACCGGCCGTGCTGCCGCGCGGCCGGTGCGGTCCCTGCGCGTGCTGGTAAACCGCAGCCCGCGCTGGCCAGGATCAGTACCGAGCCGATCGCCGCGGCGGCCGGGTAACGGTGTCTGGCCATCCTGAACGCTCCTCAACGCCGGTCGTCCACGTCATTCCCCTGGCTGCCATTGTGTCGCGCCGGACAGGAATGTGGGGATCTGGTCGCCAGGCCGGCGACGAGCATGCCGCCCTCCTAGCTGAAGGCGTGTGTCACCCATGACAGGTGCTTGGGGACGCTGGCAGGGTCGTGAGCCGCTGCGTCGGCCAGCCAGGTCAGGGTGAGCACGCGGGACAGCCATTGGAGCCTGGTGCCGAAGCTGCCGCCGAGTGGCAGGTCGTAGCGGGCGGCTACCCGGCTGATGAACCGGTAACCGCCGATGCCGATGAGGCCGACGAAGTCGTGGACCGGATCGCCGGCCATGGCGTCGGTGAAGTCGATCAGGCCGTTCAGGCGGCCCGTGTGGCGATCGACGATCAGGTGGTCGGGGCAGATGTCGTTGTGGATGAAACGCCGGGGGCCGTCCTGGGGTGGCTCCCTCACATCGCCGGACAGGTAGGGCTCAGCCAGGGCGAGCAGGCTCGCGCCCAGGAGCGGGCGGGCCAGCGCGGCGACGCTGGTGAGCCCGGCCCGCAGCTCGCCCCACGGCTCGTTCTCCCAGCCGTCCGGTGTGGGCGGCACCCGGCCCGGATCGATGCGGTGCAGCGCGGCGAACAGCGTGCCGACGTCCGCTGCCAGGCCGTCCAGGTCGGCCGCACGGCCCTGGTCGGCGCCCACGCCCGGCAGCCGTCGGTAGCCGACGAACGGGTATGGGTACGCGCTGGATGGCTCGCCTATCCGCTCGAAGACCGGGACCCTCGGCCCGAGGGCGCCGGCCACGACCGCGTTGATCTCGATCTCGCGGGTGAGCCACGCCACGCGTTCTGCCCGCCGGGGGAACCGGAAGATCCACCCGCCGCCGACGCTGAACAGTTCGTGGTCCCATCCGGCGCCCAGCTCCGTGACCTCCCGCCCGGCCAGGTCAGGGAACTGGGTAGCGACGAGGCCCGAGACGATCTCCTCATCGAGGTACTGGTCCGATGATCGCCGATCCACGGCCTCAGCGTAGGGCCCGTCGGTGCCGGGGCCGCCATCAGACCGCGTCATGCGGAGGAGGCAACCTTTCTTTATCTTCCTCGCTGTCCGGGCCGGGCGAATGCACCGATGGGCAAGCCTCGCCGCGTTCATTTTTGCCGCCGTGGTCTTCGTGCTCATTCGAGCCGGGGGATGAAGTGGCTGGGCCGCGCTAAGGAGACAGCAGCCGCCGGGGTCTCCGCCCAGCGGCCTCTGAATCATCTGGTGTCACATCCTTCAGCGGCATTACAGGCGGCAGGCCATCACGGCCCCTTTGCGGCAGACGCCTCTTCTGTGCCGCGACTGGCGCAGGCACGCGTCCCCCGGGTGAAGCAGCCACTGGGATCCCTGCTAACTAGCGGCGTTGCGCTTACCACGGCATGACGGTTGATCTTGTACGGTGCAGATAGTCGATCGCAGTCAGGGAGGACGGGGATGGCGCAGAAGGTAGTCGTCGCACTAGAAGACGATCTTGACGGAGGCCCGGCGGATGAAACAGTCCGGTTCGGGTTGGGCGGCGCCGAGTACGAGATCGACCTGAGCGCCAGGAACGCCGCGGCGTTCCGTCAGCAGATCGCACCCTTCGTCGCATACGCCCGCAAGACCGGACGGGGACCGCGCCACCGGCCCGGGCGCACCGCATCAAGCCGTGAGCGCAGCGCGAGCGTCCGGGCCTGGGCGAAAGACCAGGGCATTGCGGTCAGCGACCGCGGGCGCATCCCCGCGAGCGTTGTCGAGCAGTACGAAGCGGCCACCGAAGGATCCTGAGACAACCTGGCACATGGCCGGCCCGGCCAGCAGCATGCGGATGCCTCGCGGCATCGGCGCGGATGGGATGCCGACGCGCATCTTGCCGGGGTGAGTTCTTCGCCGCACCATTCGGATTAGCAGTTGCCGGCCCGGTTAGCAGTTGCCGGCGGGGTTGCTCTGCTGTGCCGGAGATTCCGCTACTTCCTGCTGCTTCCAGACAAATACCCACACCACCGACAACGCCACCAGGAGGGCGGCGCCTGTGCTGAAAACGATGTCGAGCCGGGTCAGATTTGGCAGCGAACTTGGCACGAGGACCGCTCGTAGCGGAAGTATGGCGACCAATGCCGCAGCCACACCGAACGCGATCTCGTACACCGCCGGCGCCGTCGCTGCCGGGCTGTACGAGGTCTCCTTGCCGGCTGCCTTGGCCCTCTTCCTGAGGATATATGTGCTGAACAGCAAGATTATAAAGATGAATGGCATGACGGCAATCACGTAGGTATATGCGACGAACAACCCCCAGCGCTGTATCACAAATTGGAGCTGTGACTGGCTGCGGGTGCTCACGTTCATCATCAGATCCTGGTCATCGGTCGTCGCAATAAGAGATGCGGGCAACGTCCGTCCCGGAGCACTGGCGGTCCCGTTCTGGTTTAGCCCGGTAACGCATTCGCCTCGAGTCTGCTTGGTGCGGCACAAGTAAACTGTGACTCTGTCGTTAAGCTCATACCAGTCATCCGGGAATGCCCTGGGCTGCCCCAGCACGAATACAGACTGAAGCATCCGGAAACCGCTACCGCGGACATACGGTACGGCCTTCATGCTATTGCATGCGGGGCTTGAGTCGTAGCGCTGCAGAGTTGACAAAGGAACTGGTATGACGATGCTGCTCAGGCCAATATTGCTGCTAATCAGCAGCAATGGGCGGGTGTAACCTTTCTTGGCCTGCGATCTTACGTATCCAGAGCCGTTCTGGGTGGCGCCGATCACAATCCCGAATCTCGCGTATGAGGAGGCCGGGTCCAGGCCGAGGAACTCGAAAGCGACGCAAACATCGTTGGTCGCAGACGAGTATATGGGGGTCGCAGAGCCATAATAATCATCAGTCGGTGAGCCGAGGGTGGCTGAGTTACTTAGCTTCTGGGCGCCAGCTGAATAACCGATATTCTGGTACAGGAGAAGTGCCGGCATAAAGCAGAAGAGCGCAATAATAAACGCGGAAAGCGCGAATTTGCCGACCGTCTTGATGTGAGCTTTCTTCCCCACGCCCCAGGCCACCATCTCGCGCAAGCGGTAACAGCCGTCCCCAGCGGAACCAGCATACAAGGATCTGAACTGGACGCCTGGCACGTTCAGCGAAGGCTCACAGGCAGGCATGAGCGCGGCCGGCGCCTGGGATGCGCCGGCCTGAGGGGCTGGCCGGCTGCGCTCAGATGACGGCCCGGGAGAGGCTGCCGGCAGGAAAGCCGCCCCGGTGGGATAGGCGCACGTCCCGGTGTCTCCGCTTTTCTCCTGGGTGAATTGCGGCGCCACCCTGCGGATCATGAGCAGCGTCCTTGCCAGCTGGCTAATTTCCCTGACGGGCGATAGCGGCCGGGCGGCGGGGAGAGGAGATGTATCTGATGCGGTGCTCGTTCACGCAGACGGCCGTGACCAGCGCCGCAGGGGCCGCCGCTGACGAGGAGAACATCGCTGGGGCAGGACGTGACCGCGTCCGAAGCGAAGATGAAGGCCAGCGCCATCGCCTGGGGGCAGCGGGGAATCCGCCGCTCGGCCACAGGCTCGGGGCCGCCGCCCGCATATCGGCGGGCTCAGGGCTGCTGCCCCATCATGCGCCTGGCGCCGCCTGCGCCCATGCTTTCGGGCTAGGTGGCGCCGGGCACTCTGCGGTAATAGTGGCATTCCGGGCTGCCATGGTCGGCTTGACTACCAGGCTGGCCCGGCACAGGCCACGAAACAGAGCCTGTTTCCAGGTCGGCCAGCCGTCGTCCAGAAAAGCCAGCCGCTCATTTGGCGAGAATGAGGGCAGCCCGGAACGCGCCCACTCCGCTAAGGGATCCGAGACATGGAAATCCCTGAGCGTGATCCTGGGTCAGTATATCCAGGGCCTATTGGCGGTCTTGAGGACCATGAGCCGGATGTTGCCCGTCTGCTGATGGCCATTGGCATGGTCGGTGCTGACGTGGCCTGGCGATGCCACAGCGCCGGCGCCGAGGCCACCGATCACGAGAGACAGAATGACCATCCCACGCGCCGTCCGGGCCAGTGGATCGGTTCGCGGTGCTCCCGCTAAGCTCTCGTCCGGAACGGTTCGCGCATGCCTGGCGACGTACTGTGTCCACCTATGAGCCTTCATTGGGGCTATCCCCTCATCGGTAGCTTAGATACCAGATCCTGCAGGGTCCCTATAAAAGGAAGCTACACCATTGCCCATCTCGGGGTGTGGCATTCCGGTCGATTTGCCAGACATTTTGCCCGGCGCACTTGATTATCAGTAGCGCCGAACGCCTGGGCGTTCGGTTTCTCCCACGCCGGGTCCTTCAGATCCATGCGGTAACATGCATCTCACTGGATACATTTTTCCACGGCAGCCCGCACAGCACCGCCTGTCACCTGTCATCTGTCACCGTCACATTGCGGGTGCGCTTTTTAGCGTGGCCGCGCAGGCCGCCGGCTGGCCATTGCAATGAAATTGCGGTGAAAGTTGCGCCGCATGCCAGCGGCAGGGGCGTGGTCCCTTTCGTGTTTCGCTTATTCTCTCAGGATGCGGGTGTGATCTGCCCATAACGGGTATTAACGCGACGGAATGCTCCGCTTCGACCCGTCCCTGAGCGGCAAAAGATGCAAGGCGATCATGGAATTCCGGGCACTCGGGCCGATTGAGCTCTGGTCGGCTGGACAGCGACAGGACCTTGGGTCGGCCAGGGCGCGATGTGTCCTGGCCATGCTCCTGCTGGCACCGCGCACGATAGTGCCAGTTGACACCCTCATCGACAGGCTGTGGGATACGCGGCCTCCACCAAAGGCCAGGGAGAGCCTGTCGGTCTACATCGCCAGGCTCCGGGCATCACTCCGGCGGGCCGTGGGCGACGGCGTGCAGCTGGTGGGACGTGAGCGGGGCTACCTGCTCGAGATCGACCCCGAGGCGGTCGACGTTCATCAGTTCCGCCGGCTGCGCCGCCAGGCAGATGCCCTGGCCGCAAGCGGCGACCATGATCACGCGGCTGAGCTGCTGCGCGAGGCGGACGGGCTCTGGCGGGGCCAGGCGCTGGCCGGGATCGGCGGTGACTGGATATCGCGGATGCGGGATGGTCTCGAAGAGGAGCGCCGGGCTGCCATCCTTGAGCGTGTCGGTTGTGAGCTGGAGCTTGGCCGCCACGCCGACCTACTAGGTGAGCTGGGCCATCTGCTGGCCCAGTACCCGCTGGATGAAACGCTGGTCGCCCACCAGATGACCGCTCTCTACTGGAGCGGCAGGCCCGGCGACGCGCTGAGGCTCTACCGGGATACCCGCCGCCGGCTGGTTGATGAGCAGGGCGCAGAGCCGGGGCCGGTGCTGTCCGAACTTCATCAGCGCATCCTGGGCCGTGACCCCGGGCTGGCCGTCAGGCCCGCCGGCCAGCGCCCGGGCCGGGCGGCACCGCCAGACACGCTGCCGCCCGAGACGGTGGAATTCGTGGGCCGCGGCGACGAGCTCAAGCTGCTCACCGGAGAGGACGGCGTCCCCGGGATCGCCATCATCGAGGGCATGCCGGGCGTGGGGAAGACCGCGCTGGCGGTCCGGGCGGCCCGCCTGGTAGCCGGGCAGTACCCAGACGGGGCGCTCTACCTCAACCTTCACTCCCATGATCCTGGCAGCCCTTCGCTCGACCCGGCCGAGGCGCTGCACCGCCTGCTCCAGATGCTGTCTGTGCCGGCCGCGCAGATACCGGACACCATTGGTGAGCGCGCCGCGCTGTGGCGTGCCGAGCTCAGCCGCCGCCGCGCCGTGGTGATCCTCGACGACGCCGCCGGGCATGACCAGATCCGCCCGCTCCTGCCGGTGACGGGCCGGTGCCTGATCCTGATCACCACCCGGCGCAGGCTTCCCGACTCCTGGGGCGCCCGCACGCTGACCCTCGACGTGCTGTCCGTCGACGACGCCATCACGCTGTTCCGGCAGCTCGCTGGCGAAGGCAGGGCAGGGGACGCGGATCAGGCCGCAGCGGCCGTGGGACTGTGCGGACGGCTGCCGCTCGCGATCCAGCTCACGGCCGGCCGGATCGCGCAGGACCGGCGGCTGAGCCTGGATGGCCTGATCGAGGAACTGTCGCAGTCCCCGGTGCTGCTGGGTGGCAGCGGCGCGGCGAGCCCGGAGGTGATAGCCGCCTTCGACCTGTCCTACGGTGCGCTGGAACCCGACCATCAGCGGTTCTTCCGGCGGCTGGGCGTCAGCCCGTGCGCTCGCCTGAGCCTGCAGGCCGCGGCCGCGCTGGGCGGCTGCACTCTCGCCGAGGCGGAGAAAGCCCTGGTCACCCTGCTCGATTGCCATCTGCTTGCACGGGCTTCCGGCGGCCAGTTCCGCTTCCACGACCTCATCCGCGGCTATGCGGCCATGCGTGCCGCGCGTGATGACCCCGGGGCCGAGCAGCGGCAGGCCGTGAGCAGGCTGCTTGACTACTACCTGCACACAGCCGACCGCGCCGACCGTGTCCTTCATCCGTTCCGGCGCCGGATGCCCATTCAGGTCAGCCAGCTGCCAGCCGCCAGCCCGGCCGTGGGCACGCAGGAGGATGCGGCAGCCTGGCTGGAGTCGGAATGGCGCAACATCCTGCAGGCCGCACGCTATGCGGGCGGCCACGAATGGAAGCAGAAGTGCGCCGACCTCATCTACCTGCTGGCCGACTTCGTGGAAATCAAGGCGTACTGGGACGAGGCGATCGCGGCTCACGCCCTTGCCCTGCAGGCATGCCGTGATCTCGCTGATCCGGCCAGGATCGGGCAGGCGTCGCTGGCGCTCAGCGCGGTGTGGCAGCAGACCGGGCGGCACGAGGCGGCGCTTCCCCTGGCCGAGGAGGCAGCGGCGATCTACCGGTCGCTGGCGGACCGGGCAGGCGAGGCCGAGGCCCTCGACCAGATAGGCCTGGCCTATCAGCGCACGGCCCGCTCCCGGGAGGCGCTCGCCTATTTCCATGAGGCGCGGATCCTGTACCGCGCCGCCGCGGATTCGCGTGGCGTGGCCGACGCGCTGACCCACTCCGGGATCGCCTGCTGGCATCTGGGACGCTACCGCGAGGCAAGTGCTCACCTGCGTGACGCGCTGTCGCTCTACCGGGACGTCGGCGACCGGCGCGGGGAGGCGAAGGCACTCAACAACCTCGGCAGGGTGCACCTGTACAACGGCTACCACCGCGACGCGCTCGACGCCTACCAGAAGTCCCTGCAGATATTCCGCGAGCTGGGCGTGGCGCAGAGCGAGGCGATCGTCCACCAGAACATTGGCACCGTCCATCATTACAAGGGCAGCTACGAGGAAGGACTCGCTGCCTGCCGGCGGGCGCTCGCGATCTACCGCGACATCGGCGACCGGCCGGACGAAGCCGACGTGCTCAATGACATCGGTGCCATCTACCAGAGCGCGGCATGCCACGACGAGGCGCTTATCCATCACCAGAAGGCGCGGCTGATCGCGGAGGAGATCGGGAACTTGTCCCAGCAGCTGATCGCGCTGGGCAGGATCGCCGACATACATCGCGGATCGGGCCGCTACGGCGAAGCGCTTGAGCACTACCAGACCGCTCTCAGGCTGGCCCGGGAGATCGGCGACCCGTACGAGGAAGGCAAGATCCTCGAAGGGATCGCGGAATCGACGCTCAGCACGCGGCGGCAGCCCGATGCGGCGCGGATCGTGTTCAGGCAGGCGCTGGACATCTTCGAACGGCTCGGCGTGCCGGAGGCAGAGTCGGTGCGCATACGCATGGAGACCATGGATCCCGCCTTCGGCCTCTGCGTCTCCTAGCCCGGCGCGCCACCGCTGGTGCCCCCGTCGGCGTCCTGACCTGGCCGGCTGGCGTCTTGACCTGGGGTGCAAGGCAGCCGTCAAGGCGAGTGCAAGCGGGGCGTCCAGCCTGGTAGCAGACGATGTTGCTGCAGTCCCGGGCAGCGGCAGCCACTGGCGGCCCACCCCCGGGGGCGCGGCAGAACGCTCAGGGCTACCGGGGAGGTCTCCGTGGGTCCGGACCAAGACCGAATCCCTCAGGATTCTCACTGGCGCGTTTCTGATCCCGGCCAGCACTACGGCCTGGAGCCGGGCGAGCAATCCTCTGTGTTCCCGTCTTTCCAGGCCTGCCCGGTGGCGCCGGGCGACATGGAGGCCGGCTTCGCCGCCGATCTGGGCATGCTCCCCGGCGGGCAGCCCCTGGCGGGCGATGAGCCGTCCGCCCTTGACAGCCTGCTGGTGAGCGCCGAGCGGTTCGTCACCCTGTTCCACAGCGAGAACCGCGCGGGGCCGCCCGACCGGCGGCTCTCGCACGTCCGCCGCCAGATCGAGACCACGGGCACCTACCGGCACACCCCCGCCGAGCTGGAGTTCGGCGCACGCGTCGCCTGGCGGAACAGCTCCCGGTGCATCGGACGGCTGTACTGGCAGAGCCTGCGGGTGCGCGACCGCCGAGAGGTCACCGCGGCACCGGACATCGCGGCAGAGTCGGTCGCCCACCTGCGCGAGGCGACGAACGGCGGCCGGATCCGGCCAGTGATCACCGTGTTCGCGCCGGATGCCCCGGGCCGGCCAGGGCCGCGGATCTTCAACTCGCAACTGGTCCGGTATGCGGGCTACCAGGCCGCCGGCGGCACCGTCACCGGGGACCCGTCGAGCGTGGGCATCACCGGCCTGGCGGGCGAGCTCGGCTGGCCCGGCGGCCGCCCGCCTGGCCGGTTCGACATCCTGCCGCTGCTCGTGCAGGAGGCCGGCTCGCTCGTCACGACGCTGCACGAACTGCCCGCCGGCGCGGTACTCGAGGTAGCCATCGGGCATCCGGAGTTCGGCTGGTTCGCCGACCTCGGGCTGCGGTGGTATGCGGTGCCGGTGATCAGCGACATGTACCTGGACATCGGCGGTGTCTGTTATCCCGCCGCGCCGTTCAACGGCTGGTACATGTGCACGGAGATCGGGTCGCGCGACCTCGGCGACACCTGCCGTTACGACCAGCTGCCGGTGATCGCCCGGCACATGGGCCTGTCCACGGCCAGCGACCGGACCCTGTGGAAGGACAAGGCGATGACCGAGCTCAACCTGGCGGTCCTGCATTCGTTCGGCGCCGCGGGGGTAACGATCTCCGATCATCACACCGAGTCGGTCCGCTTTCTCCGGCACATGGAGCGGGAGGAGCGGCACGGCCGGGCCTGCCCGGCGGACTGGACCTGGATCGTGCCGCCTGCCGCGTCGTCCGCGACCCCGGTCTTTCACCGCTATTACCAGGATTTCGACCAGACGCCGAACTTCTACCGCCATCCGGTGCCCGCCCGGCTGAAGCTGGCATGCCACCACGACCGCCAGCCGGGCGCGGCCGCGGAATGCTGAGCCGGCCCGCCGCATCAGCGGCCGTTGCTCTGGTGGCTGGCGTGCCCTTGTCCCACTTCCTTGACCGAGGCCGCTTCCTTGCGCTCCCACTCATCGATGCTGCGCAGGACGCCCTCGGTGTAGGCGCGCAGGTGTGCCCGGTAGACGTCGCTGTAGGTGCGCAGATACGCGAGCTCTGCCCGCGCGGCCTGCTGCTCGCGGTCGGTCTGCGGCGACGCCGGGAGGTTCAGCGCGGAGACCGCCGCCTCGCGGGCCCTGGCGTGGGCATCTTCCAGGAGCATGTCCGAGTGCTGCTGGGCCTCTTGCATGATGTGATCGCGGCGCAGCCTGGCCTCCTCGGTCACCCGGCTGCTGTACGCCTGGGCGTCGGCCACGTACCGGTCCGCGGTCGTCTGCGCGGTTGACAGGATCCGCACCGCGTGGATGTGCGCATCTGCCTGGCCGAACAGCACCGCCTGCGGATCGCCGTCGGTATCTCCGGCGAGAACGCGCCGGCGCAGCTGCTGGACTTCCTGCCACAGCGACGTCCGCTCGTTCACCAGGCGCACGAACTCGGCGTGCACCATCCGCAGGAACCCTCTGACCGGCTCCTCCTCGTAACCGCGCCGCCCCAGCCGCGTCAGCGGGAACGTCGCGGTCTGCAGGTCCTCGGGAGTCAGCCGGTCCTGCTCGTCGAACCATGCCGTACTCAGGGCTCGCTCCACCCGGCTCTGCTCCAGCCGGTCCTGCTCCGCCCGGTCCTGTTCGTCGAACCATGCTGTGGTCAAGGCTCGCTCCAGCCGAAATCCTCGATGTGTATGTGGTCTTTCGCCATGCCCGCCGAAGTCAGCCGGGTGACGGCTTCCTGGACCATCTCGGTCGGGCCGGCCAGGTAGGCCTCGTGCCGCGACCAGTCGCCGTGCCGGGCCACCACTTCCGGGAGGCTGCCGGTCTCGCCGGTGAACCTGGGGTCGGCGGACACGGCTGGCGTGACGGTCAGCCACGGGTGCTGGGCGGCCATCTTCTCCAGGCTGTCCAGGTCATACAGCCCGTCAGCATTCCGCGCGCCGAAGAACAGGTGCGCCTTCGGTGGCTGCGGCAGGGCCGCTGCCTGCTCCAGGATGGCCTTCAGCGGGGCCAGCCCAGTGCTGCCCGCCATCAGCAGCAGGTCCCGGCCGGAGGGGGGCTGGCTCAGCGTCAGGACACCGATAGGAGCTCCCAGCCTGAGCTCGGTGTCAGTGATGGTGCTGCTGGTAAGCGCCATGCTCACCGCGCCGCCGTCGATCAGCCGGATGTGGAACTCAAGCAGGCCGTCCGGGCGCGGCGCGTTCGCCATGGAGTAGTAGCGCCACAGCCGCGGCCGGCTCGGGCACTCGATCGCCACGGACTGGCCAGGCAGGTAGTCCATCCGCGGCTCCGGCCGGACCGTCAGCACCGAGACATCGAACGACCGGCGCTCGTGGGCTACCACCGTGCCCTGCCAGCACGCTGGCCGCTGCTGCTCGTCAGCGGATGCCGCCTCGGTCATGATCGATCCGACGAGGCCGTAGGCCGCCTGCCAATCGGCGGCCAGCTCCGGCGTCCAGGCCGGCCCGGAAAAGTGCTCCAGGGTCGCTAACAGGCTGGCGCCCACCGCCTCGTAGTGCCCGGCGACAGCACCGAACCTGCGATGATCACGGCCCAGCCCCTGCAGGAACGCAGTCAGATCGTCCACCCTGTCTACCTGGGACACGATCTTCATCAGGGCATCGACGAAGTTCCCGCGCTGCGCCGCCATCGAGACCGGGAACATCTCCCGCACCTCGGGATGCCTGATGAACAGGTCGGAGTAGAAGAACAGCGGTAGCTCATCACCGTGCATCGCCACACGGGCGAAGCTCTCCCGCAGCCGGACGACGTCCAACAGGACCGCCTTTCTCCGCCGCTACCACCCAGATGACTAATCTTGGCCCGCTGACCTGGGCCAACAGATCCGGTCACCTGCTGGCGCTGGATTGCATGACAAATACTGCTGCAAGTTGCATGCGGAGACATCGGTCAGGTGACGGATATTTGAAGCCTCGGCCGGGCGGCTCCAGCGTCGAACAACCCCCCGCTCTCGGGCACGTACTCCATGGACGCGGCACGAAGGTGCCAGCCGTTGGCCAGCGCCGTGCCCAGACGCCCGGGCACCAGGTCTTCTGGAGGGCTTTGCATGCCTCAGGAACCTGAGCCCTGTCACAAGGAGGGAAGGTGCCCGGTGATGGTGGTGCCATGGGCGGGAGCAGACCGGACTTCGAGTCGCCCGCCGAGGGCGGCGAGCCGGTCGGCCATGTTCCGCAGGCCCGAGCCCATCGGGACGTGCCGGGCGTCATAGCCCGTCCCGTCGTCAGAGACGGTGAAGCGCAGGGACCCGTTCTGCGCTTGCAGGCAGACCCGGGCCTGGGTGGCGTGAGCGTATTTGGCGGTGTTCTGCAGCGCTTCCAGACAGCAGAAATACACCGCGGCCTCGGTGTCCTGGCCGAACCGCCCGATCGCGTCGGCCTCGACCGTCACCGGCAGTGGGGACTTGGCCGCCTGGGCGTTGAGCGCGACAGCCAGGCCCAGGTCGGCCAGCAGCGGCGGGTAGATCCCGCGAGCGAGGTCGCGCAGGTTCTCCAGCGCGCCCGCGGCGTCTGCCTTGATCTCGCCGAGGAGCTGCTTGGCTTGGGCCGGGTCCTCGTCAATCGTGACGTCGGCAAGCTGGGCCTTGATGGACAGAGCCACAAGATCCTGCTGGGCGCCGTCATGAAGGTTGCGCTCCAGCCGCCGCCGCGCCTCGTCCTGGGCGGTGATCAGCCGCTGCCGGGAGGCCCGCAGGTCCTCGATCAGCCCGGCGTTGGCCAGGACCAGCCCGGCCTGCGACGCCGCATCGGTCACCAGTTGCCGCCCGGCCGGGCGGAGCGGCTCATCCCTGGGCATCGTGACTGAGATCGCGCCCAGCAGCTCACCTTGACTCACCACCGGCACGTTCAGGTCGGCTTCCGGCAGCGTCGGCAGCTCGTGTCCGGTAACAGGCAAGGGAGTTGCGGGTGGGCCGCCGTCCGACGAGGCCCCAGGGCGGAGTTCGTCGCCTACCCGCAGCCACACCACGACCCGCTCGGCGCCGGTGCCGGCCGCCACGATGTGCGCCATCTGCGGCAGCACATCCCCGGCCGCGTAGGTGCCGCCGATGCGCCTGGCGAAGTCCGACAGCACCTGGTAGGGGGTGGCCCGGCGGCCGTACACGACCCGGTTCGCCAGCCGCCCGGCCCACTGGCGTACCGGCTGGAACGCGACCGCCACCACCGCCGCCGCCAGCGCCGCCAGCAGCACGCTGTGCCGGTTGCCCACCAGCGTTCCTATCCCGGCCACCAGGGCGGCGTAGACGGCGGTGATGAACACCGCCAGCGAGCCGTAGAGCACGGCCTTGCTGATCACGATGTCGATCTCGTACAGCCGGTACTTCAGCACCGCGATGGCGATGGCGGCGTACAGGCACAGGAACGCCAGGCTGTTGAGCACGTTCGCGATCACCGAGCTCGTCATGACCGACGTGATGAACGCGACGACCGCGACGACCGCCGCTGCCGCGAACCACTTCAGCTGCAGCCGCTCCTCACCCACCGACCGGACGAACCTCACCACCACCGCCGCGACGCTGGTCACCAGCGCAGCGGGACCAAGAACGGCCAGCGCGGTCACCACCGGCGGGGGGAGCGCCCGGGTGACCGAGCCGCTGAACGGGTGCGACCAGACGCGGGTGGCTCCCACCAGCACAGCCACGACCCACAGGGCGAAAACACCGCCCACAAACCACGCGGCCAGGCGCCACCGCGGTGAGCGCAGCTGTCCGGTCGGGAAAAGCAGCAGCAGGAACGCGAAGGCGCCGATGGGGACCCCAATGGTCCAGCTGGACAGCCACATGGCCGCCCGGCCCGCCGGCAGGGACCCCGGCGCCGCGAGCAGGGCACGCAGCCCATACGACCGTGAGAATCCATTCACGCCCGACGCCAGGCCGGCCGCCAGGAACAGCCAGCCAATGCGGTTGCCAGGCCGCCGGGATGCAAGGACGAAGCCGATGACCGGGATGGCCAGCACTGACAGGCCGTTGAGAACATCGGAGAAGTCCCAGGTCGTCATGGCCGGTGAGAGCAGCTGCCGGTCCAGGTACGCCAGGAGCAAGCTGCCCGCTATCAGCGCGACCGACCCCGCCGCAATCCAGCCGGCCACCCACCGGGCAGTCCGGGCGCTCATCGCTACCCCCCAGTGCCGGTCCTGGCCGCGGACGTCCCGGCGTGAAAGACCCGCCCAGCGATCACCCGCCACCAAGGTCCGGTTCCTGGCCTCGTTCTCACCACCGGCTCCAGTCCGCCGCAGCTACCCAGCATCGTCACCTGCAGTGTTGCCCGGCCAGCAGCTGCGGACAAGGAGGTCAGCCGTACCCGATAGTTCGTGCCAGCATCCCGCCGCCGGTGTAGCCATTCGCTGCTGGCAACGCGACGCGGCCCTGTGAGCCTCCGTCGCTAGGTCCGTGCGGCCTCGGTTCGGCCGTTCAGGCCGCAGGCGCGATGCTTACGTCGAGAGTGATGGTTTCCGCGTCGGCGTCGTAGTCACGGGGGTCGCCCTGGAGTGCGAAGTTGATGGCTGCGAGGCAGTCCTGCTCGGCTTCTTCGCGGGTTGCGGTGCCGCCACCGTTGATGTGCAGGGCGGGCACGCGATAGTGCCAGTTCCTTGCCTCATCGTCGTGGAACAACTCCACCCGGAGCGTACTCATGGGGAGATCATCCTAGAGTTTCCGCAGTTCATCAAGGGTGTATCCGTAGTCGCGGGCGATCCTGGCCATGGCCGGGCCGCCGAGGTCCGCACCGTCATGGTAGGCCCTCGACCCCGCCCAGCCACGCACCGGCGACACCCGCGAAGCGCTGCGGATCTTGCTCGCCACCCGCGAGCACGCCACCAGGACCCGCACCGCCACCGTGAACACCCTCAAGGCCCTCATCCTCACCGCACCCGAAGACCTGCACGCCCAGTTCCGCGGCCGCCGCACCGCCGCCCAGGTCCGCACCGCCCTGGCCCTGCGGCCCCGCCCCGGCCAGCCCGTCAGCGAACAGCACCTGCGCCAGGCCCTGCGCCAGCTCGCCCGCCAGATCACCGACCAGGACACCACCTTGAAAACCAGCCTCAAGGACATCCGCAGCCTGGCCCGCGCCTGGCTGCCCGCCCTGCTCGCCGAGCCCGGCATCGGCCCCATCAGCGCCGCCCAGCTGCTGCTCACCTGGTCCCACCCCGGCCGGTTCCGCAGCCAAGCCGCCTTCGCCGCCCTCACCGGCACCGCACCGATCCCCGCCTCCTCCGGCCGCACCGCCCGCCACCGCCTCAACCCCTACGGCGACCGCAACGCCAACCGGGCCCTGCACACCATCGCCATCAGCCGGCTCCGCTACCACGCCCCCACCATCGCCTACGCCACCCGCCGCACCGCCGGAGGCAAAACCGCCCGCGAGATCCGCCGCTGCATCAAGCGCTACCTCGCCCGCAGCATCTACCGCATGATGGAGCACCCAACAGCTTGACAAACCATAGAAGCGTCAAGAAGGCCAGATTCGGTGTTCGAATCTGGCCTTCTGCCTGCGAGGACTGGTGGGCGATACTGGGATTGAACCAGTGACCTCTACCGTGTCAAGGTAGCGCTCTCCCACTGAGCTAACCGCCCTCGAGGCGGAGGCGGGAATCGAACCCGCGTGCAGGGCTTTGCAGGCCCTTGCCTAAGCCACTCGGCCACTCCGCCGCTCCGGCCCCATTGCCGGGAGACGACATTCCCCCGGGAGCCGTGTGGACCTTCGGCCGCGTAGCACGGCGTCCGGCACCTCCGAGCGGACGACGGGATTCGAACCCGCGACCCTCACCTTGGCAAGGTGATGCTCTACCAACTGAGCCACGTCCGCGTGACCGCCCACCAGATGGGCGGGACGCTGCCAGCGGTGACTGGCGCGTCCCAGAACTCTAGCCCATCCCGGCCGGCGAGCAAACTTGGCCAGGCTCCCGGACGCCACCGGGCTTGTCCGGGTTGCGGACCACATCGATGGCGGTGATCCGGCCGCCGTCCACGGTGAACGAGATGACCGACAGCACGCCGCCGGCGTCGACCACCACCAGGCCCGGCGCGCCGTTGACGGTGGCGGTCCCCAGCCGGCGGGGGGACGCCGGGTCAGCAGGACCAGGGCCCGTGCCACCTGCTGCGCTCCCTGCGCGCCCCGGCCGGAGGTGACCTTGCCGCCGCCGTCGCCGCGCCAGATGACCTCCGGGTCGAGCCGCGGCCGCTGCGCCTCGAACGCCTGGGCGAGCACGTCCCCGCCGCCCGGGCCGGGCGTCATCCTGGCGCCGACCTCAGCCAGTCCGCGAAGCTGGTCGTCCCGCGCACATCCGGCCGCGCCGCGGTGAGGGCGCCGGACCGCAGCGCCCGCCCGACCGCGCCCGGGACCGGCATCGGGACCAGCGCCGCGCGGTGCCCGGTGATCTTCCGCCAGGTCCTGGCCAGGTCACGCACCTCGCACACCTCCGGCCCGGCCACGGTGAAGCACCTTGCCAGCGGCGCGCCCGCGGCGACGTCGGCGACCACCCGGGCGGCGTCGGCGCACGCGACCGGCTGCAGCACACCCCGCGGCATCGGCAGCACCCGCCAGCGCCCGGCGGCGGCCAGGACCGTGCCCACCAGTTCATGGAATTGCGTCGACCGGACGATGCTCCACGGCACCGCGCCCTGGCCAACCGTGCGCTCCTGGTCCGCCTTGGCCCGGTAGTAGCCCAGCGGCACCTGATCGCAGCCGACGATGGACACACACACATGATGCCTAACGCCTGCGGCCGCCCCGGCCTCCAGCAGGCGCCGCGAGCCGTCCACCAGGATCCCGGCCGGCCTTCTCGCCGAGCTGTTGCTGGCGTCCACGACCACGTCGCATCCGGCCAGCGCAGGACCCAGCCCGTCCCCGGTGGCCAGGTCGATGCGGTAGTCCGGCGTGTGGCGGCTGAGCGGCCTGACCTCGTGCCCGCGAGCCGCCAGCTCGGCGGCGACCCGCCGCCCCAGCGTTCCCGACCCCCCGACGATGGCGATTGTCATGGTCCCCATAATCCTCAGACGACGTGGCAGGCCACCGTGTGACATGACCCTCCGGCCGCCGGCCAGCCGCGCCCATGCCTGACCGCTGCGCGTTGCCAGCCCGGCTGCAGCGCCAGGCGCCGGGAGATGGCAGGCTGTCGCCATGCGAACAGTGGTCGTCAGCGGCGACGGCCTCACAGTCGAGGACGTCGTGGACGTCGCGCGCGGTGAGGCGAACGCCGAGCTTGCAGCCAGCGTCACCGCCACCATGGAGCCGAGCCGGGCGGTGATCACCGCCGCGGTCCGCGGCGACGCCCCCGTCTACGGCGTCAACACCGGGTTCGGCGCGCTCGCCGACACCCGGGTGGCGGAGCGGGACCTGGCCCAGCTGCAGGCCGCGATCATCGTCTCCCACGCGGCGGCGGCCGGCGATCCGCTGGACGATGAGACCGTCCGTGCGATCCTGCTGCTGCGCGCCCGGACGCTGGCGGCCGGGTACTCGGGCGTCCGGCCCGACCTGCCCGCCCGGCTGATCGAGCTGCTGAACCGCAACCTGCTGCCGGTCGTGCCCGGCAAGGGCTCCGTCGGGGCGTCGGGGGACCTGGCCCAGCTCGCGCACCTGGCCCAGCCGCTGATCGGGGAGGGGCGGCTGCGCGTGCCGGGCGACCCGCCGCGCGGCCGGCCCGCCGGGCAGGTGCTGGCCGAGTACGGGATCGAGCCGCTGGAGTTCGCACCGAAGGAGGGCCTGTCGCTGGTCAACGGCACCGAGCCGATGCAGGCGCTGCTCGCCTTCTCGATCCACGACGCGCAGATGCTCGTCACCGCCGCCGACGTGGCCTGCGCGCTATCGGTCGAGGCGCTGCTCGGCACCGACCGGCCCTACGACGAGCGGGTGCAGGTGCTACGCCCGCATCCCGGGCAGCTCGACAGCGCCGCCAACCTGCGGGCCCTGCTGGCCGGGTCGCCGCTGCTGGCCAGCCACCGGCACAGCCGGCACGCGGTGCAGGACGCCTACAGCCTGCGCTGCGCGCCGCAGGTGCACGGCGCGGTCAGGGACGTGCTGGCGCACGCCCGCCGGGTGATCGACATCGAGCTCGACTCGGTGGTGGACAACCCGGTGATCGTGCCCGACGGCGAGGTCATGACGACCGGGAACTTCCACGGTGAGCCGCTGGCGTTCGCGGCCGACATGCTGGCGATGGCGCTGGCCGAGCTGGCCAGCATCAGCGAGCGCCGG
>DATIXO010000021.1:0-2472 GCA_035518495.1 Streptosporangiaceae bacterium
AGCTGGATGTAGTGCTCGGCCATCCGGTCGGAGACGTGCCCGAGGTAGCGGCGGATGTGGGTGAGGGTCGCGCCGTGGCGCAGCAGGCTGGTGGCCAGCGTGTGCCTGGCCTGGTGGGGGACCCAGCGGCCGATGTCGAGCTCGTCGACCCAGGCCTTGAACCGCAGGTGGAACCACTGGTAGGTGACCGCGGCGGTCCCGTCGGGGTTGCGGTAGCGGCCGGGGAACAGCGCCATCGCCGCCCGCTCGGCGGGCGCGGGGGCGCGGCCGTGCCGGGCGATGAACCGGGACACGGTGGTTTCCCGGCGCGCAGCGAGCCGGGAGAACAGCGGTTCGGGGATGCGGATCGCCTGGTCGTAGCGGCCGACCTTGGTCTGGTCGTGCCAGAGCATGGCCAGCCCGCCGTAGCGGCCGGTGCAGTCCAGCCGCAGATGCAGCACCTCGCTGACCCGCCGCCCGGTGACGATGATCGTTTCCCAGATGTCGCGCAGCCCGAAGTCGGCCGGGTCATGGACCTCGGCGAGCCGGGCGAGGCTGGCCTCATCGGCCAGGGCGCGGGCGACCTCGTCGGGGAACGGGCTGCGCTTGCGCAGCAGCGTGGGCCCGGCGCCGGGCATCGCGGTGATGAACTGCCGGGACAGCCCGGCCTGTTCGGCGGCACCGCAGTCCAGCGCCCAGCGCAGCAGCTTGCGGGCGTGGTTGAAGGTGATCGCCCGGGTGGTCGTGGTGACGATCGACGGGGTGCCGTCTTGCCGCCGCATCACCAGGGACGCCAGCCCCTCGCGTTCGCGGTGCCGCTGGTCGGCGGCGAACCGGTGGATGTGCGCGGCGGCCAGCTGCGCGGGGTCCTGGCCGCCGCCGGGCGCGTCGACGGCCAGGAAGGCGCCCAGCTCGGTGGCCGCGCGGCGGAAGGCGTCGAAGGTGCCGCCGGTGCGCGGGCAGTCCGGGGAGCTCAGCAGGCCGGCCAGGTAGTCCCACAGCAGGTCGCGCAGCCAGCGCTGGTCGATGCCGGTCAGGTCGAAGTGGCTGCCCCGTTCGGGGAACCGCACCCCGAAGTGGTCGGTCTCGATGAAGCCCGCGTCCCGGCTGGCTTCCGGGGTGAAGTAGGCCAGTCGCAGGTCGTGCAGCATCTCCCGGGCCACCATGGCCGCGAACGTGGTGCAGGAGGAAAGGTCAAGCTCGGTCAGCGACACGGTGCCGCGGGTCCGGCAGGTATTGACCAGGGCCTGCACCCAGCCGGCATCCCACCGGGTGTGCCGTTCCCGCTGGGTATGAGCGAACAGGCCCCAGCGGATCTCCGCGGCGGGCAGCGGCGCCAGCCCGGCCAGGATGATCTGGCCCGGCCACGGCACTGGCGGCTGGGCGGCGCACCAGGCACCGAACTGCTCCCGGTCAGCGAGTGCGACCGGGACCGGCAGGCCCCGGACCTCATAGCTGCGGGACCAGGCTGGCGGCAGCGCCGCGCCGCCCGGCCGGCCCTGCGTCTGGTACCGGGACTCGTGGCCCGCGCACAGGCCCAGCGGCGTGGCCGCCAGGTCCGGGCAGACGGCCACCCGGCAGGGCCCGTACCCGTTCAACGGGACCTGCCCGGCCAGCCACTCCTCGAAGCCGTCCTGTCCCTCGCGCTGGCGGCGATACCAGCGCATGTAGTGCCGGTGGCACAGCCGCCAGCGTGTATGTGTCGCGGGCCGGCCCGGGCAGACCCGGCACGGCACCTGCTCCACCCACACCGACGGGCTCAGCGGCTGCGCGGCGGCCAGGAACGCGGCCATGCCCTCCCCGCAGGCCTGCGCTCGTCCCCACTGCTCGTACTGAACATGGCACATCTCCAGGCTGCCCTTGCGCGGCCGCGCGCAGCGGCCCACCAGGCACGCCCACCGGAAGACCGGGTGACCGGCCGGGACGCGGATCACCTCGCCGCGGAACAGCGGGTCGAACACCGGGCCCTCGATCAGCGCGGCCAGCAGCTCCAGCCGGTCCCGCCCGGCCCCGGCGCCATGCTGGTCCCGGTAGAGCGGCAGCAGCGGGTCGGCCTTCACCGCTGCCACACCCGGCGCAGCGCCGCGTCGAACGCCGGATCGTGCACGTCGGCGTGGGCGTAGGTCTCGCTGACCACGGTCGTCGACGCCCAGCCGCCCGCGTCCCGGGTGATCACCACGTTGCCGCCCGAGGCGTCAAGCACCGCGGTCGCAAAACCGTGCCGGAACGCATGCGGGATGACCTTGCCGAGCCCGGCCCGCGTCCCGGCCCGGCGCAGCATCCCGCGGGCCGCATCCGGCGCCCACGGCTGCCCCGCGTTGCCGCCGTGCAGCTGCACCAGCAGCATGCCGTGCCCGGCGCCTGCGGGGTACTCGGTGGTCACGTACTCGAAGTAGGCGTGGATCATCGCCGGGCTGGCCCGCTTGATCAGCCCGCCGGTCACCGTGCCGTTCTCCACCGCCCACGGGTGCTTGGTCTTGGCCGCGGCCCGGT
>DATIXO010000022.1:0-2322 GCA_035518495.1 Streptosporangiaceae bacterium
CGCCGCCCCTTCAGCACCCCGGTCTGCTCGGCCACCTTCTAGACCGCATCGTTGACCCGGTGCGGGCGCTGCGGCTTCGCGATCCGGTTCCGCCAGTACACCAGCGAAGACGGATCAAAACCCTCATCATCGATCGCCAGCCCGCAGGCCACCTTCCACCGCACGTCGAACCGCACCGCCTCCGCGGTCTCCCGGTCCGAATAGTCATGCAGCGCCTGCAGCGCCAGCACCGCCGCCATCTGCGTGGCCGGCAGCGACGGCCGGCCCACCCCCGGCGGGGCGAACAGGTCCGCGTAGTCAGCGTCGGGGAACACCTCGCCCCGGTGCCCGGCCAGGAACGCGAACATGCTGCCCGCCGGGACCAGGTGCCCCGCCAGCATCTCGGCGTCCGTAAGCTCCCGGTCCATCCGCTCGAAACCCTGCATGAGACGATTATCCCAGGTCATCGAACACCGAGCCGGCAAACACGCCAGGAGCTGCAGCCTTTTTCAGCAGGCTCCTAGTAGTACTTTGTTAGGTCGGGTATGGTTGCCGGGTTCCGCGGTGTTATACCGGCATGACCCCTCAGGAGATCGCGGAGGTCCGGCCCCGGCTGCTGGATTTTGCCGCGGAGATGCTCGGCGGGCTGCCGCGTAAGGATCAGCAGGCGGCCGGCGAGTTGTATGTGCGCGGGCTGCTGACGGACGGGCAGCGCAAGTCGATGCAGCCGATGGCGGCGCGCCTGGGCGTGGACCACCAGCGGCTGCAGCAGTTCATCACGTCCTCGACCTGGGACTACGTGGCGGTGCGCCGGAACGTGGCGCGGTGGTTCGCGGCCAGCCAGCCGGTGGAGGCGCTGGTGATCGATGACACCGGGTTTCCCAAGGACGGGACGGCGTCGCCGTGCGTGGCCCGGCAGTACTCCGGCACGCTGGGCAAGACCGCCAACTGCCAGGTCGCGGTCAGCGTGCACCTGGCGAACGAGCACGCCTCCTGTGCGGCGGACTGGCGGCTGTTCTGCCCGGAAAGCTGGGACGGCAAGGCCCTGGACGACCCGGTGCAGGCGGCCCGGGCGCGCCGCCGCCGCGAGCAGGCCCGCATCCCGGACGACGTCCGCCACACGGAGAAGTGGCGGCTGGCGCTGGAGATGCTCGATGAGATGACCGGGCCCGGCGGGTGGGGCGTCCTGGAGCAGGTCACCGCGGCCGGCGGCGAGCGGCCGGTGGTGGCCGCCGATGCCGGCTACGGCGATGCCACCGCCTTCCGGCTGGAGCTGACCGCCCGCGGCTGGCGGTACGTGGTCGCGGTCAAGGGCACCACCAGCGCGTATGCGCACCAGGTCGTTCCCGCCACGATGGCCTACGGCGGCATGGGCCGGCCCAGCGTCCCCCGCTACCGCACCGCCCCGGTCAGCCTGCGCCAGCTCGCGATCGCGGACGCGGACCAGGCCCGGCCGGTGACCTGGCGGCACGGCACCAGGGCCACCACGGGCAACCCGGACGCCGCCATGACCAGTCACTTCCTGGCCATCCGGGTCCGCCCCGCCAACCGCGGCATCCCCCGCAGCCCCGACGGCACCCTGCCGGACTGCTGGCTGCTGGCCGAATGGCCACCCCAAGCCGATGAGCCCACGGACTACTGGCTGTCTGACCTGCCCGAGGACACCCCCATCACCGAGCTGGTGCGCCTGGCCAAGATCCGCTGGCGGGTTGAGCACGACTACCGCGAGCTGAAAACCGGCCTCGGCCTGGACCACTTCGAGGGCCGGTCCTACCTCGGCTGGCACCGCCACGTCACCCTCGCCGCTCTCGCCCAGGCCTTCTGCACCATGCTCAGGACCGACCCAAAAGCGCATGCGCCGGGATGACCCTCTACCAGGTAGTGCGCGAGCTGCAGATCGTGCTCGCCCTCATCCTCGGCGCATGCCCCCTCTGCCGCCAGCCGCTCACGCCAGAACGCCTCCAGGCTGCCCTCACTCCGACCTAACAAAGTACTACTAAGGGCTTGCGGAAAAATAACCCGTAGCTTCCCAGGATCTGACACATTGGCGTGGTATGGGAGCTGTGGAAGAAACCCGGCAGATGCTGGCGGCGAAGTTCGAGGCGATCTTCCCCCATCTGGACGAGCGTCAGCGGCGGCTGCTGATGGGGGCCGAGGCCCGGGCACTGGGACATGGCGGGATCCGGACGGTGGCACGGGCGGCCGGAGTCCGCGAGGCGACGGTGTCGCTGGGCGTGGACGAGCTGGATTCCGGGGCTGAGCCGCTGGGCCGGGTACGGCGGCCGGGCGGAGGCCGCAAACGGGCCGCTGACCTGGACCCGGGCCTGCTCCCGGCATTGCTGG
>DATIXO010000023.1:0-20935 GCA_035518495.1 Streptosporangiaceae bacterium
GATGCCGTACAGCCCGGCGCCGACGCCGCCGGGGGCGATCTCACCGAGCGCGATGTCGAACAGCGCTATACCGCCGCCGAATGGGGTGAACGAGTCATGGAACGAGTTCACCGAACCGGTCGAGGTGACCGTCGTCGAGGCGGCGAACAGCGAGGAGCCGGGCGTGCCGAAGGCGACGTTCTTGCCTTCCATAGCCCCGTGCGCCAGCATCGGGGCTGTCCCGGCGTGCTGCGCCTCGAAGAAGCTGATCCCGCCGACCGCGGCCAGCCAGATGATCACCATGACGGCGAGCAGGGCGTAGCCCTGCCGGTTGTCCTTGACCATCTTGCCGAACGTGCGCGGCAGCGCGAACGCGGTCAGCAGCAGCAGGAAGATCTCGAACCAGTTCGTGAACGGGTTCGGGCTCTCGAACGGGTGCGAGGAGTTGGCGTTGAAGAAGCCGCCCCCGTTGTTCCCGGCGTCCTTGATGACCTCCTGCGAGGCGACCGGGCCGCCGACGATCGTCTGGTGCGCGCCGGACAGGGTGGTCACCGTGTGATAAGAGGAGAAGTTGTCGATGACGCCGCTCGCGGCGAGGATCAGCCCGCCGACGATGGCCAGCGGGATCAGGTACCGGATCGTGATCCTGGTCACGTCCACCCAGAAGTTGCCGAGCTTGTCGGTCCGGGACCGGATGAACCCGCGCACCATCGCGATCGCGACCACGATGCCGACCGCGGCGGACAGGAAGTTCTGCACCGCCAGGCCGCCCATCTGGGTCAGGTAGCCCATGGTGGACTCGCCGGAGTAGTTCTGCCAGTTGGTGTTGGTCACGAACGACGCGGCGGTGTTCCACGCCAGCGCCGGCGGCACATTCGCCATGCCCAGCGACAGCAGCAGGTAATGCTGCAGCCGCTCCAGGCCGTACAGGAACAGCACGCTGATGAAGGAGAACGCCAGCATGGAGCGCAAGTAGGAGCTCCATTTCTGGTCGGCGGACGGATCGATGCCGATCAGCTTGTAGAGGCCGCGCTCGACCCGCCAGTGCTTGTCCGTGGTGAAGACGTGGGCCATGTAGTTGCCGACCGGTATGTAGCACGCGGCCAGCGCGGCCACCAGCAAGGCGAGCTGTAGCCAGCCCGCAGCAGCACTACTCATCAGAACCTCTCAGGCAGCACGAGGGCCACGAACAGGTAAACGGTCAGCAGGATGCCGCCGATCAGGCCGATCCAGTTTTCAGCGCTCAAAGCGCTCGACCCCCCTGATCAGGAGCCACAGCGCCGCGAAGACGACGATCGTCAGGCCGATGTAGATGAGGTCGAGCACGAGGTCCTCCTTGTGTTCGGGGGGCGTAGGCGCACCCCGATGGCACTCGATGACCCCAGTCAACTTCCCGGAGCCAGCAATGAGCCGCCTCCATGCGGCACCCATGCACCGCGGTGCGGCTTCCTAACAAACCTCATGCGGCCGGGGGATCAACTCGGTGTCATCCCGGGTGAGGTGTTGCGCCTAGGGTCGGGCTATGACGCAGATCTCGGGGTTCCACCATGTGAGCCTGCCCGCCACGGACGTGGAGCGCAGCGGCGACTGGTATGAGCGCGTCTTCGGCTTCGGATGCGTCCTGATCGAGGAAGAAGAGGACCACGTCAAGGCGGTCATCCTGGAGCACCCGGCGGGGATGCTGCTCGTCCTGTACCCGTCGCCTGATCTGATCCCGGCACCGTCAGGGCATGGGCTCGGGACCGCTGCGCTCAGTTTCCGGGTCGCCTCCCAGAACGAGCTGCTGCTCTGGGAGAACCGGCTGACCGAGCTGGGAATCGACCACTCCGGCCCGCGCCAGGCCCACCTCGGCTGGGCGCTGGACGTGGTCGACCCCTCCGGGCTTCGCGTCCAGTTGCATACCCGCGAGGTCATCAGCGCGGACGACGAGTAGGGCCCGGCCAGCCCCGGTTGCCGTCGCGCTCAGAGATCAACCGGGTGGGTACCTGCCAGGGCCGCGCCGACCTGGTCGGCGAAGGCGATCGCCACCAGCCTCTGCTCCACGGTGGGACGCGCATCGGGGTTGGCGCGCATCAGGAACCGGCCCTGGAAGACACCGGCTGTTTCCACCAGCAGTTCGATATCGGTGCCGGTGGGCAGGCCCTCCACCGCCACGTCCACTGTCCGCTGGGCCGTCACCACCCGGCCGTCAGGCAGCAGCCGGGCCGGCCGGCCCAGCCCGGCCTTGCCGTACTGGAATACGCACGAGCGCAGCGACAGCAAGTCGGCGATCCGGCCGGACACCTGATCCGTCAGATCCGATGCTGAGCCGCCGGCCGCGACCGCCTGCGCGGCGGCGCTGATCCCATCGAGGTAGCCCGCGCGCCTGCTCGCGGCCGTGTGCTGGCGGCGTCCCCACACGGCGATCTCCGTCACCGCCACGCCGATGACCAGCAGCAGGACGGTGGTCTCGATGTCAGTCCGCCGGGTGATGGTGAACTGCTCGTAGGGCCGGGTCAGGAAGAAATCGAACCAGACCGCGGCCGACAGCGCCGCCAGGTAGCCGGCCAGCCGGTAGCCGTTCGCCGCGACGGCCACCACCACCAGCAGCAGCGCCAGCGCCGCGTCGGTGTTGGGGAAGCTCCCCCGGAACGGCACCAGGATGACAGTCAGCAGCAGCGGGGCCACCAGCGCAGCTACCACTGCCAGGCGGTCCCGGCTGAGCCAGGTCTGGATCCGCACATAACCGTGCTAGCACAGCGGCTACCCCGCCCGCCAGGGGCCATACGGCACCCATGCAAGGTCCTAACAGACCCCCCTGCGGCCGGGCCCGGCGCCGGGGCGCTGCCCGTCCTGCGGCACCGGGGTCAGCCGGGCAGGGCGAGGCCGCGGACGCCGACTTCGTCGGCGCGGGCGAGCAGGTCGGCGGGGTCGGCGTAGACCCGGTAGGCGCCGGCGCGCTCGAGCTCCTCCCGGCCATAGCCGCCCGACATGACACCGATGCCGATCGCCCCCGCCCGCCGTGCGGCCAGCAGGTCCCACACGCTGTCCCCGACCACGAAGGCGTGCGTGGGCGCCACGCCGAGCATCGCCGCCGCGGCGAGGAACAGGTCCGGGTCCGGCTTGGCGTGGGCCACCATGTCCCTGGTCACCATCGGCGCGTCAGCCGGCAGGCCGAGCATGGCCAGCGCATGGTGGGCGGTGGCGCGGTAGCCGCTGGTCGCGATCGCCCACGCCACCTTGCGCTCGGTCAGGGCGGCGAGCAGATCCGCCGCGCCGGGCAGCGGCCGGACCGAGTCCGCCTGGGCCAGGTATTCCTCGCTGTGTGCCTCCTGCAGCATGGCGATGTCCTCATCCGACAGCTCACGGCCGGTCTCCCGCAGCAGCGCGGACACGAACAGTCCGCCGCTCATGCCGATCCGGCGGTGGATGCGCCATACCGACAGGTCGATGTCCAGCCGGGAAAGAGCCGCACGCCAGGCGATGACGTGCTGGTACACGCTGTCGATGAGCGTCCCGTCGAGGTCGAACAGGAAGGCGGGCGCGGGCGGTTCGGGGTAGCTGGCCATGCTGGTCATGCCACCAGTGTGCCGTCTGCCGCCCGTGCGCGTAGGGCAAGGCCGTGGTGATCGTTTACGCAGGTCACACACTGCGGCGTAGCCTGGGGCGGGAGATGCGCCGGGCGGTAAGGGAGAACCTGGGGCAAATGGAAGCACGCGAGGTGGCCATGCGGATCGGCTCCTTTGCCGCGCTGGGTGACAGCTTCACCGAGGGGCTGGACGACCCCCGGGCCGGCCAGGCGGGCTACCGGGGATGGGCGGACCGCTTCGCCGAGATGCTGGCCACCCAGCGGCCCGGGCTGCGGTACGCCAACCTCGCGGTGCGGGGCCAGGTCTTGCGGCAGGTGGCGGAGGAGCAGGTGCCGCGGGCGACCGCGATGGCACCGGACCTGGTGAGCCTGGCGGCGGGCGGGAACGACCTGCTCCGGCCGCGTGGCGACCCCGACGCCCTGGCGGAGGTCTTCGACGAGGCCGTCCGCACCCTGCTGATGGCCGGCTGCCAGGTGCTCATGTTCACCGGCTTCGATCCCCGGTTCCCTGTGCTGCGGCTGATCCGTGGCAAGGTGGCCGCCTACAACATGCACCTGCGCGCGATCGCCGACCGCCACCAGTGCGTGCTCGTGGACCTGTGGTCGATGAGCGTGCTCCGCGACCCCCGCGCCTGGAGCGCCGACCGGCTCCACCTCACGCCGGACGCGCACCGGCGGGTGGCGCTGCGCGCGTGCGAGGTGCTCGGCGTGCCGGCCGCCGCTGACTGGCGGGAGCCGTGGCCGGCGGCAGCCGGGTTCGGCTCGTCACCCGCCCGGGCCTGGCTGGCCGCCCGGCGGATGGACCTGCGATGGGCACGGGTTCATGCCGCGCCGTGGGTGGCCCGCCGGGTGCGCGGCGTGTCGTCGGGCGACGGCATCAACCCGAAGCGGCCCGAACTGCGGCCGCTCTGAGAGCCGGTCAGGGTGATGCCGCCGTCACCCGTCTGATGCCGCCGGGGGGCTGGGCGGCCGGCGTTTCGCCTCACGGGCCGAGGTCGGCCAGGACCTCATCGAGCCTGCGCAGCGAGGCGGCGACCCAGGGCAGGCTCACCGGATCGGCGGCGGCGAGCGCCAGCTCGCGCTGGTCGTCGGTGTCGCCGTAGAGCAGGCCGGTCGCGACCCGCACCCGCAGCACGGCGTCGTCCTCGCCGAACGCGACCGCCGGGAGCACGCCCACCCCGTACCGGTCCAGCAGCAGGGCGGCCAGGCCGGCGCCGGTGGTCACGCCGTGCCGGCCGGCCAGGTGCTCACGCCAGGGAGCGAAGTCCGGGTACAGGTAGAACGCCGCCTGCGGCCCGGGGACGATGACGCCGGCCGCGGCGAACCTGCCTGCCACGGCACGGCAGACGGCTTCGTGAAGGGAGCGGCTGCACGCTATCCGTTCCGCCAATTCGGGCGGTTCACCGAACGCGAGCGCGGCCGCCTCCTGGACGGGGCCGGAGGCGGAAGACCAGATTTCGCTGCCGATGCCGAGCAGCTGATCGTGCAGAGACCGGCCGAGAGGCCCGTCCGGGAACCTGGCCACCCCGATCCGCCAGCCACCGAGGGCCAGGTTCTTGCTGAGCCCGGTGGTGACAACGGTGCGTTCCGGGGCGAAGTCCACCGGGCTGGCCACCGCGGCCGCCGGGTCGAACACGAGGTCCCGGTAGATCTCGTCGGAGATGACGACCAGGTCGTACCTGGCCGCGACGTCGGCCAGGTCCTGCACCGTGGCGGGGTCGCCGAGCCGGCCGGTGGGGTTGTCGGGCACGGTCACCAGCACCGCGCCGATCCGGCGGCCGGCCGCCCTGGCAGCCTCGACCGCACGGACGAGCGCGGCCGGGTCGCAGATGCCGCCTTCGCCGGCCGGGGTCGGCACGAAATGCGGCCGGGCGTGGGCCAGCGCCGCCTGGGCCGCATAGCTCACCCAGCTCGGCTGGGGCACGGCGACGTCCGCGCCGACGGCCAGCAGCAGGCCGAACAGCAGCGGCTTGCTGCCCGGGCCGCAGACCACCGCCTCCGGGCGGGTCGGCAGGCCGCGCCGGTTCCAGTAACCCGCGGCCGCCTCACGCGCGGCGGGCAGCCCGGCCACCGGGCCGTAGGAGCTGCGGCCGGCCGCGCTGGCCAGCGCCGCCCGCAGCAGCGGGTGCACGGGCAGGCCGGCCTCGCCGAAGGACAACGGGAGGACCGGCTCGCCCGCCTGCCGCCTGCGGATGAGGATCTCGTTCGCGGCCAGGGTGGCGGACACGGGGATGGACATGGCTGCTCCGACTGTACCGGCCGGCCCTGCCGGTGGCCGGACCCGCTCAGGCCCCGCGCTCGATCGGGCAGCTCATGCAGCGCGGCCCGCCCCTGCCCCGGCCCAGTTCCCCGCCCGGGACGGTGATCACCTCGATGCCGTGGTCCCGCAAGTAGGCGTTGGTGGTCACGTTCCGCTCGTAGGCGATGACCACTCCCGGCTCGACCGCCAGCACGTTGCAGCCGTCGTCCCACTGCTCCCGCTGCGCGGAGCGGACGTCCTGGATGGCGGTCAGCACGGTGATGGCGGGCAGGCCGAGCGCCGCGGCGACGGCGGTGTGCATGTCCTCCGGCGGGTGGTCGGTGACCTTGAGCTCGCTGGCGCTCGCGCCCGGCTCGACCGTGTACGACGGCAGCATCCCCATCCCCGCGTACTTGGTGAACACCCCGTAGTCCGCCATCGTCAGCAGCGTGTCCAGGTGCATGAACGCGCGGGTCTTCGGCATGTCGATCGCCACCAGGCAGCGGGCCGCACCGGCCGCGAACAGCCGGTGGGCGAGCACCTCGACCGCCTGCGGGGTGGTCCGCTCGCTCATCCCGACCAGCACCGCCCCGTTGCCGAGCACCAGGATGTCGCCGCCCTCGATGGTGGCTGGCGCGGCGTCGGCGCCGTGGTACCAGACCTCGAAGTCCGCCCCGGCGAACATCGGGTGCCAGCGGTAGATCGCCTCGCCGGTGACGGTCTCGCGGATCCTGGCCGGCATGCGCATCGCGTTGATGGACACGCCGCCGTAGATCCAGCACGAGGTGTCGCGCTGGTAGAGCAGGTTCGGCAGCGGGGTGAGCACGAAGCCGTCGGGGTCCAGCGAATGGAAGGCGATGCTCTTCGGCTCCGGCCCGAGCTCGGCTATCTCGCGTTTGGTGATCCCGCCGGCCAGGAACGCCGCCAGCTGCCGCGGGTCGAGCCCGTCCAGCGCGGCGCGCAGGGTCGCGGCGGCGAGCGGCCCGTGCCAGCGGGCGTCGAACACGCGGTCCAGGATGTAGTCCCGCGCGTCGCCGATCTCCAGGGTCCGGGTGAGCAGGTCGCCGTAGTAATGGACAACGACGCCGCGCGAGGCCAGGGCCGCGGCGAACGCGTCGTGCTCGGCCTGCGCCCGTGAGACCCAGAGCACGTCGTCGAAGAGCAGGTCGGCGGCGTTGTCGGGAGTCAGGCGCTTGAGTTCCAGGTCGGGGCGGTGCAGCATCACCTGCCGCAGGCGGCCGACTTCGGAATCAACTCTGAACATGGCACTCCCGTTCCGCATGGCTGTCGCCCGTCAGTTATCTCATGACCCGAGCGCGGAGTCTTAGACCTGGGGCGTGTCCTAGGCTGCGGGCGTGGACCTGGATCTTTCGCGTGACGCCGGGGCGCTGACCGCCGCCCTGGTCGACGTCCCGTCGGTCAGCGGCGACGAGCAGATGCTGGCCGACGCGGTCGAGAGCGCACTCGCCGGGCTGCCCCACCTGACGGTGTGGCGGGACGGGAACACCGTGGTCGCGCGGACCGGCCTCGGCCGGCCGCAGCGGGTGATCCTGGCCGGGCACCTCGACACCGTGCCGCTGGCCGGCAACGTCCCCTCGCACACCGAAGGAGACCTGCTGTACGGCTGCGGCAGCTGCGACATACAGTCCGGCGTGGCCGTCCAGCTCCGGCTGGCGGGCCAGCTGGCCGAGCCGGCCCGGGACGTCACCTATGTCTTCTACGACTGCGAAGAGGTGGAGGCGGAGCGGAACGGCCTGCTGCGGCTGTCCCGCAACGCGCCGGAGCTGCTCGGCGGGGACCTGGCGGTGCTGCTGGAGCCGACCGGTGGGGTGATCGAGGGCGGCTGCCAGGGGACCTTGCGGGCCGAGGTGACCGCGCGCGGCGTGCGCGCGCACAGCGCCCGCTCGTGGCGTGGGCGCAACGCCATCCACGGCGCGGGCGCGATCATCGACGTGCTGCTGTCCTACCAGCCGCGCGAACCGGAGGTGGACGGGCTCGTCTACCACGAGGGGCTGAACGCGGTCGGGATCAGCGGCGGGGTCGCGGGCAATGTGATCCCGGACGAATGCGTGGTCACGGTGAACTACCGGTTCGCCCCGGACCGGACCGTCGAGCAGGCAGCCGGGCATGTGCGCGCGGTGTTCAGCGGGTTCGACGTGGAGATCACCGACGCGGCGCCGGGAGCGCGGCCCGGCCTGGCCGACGCGGCGGCGGCGGCCCTGCTCGCCGCGGTCGGCGGCACACCGCGCGCCAAGATGGGCTGGACGGACGTGGCCAGGTTCACCATGCTCGGCCTGCCCGCGGTCAACTACGGCCCGGGTGACCCGGAACTGGCCCATTCCGCCCGCGAGCACGTGCCGCTCGCGCAGATCGCCGAGTGCGAGGCCAAGCTGCTCGCCTGGCTGGCCTGAGCTACTTCGCGGGGCCCGCGGTCAGCGTAAGGGACGTGGTGTGACGCTGGCCGCTGGTGTCCATCCAGGTGACGGAGACGCGGTCACCCGGGTGGTACCGGCCGAGGACGTTGGTCAGGGTGGACGGCGCACCCACGGTCTGGCCGTTGATGGCCAGGATCACGTCGCCTCCGGTCAGGCCCGCCGCGTCGGCTGGTGCGTTGCAGAACGCACCAGCGATCAGCGTGCCGGTGCTGGCTGGGGCGATGGGGTTGGGGACCGGGTCACCGGAGCTGTTGTTCAGGCACCGGCCGTTGCTGTTGACCCCGCCGCTGAACCCGCCGAACCCGCCGCCGGGCTGGTCCGACGCCGCCTGGTTCAGCTGCCGCAGCTGCTGCTGCGGGCTGTCAGTGGAGCTGACGCCGCCCGAGGAGCTGCTCGCGACCGCGATGCCCATGAAGGCGGGCTGGCCGATGTGGATCGTGGCGCTGCCGTGTCCCGCGGCCATCTGGCGGACGATCGCCAGTGCGCGGTTGATCGGGATCGCGAATCCCTGGCTGGTGCCGGGCCCGCCGAAGTTCTGGGTGTTCGCCGCCGTGTCCATGCCGATCACCTGTCCAGCGGCGTCCGACAGCGGGCCGCCGGAGTCGCCCTCCGCGATCGGCGCGTTGGTCTGGAGCATGTTGTGGAGCGTCTCGCTGCTGTTGGAGCCGGAGTCGCTCGCGGTGATCGTCCGGTTCAGCGCGGTGATCGTGCCGCTGGTCACGGTCGGCGCGCCCCCCGCGCCGCCCGCGTTGCCCATCGCCACCACCTGCGTTCCCAGGCTGACCTTGCCGGAGTCGCCAACCTGGACCGTCTTGAGGCCCGACACCCCGGTCAGCCTGAGCAGGGCGACGTCGTCCGTCGCGTCGGTGCCGACCACCTGGGCGGTGTACCTGCGGCCGGAGGTGACCAGGGTCGCCGTCAGCCCGGTGGCGCCGTCCACCACATGGTTGTTGGTCAGCACCAGCCCGGATGAGCTGAGCACCATCCCGGTGCCCTCGAAGACCTGGCCCGAGTAGCGCACGTTCGACGTGATGTCGACCACCCCCGGCTCGACCTTGGCGGTCACGGCCTGCACGTCGATGCCGGAGGTGTTGCTGGGGTTGGCGCTGCCCTGCCCGCCACCCGGCGAGGGGATCTGCTGCGGCGAGAAGCTGCTGTTGCTGCTGTTCGAGGGCTGCGACTTCGCCTGCAGGGCGAATACCGTGCCGGCGCCGAGCGCGGCCGCGACGACCGCCACCAGCACGTAGATGAGCGGATGGTTGCCGCGCCGGGGCCGCTGCGGGCCGGCCGGCTGGCTGTACCCGGCCGGCTGGCCGTACCCGCCTCCGGGCGGCGGGTTCCAGTCGCGGGGGCCGCCGCCGCCCGGCGGCGGCTCCCATGCCCCCTGGCCACCTGCCGACATCGACCAGGTCCCGAGCTCGGTGGCCGGGGAGGTGGCGGGCTCCTCGCTGGCGGCCTGCTCCTGCCAGCCTGCTGACGGGCCGGACGGTGCCCCGGGAGCTGGCTGGCCGTACCCGGGCTGGCTGTGCTGGCCGTACCCGGGCTGGCCGTGCTGGCCGTACCCGGGCTGGCCGTACCCGGGCTGGCTGTATCCCGGCTGGCTGGGCTGGTCGTGGCCAGGCTGGTCACGGGGTGCCGGGGCAGGATCCGACCAGGGCACCCACGAGCCGCCGGGAGGGGCCTCGTCGCCCTCGGGCTCGGCCCCCTCACCCGGGAGCGGCGCGCCGCCGTGACCTTCCTGCATGTCCACCACCTCTGCCCGGAACTGGTCCTGGCCCGGTCTGGAGTGAGCGTCACCGGTCTCGTCACCAGTAAGCCGCATCTTCCTGTACGGAAGCTGAACGCGTTCTCAGGATTTCGGCCGATGCGCCTCGATACGACATTACGCGAGCGTGGCCCGCGTCCGGCCGGTGGGCCGCCCAGCGCGGCGCTAGCCGAGCCCGTGGCCGGCCAGGGTCCCCACAGCCAGGCCGCGCGCCGAGCACTCATCCAGCAGCCAGGGCAGCGCGCCGAGCGCGGCGGCGGCAGACCCCGCCGGTGAGGTGCAATCGGAGTCGTGGAGCAAGATGGTGGCGCCGCCGGTGAGGCTGGCCGCGACCGCGGCGAACACCGAATCCGGGGTGGCGCCGGGCGCCCATTCCTTCCCCCAGCTGCTCCACAGGACCGGCGCCAGCCCCAGCCTCCGGGCGGCCAGCACCGCGCCCGAGGACAGGACGCCGTACGGCGGGCGGAAGAACCGGGGCCGCTGGCCGGTGGCCCCGGACACGGCATCGCGGGCGCGGGCCAGATCGTCGAATACGTCCCACGGGCTGCGCAGGATCGTGTACCGGTGATCCCAGCCGTGCACGGCGATCTCGTGCCCGGCCGCGGCGATCTCGGCCGCCAGCTGCGGTGCCTGGGCCACCATGGAACCGAGCAGGAAGAACGTGGCGTGCACCTGCCGCGCCGCCAGCAGGTCGAGGAAGGCGGGGGTGCTGGCGGGGTCCGGGCCGTCGTCGAAGGTGAGCGCCACGTGATCGGGCCTGCCCAGCCCGGCCAGCCGCGGGAACAGCCGCCGCCGGAGCGGGCCGAGGGCGGTCAGGCCGGGCCCGGCGTGGGCGATGGCCAGCCCCGCAGCCGTGAGCCCGGCGAGCACGACAGTCCCCTGACGCCCGTTATGCATACAATTATCCTTTTCGTTGGTCACGATTGAGCCGGCTGGCGGTTCCAGCGGTTGTGCAATGTCATAGTGGCTGGCGACACGTGCGACACTGGCGTGCCGTGCCTGCTGTTGCTGAAATCATGGCAAAGCCGGGGTGCGCCGTGCATGGGCCCGGTTAATACCGGGAGCACGGCCAGTTTTGCGAAGGGGATCCGTTGGGAGTGCCATCAGCGCGCGTCGTGTTCCCTGCCAGCGACCGGGCGGAGATCGCCGGCGCAGTCACCGAGATGCTCGCGAGTGGCGCCCTCACGCTCGGGCCTTACACGCGCAGGTTCGAGGCGGCGTTCGCCGCGGCTCACACCGGGCCCCGGGCCGAAGCCGGCCCCCGGCCACCGGACGGGCCGCACGCCGTGGCCGTCGCCAGCGGCACCGCCGCGCTCGCCATCGCCCTGCGCGCCATCGGGGTAGCGGGACGCGAGGTGGTCGTGCCCGCGAACACCTTCTACGCGACCGCCGCCGCCGTCCTGCAGGCGGGGGGCAGGCCGGTCTTCGCCGACGTGGACGCCGGCACGTTCGCGCTCAGCGCCGCCACCACGGCGGCGGCGCTGACCCCCCGCACCGCGGCCGTGGTGATCGTGCACATCGGCGGGCTGATCCCGCCCCAGGTCGATGAGGTGCGGGCGCTCTGCGGCCAGCGGGGCATCGCGCTGGTCGAGGACGCCGCGCACGCCCACGGCTCGACCTTCGACGGCCGTTTCGCTGGCTCGTTCGGGACGGCGGCGGCCTTCTCGTTCTATCCCACCAAGGTCGTCACCAGCGGGGAGGGCGGGATGGTGCTCACCTCGTCGGAGGAGCTCGCGCAGGAGGCGCGGATCTACCGTGACCAGGGCAAGGGTGCCTTCAGCGCCAATCACCACGTGCGGCTCGGCTCGGCCTGGCGGATGAGCGAGCTGCACGCGGCCACCGGCCTGGTGCACCTGCGCCGGATGGAGGAGTTCATCGCCCGCCGCCGGGCCGTGGCGGCGGCCTACGACAAGGCACTGGCCAGCACCGATGGGCTGCAGCCGCTGGCCGAGCCGCCAGGGTGCCGGAGCAACATCTACAAATACATCGTGCTCCTGCCGCCCGGCCTGGACCGGGCACGGTTCAAGACGGAGCTGGCCCAGCGTTTCCAGGTGAGCCTGTCTGGTGAGGTCTATGATCTTCCGCTACACCGGCAGCCGGTGCTCGCGGACTACGCTGGCCCGCCGCTCCCCGTGGCTGAGGAGCTGGCAGCCAGGCACATTTGCCTGCCGGTGCATTCGGACATGACCGACAGCGAGGTGGATGAGGTGCTGGCCGCCGTGGCCTCCGTCCATGACGCGTTCACCGGGCGGTGAGCCGGGGCTTTCGCCGGGATGCGCGGCGTCCTTGCCGCGGTGGAGAACCCTGACCGGGGAGTGGGGAGAGCATGCAGGTCGCGGTTGTCGGGGGCGGTGGCTTCATCGGCTCCCACGTGGTGGATCACCTGGTGCAGGCGGGCCACCAGGTTCACGTGATCGATCCCGTCCCGCGCTGGCGCAACCCGTCCGCGCGGTATCACGAGCTGGACCTGTTCGATGCCGGCGGGCTGGCCGGCGCCCTGGCCGGCTGCGACGCCGTCTTCCACCTGGCCGGGGCGTCCGACGTGAACGACGTGGCGGCGGACCCGGTGGCAGCGGTCAGGCTGAACGTGGAGGGCACCGCCCGGGTGCTCGAGGCCGCACGCCAGCAGCAGTGCGGCCGGGTCCTGTTCGCGAGCACCGTCTGGGTGTACGGCGCGACGACCGGCGGCGAGGAGCGTGGCGAGGAGTCCCCGGTCGACCTCAGCCGGGCCGGGCACGTCTACGTCGCGACCAAGCTGGCTGCCGAGCTGCTCGTGCACAGCTACCGGGCGATGTACGGGCAGCACTTCACGATCCTGCGCTACGGCATTCCCTACGGGCCGCGGATGCGGGACGTGCTGGTCGTCGCCAGGTTCGTCCGCGCCGCGCTGGCAGGTACGCCGATCACCATCGCCGGGACCGGGGAGCAGCAGCGCAGCTACGTCTATGTCGGAGACCTCGCGGACGCGCACGTCCGCGCGCTGTCCCCGGCCGCGGCCGACCAGGTGCTGGCGCTGGAAGGGGGCACCCCGGTGTCGGTCCGGGAGATCGCCGACACCGTCCGGGAGCTCATCCAGCCGGTGCCGGTGGAGTACATGGCCGCCCGCACCGCCGACTACCAGGGTGTGAGTGTCTCCAACCGGCGGGCCAAGGAGGTGCTTGACTGGTCGCCGGAGACCTCGTTCGCGGTCGGCGTCCGCCGCTACCTCGACTGGCTCACCGCGACAGAGGGCGAGGATGCCGGCCGGGGACTGACCCAGCACGCCGCGGGCGCCGGGCCGAACGCCGCGCCAGCGGTGTCCCGGCGCCGAGGACCGGCCTCCCGCGCTGCCGGTTTGCGCGCCTCCGGCACGACCAAGCGAAGTGCTCCATTGCGCGCCTCCGGCACGACGGACCGCGAGAGAGGCCAGTAGATGAAGCGCGCGTTGCTGCTGTCGGGGTCGCTCGGGGCCGGGCACGAGGTGCATGCGCGGGCCTTCGCGGCCTCGCTCGCCGGGCGCGGCTGGTCCACCCAGCTGCTGGACGCGATGCGGCTGCTCGGGCCGCGCGGCGGGTCTGCGGGCGAGGCGGTGTTCCGCACCATGCTGGCGGTGCCCGGCCTGTACGACGCGTTCCATTTCGCCGCGCTCCGCCCCGGGAGCCGGCTCGCGCTGCTCGCGGACGCCGCCGCCCGCCGGCAGCTCGTGCCGCGGCTGCGCGCCTACCTCGATGCGCACCCGGCCGATCTCGCGGTCTCGGTGTTCGCGACCGCCTCGTCGGCCGTCAGCGTGCTGGCCGACCGCTACCCCGGCATGAGCCACGTGGTGCTGTGCAGCGACGTCACGCCGCACCGGCTCTGGGTCCACCCCAACGTCGACCTGTACCTGGTCACCTCGGCGGCCGCCGAGGCCGCGGTGCGCAGGTACGAGCCGCGGGCCCGGGTGCAGATCGTCCCGTCGCCGGTCCGGTCCGGCTTCCTCGACCCGCCCGCCCAGGACCGGGCCCGGGCCGGCCTCGGCCTGGAGCTGACGGACCGCACCGTGCTGCTCATGTCCGGGGCGTGGGGCCTGGGCCCGCTGGCGCAGGCCGCCGCGGCACTCGCCGACGCCGGGGTGCAGGTGCTGGCGGTCGCCGGGCGCAATGCCAGGCTGGAGAGCCGGCTCCGGGCCAGCGCGGCGGCCCGGCCGCGCTTGCGCGTCTTCGGCTACACCGAGCAGATCCCGGTGCTGATGGCCGCGGCCGACCTGGTGATCACGAGCTCCGGGGACACCTGCGCCGAGGCGCGCGCCGTGGGGCGGCCGCTGCTGCTGCTCGACGTGGTCCAGGGCCACGGCCGGGACAACCTGCAGCACGAGCTCGGCCTGGGGGACGCCGCCGTGACCTCGGCGCGGCCCGCCGAGATGGTGCGCACCACGCTCGCCGCGCTGGACCGGGTCAAGCCGCCATCGGGCGTGACCCACCGGCCGTCCTGGGATGACGCCTTCGCGGCGGCCCTGGAGAGCATCGGGCTGAACGCGGCCTGACCCGGTGGCCATCGGCCGGGCACGAGGCCGGCCGGTAGGCGTCAGCCGGGCAGGACCGGCAGTTTCCCGGTGGCCGAGGTCGCGGTGACCGCGTTCATCATGATCTTGTCCACGTACGCGCGCTGGGCGTTCAGTTTCCGCAGATCACGCTGCAGCTTGACGGTGGCGGCGGCCCTGGCCGCGCCGTGTGCCCTGAGCACGTCGGCAACATCGTTCTGCACCCGCTGCGCGTAGGGGAAGGCCCAGGTGACCAGGCCGTCGACCGCCCGGGACAGGCGGAAGCTGGCGAGTGACTCGCTGACCTGGTACTGGGTGAGGTCGTCGAGCAGCTCGTTGTTCGCTGGCGAGCAGTTGGTCCCGCCGTAGCTGGCGATGCGGATCGCGGTCTGCAGGTCGTGGCTGGTGCCGGACTCGACCGCGCGCATCGCGGTGAGTGACTCCCTGACCCCGCCCGCGCATGACTGGATGTCGGCGGTCATGTCGTGCAGGAACGAATTCACGTCGGCGGCGCGCTCTGACCGCGTGGGGCGATGCGCGAGCCCGACCAGGACCGCCCCGGCGAGCACCAGGGCACCGGCCGCGAACAGCCACCAGGGCGTCCGGCGGACCGGCCACCCGCCGTGCCGCAGCGGGACGTGCGGCGGGTCGGTCTTGATGGGCGTCGACATGGCTCCGGCCTCACTTCGCCCGCTCGTTGATGAGGGCGGCTCCGGAGGTGAGTTCCGCCTGGGTGACCGCCCCGTAGACCCGCTTCACGATGCGGTGGCGGGAGTCAAGGAAGAAGGTCGCGGGCAGTCCGGGCAGATCGTAGTCGATGATCGTGGTGCCCGTGGCCGGCTCGGTGGCGACCGGGTAGGTGACGCCGTTGCGGCGGACGAACGCCAGCGCGGACGATGCCTGGTCGTTGACGTCGATACCGATGATCTTCACGGCCCCGTGCCTGGCGCGGTAGAACCTGGCGAGCAGCGGTGTCTCCTTCCGGCAGGGCACGCACCAGGAGGCGAAGAAGTTCACGATGACCGGCCGGCCGGCCAGCGAGCTGAGCGAGATCCGCTGCTGCGGGTCGCCGAGGGCGCCGAGGCTGAAGTTCCTGGCCGGGGCGGCCGGGGCGTGCCGCTGGCCGCCGCCGCTGGGGAAACTCAGGATCACGATCACAGCGATCCCCACGACCACGGCCGTGAGCGCGGTCAGCCGGACCGGGCCGAGGCCGAGCAGCCGGTGCGCCAGTCGCTGCGCGGCGCCCGCGCGCGGTGCCGGGCTGCCGGTGGAGGCCTGCGCCGCCGGGCTGCCGGTGGGTGTCTCTGTCACCGAGCCGCACCCGCCGTCATCGTGTCCTGCCGCGCCATTTGCCCTCCAGCGCCGTCTGCCCCTGGCCGGGCTGGCGGGGGTGGGACGGCGCGCTCGCTGGCACAGTACCTCCGCCCGGGCCCGCATCGCCCGGCTTCCCGGGGCCGCCGGGGAGCGCGGCCGCCAGGCCGGCCGCCGGGGCCGTGCCGGCCGGCGAAGCCATCCCCGCTGCTGGGGCGATGTCGGCCGCCGGGCCCGTGACCGGCAGCACGAGCTCGAACTCGCTGCCCTGGCCGGGGGTGCTGCGCACCAGCGCCTCGCCGCCGTGCGCCCGCGCGACCGCCCGCACCAGGGCCAGGCCGAGCCCGGTGCCGCGGCCGTCGCCCAGGTCGGACCCGGACCGGAACCGGTCGAAGATGTGGTCCTGCTCAGCGAGCGGGATCCCGGCGCCGGTATCGGTGATGATCATGCGGGCCGCGGACCCGTCGCTGGCGGACAGGACGGACAGCTGGATCACGTCGCCGTCGCGGGTGTGCCGGATCGCGTTCTCCAGCAGGGCGTCCACGGCGAGGCCGAGCCGTTCCCTGTCCGCCTCCACGATGACCGGATCGAGCCGCCCGAGCTGCCAGCTCCGCACGGCCGTGGGCATCCACTTGCGGAGCACATCCATGGTGAAGCGAACCAGGGCGACCGGCTGGGGGCTCAGGAACTCCGGGTCTTCCGCCGCGGCGATCATCAGCAGCCGCTCGCCGAGCCGCCGGAGCCGGGCGAGCTCACCGACGACCACCCCGATGTCGTGCTCCTCCGGCCGGCCGCTGCCGGCCAGCTCACTGGCCAGCAGCTCGGCGTGGCCGAGCGCGATGGTGATCGGGGTACGCAGCTGGTGGGAGGCGTCTTGCAGGAACCGGCGCTGGGTGGCGAGCAGGCGGGCGTTCTCGGCGCTGACCCGGGCGCTTTCCCGGTAGGCGGCGAGCCGGCGCTGCGCGTGCCAGACCATCATCCCGAACATGGCCGCCATCAGCGGCACCTCGTTCAGCTCATCCACGCTCTGCGCACCGTGGAAGACATCCCAGCTGATGGCGGCGAAGGTGGTGGCCATGACCAGCGCGAGCACCCACAGCGTCGGCCTGATCGACCAGACGCGGAACCCGTAGAGCAGCGTGAGGCTGATCCAGATGAAGTGGAACGGGACCGTCTCCCAGTGGGAGAAGATCACGATCGCCACGAGGTTGGCCAGCGAGAAGGCCACCCATGCGATGTCCACCCAGGCGAATGGCCATCGCAGCATGGGCCGCCTGGGCGGCCAGTGCAGCCCCGGCGGCCGGTGCGGCCAGTGCAGCACGGGGGGCACGGCCCGCAGGGTAGCCGCGAACTGGTGCAGGCGCCGGCCGGGCACCGCCTCAGGAGGCAAGCCGGTAGCCCTCACCGCGCACCGTCTTGATCAGGTCGAAGCCGAGCTTGGAGCGCAGCCGCCGGACGCAGACGTCCACCACGTTCGAGCCCGGGTCGAAGTCGTATCCCCAGACCGAGGCGAGCAGCTGGCCCTTGCCCACCGACTGCCCCGCGTGCTCCATCAGCTCCCGGAGCAGCAGGAACTCGAGCCGGGTCAGGGCCACCGGGCCGTTGCCGATGCTGGCCTCCAGCCGGCCCACATCCAGCGTGAGGTCGCCGACCCTGAGCACCTCGCTCAGCGCGTGCGGGTCCCCGCGCAGCCGGACCCGCACCCGGGCGAGCAGCTCTGCTAACGAGAAGGGCTTGGTCAGATAGTCCTGCGCGCCCAGCTCGAGGCAGTCGACCTTGGTGGTCACATCCGCGAGGCAGGACAGGACGAGCACGCCCTGCTCGCGCCGTTCGCGCAGCAGCTGGGCCAGGAAGACCCGGCCGTCCATGTCCGGCATGATCAGGTCGAGGATGATCAGGTCGTAGTCACCCGCCACCGCCTGCTGCAGGCCCTCGGTCCCGCTGCACGCGGCGTGCACCGCGTATCCGGCCGACTCCAGCGCCCTGCTGATGAAGTCGCGGATCCGCGGCTCGTCGTCGACCAGCAGGATGCGCGGGCCTGCCGCGCTGTCGGCCTGCTCGGTTGTCGTCATCGACAGTCGTGTCATTTCGCCTTACCCGCCACCACAGCTCACCGGTGAGGTGGGTCCTCAGATGAGGGTCCTCCGCGCCAGGGGGCTGGTCAACCGGCCTGGCGCAATCCATTGCAGAAGCTGGCGCAATCCATTGCAGTGCCGCGGTCTGGCCCGGCGGGGTCGCCGCGGACACATCTGGTAACTCTTTGTAGCTGAAAAGTAACGTACTGTTCACGCGGCTGCCCTGTCAGACAGACGGTACCTGCTGGCGCTGCGCTGAGGATGACAATTTGGTCATGGAGCGTCCGGACTGTTGCCGATAGCAGCGCGTTGCCCAGAAGATCAGGTCCGTAACAGGCATCCGGCCGGGGCTCCTGGGGACCACCGTGGCCGGCCCGAACCGTGTGCGCTGCCCGCGCCGCAAGAAGCGAGGTGGTGACTGGTGTCAGTGCCAGTCCGTGTCGTGACCCTGCTGGTGGCATTCGCCGTGGTGGTCGTCGGCGCGGTGTTCATTGTCGCGCATTACGTGGTGGCCAACCCGCCCACGGTGGACTACGTGCCCGCAGCGTCCGGTGGCGTGGTGAACGTGGTCCTGCAGGAAGACCCGCAGAACAACTCGTCGAGCAGGCCCGACTGGGTCAGCTACTTCGTGATGAAGCCGGGCGCCAACCCGTCGCTGCAGAGCTCGTGGGTGCACACCACCCTGTTCTCGGTCCCGGCGAACACCAGGGTGAACCTCACGATCCGCGGCTACGACGGCTGCACGCCGCCCCGGAACAACTTCTGGACTGAGGTCCAGGGGACGATCGGCGGCGTCATGGCCTTCCAGCAGTTCAAGGACACCAACAAGCCCCTGGGGCCGGTGCACGTCACCAGCACCCTCAACGGCTGGTCGCACTGCGCGGTGGGGCACACGTTCGCGATCCCCAGCCTGCACGTGTTCGTGCCGGTGGGCTCGCCAGACGCGTCGGCGTCGCTGTGCGGCGACTCGCCCTGCGTGTCCGGTCCCTTCACGCTGGAGAAATTCAGTTTCATGACGCCCAGCCACGCCGGTGACTTCCGCTGGCAGTGCTTCGTCCCCTGCGGGGGCGGATTCGTCGACGGCAACGGTGGTCCCATGCAGACGCTCGGGTACATGACCGGTCAGATGTCGGTGGTGGGGTCATGAGCCACTCCTCCTCCTCCACCACCACCGCGAGGGCCGCTGGCGATGCGCGCCATGGGCTGCGCATATTCCTCATCTGGCTACCGCTCGCGGTCATCGCCGACCTGCTCATCTGGTTCGCGTGGTACCCGCACATGCCGCCCGGGCGCATGTCGGACCAGGCGCAGGGCCAGCAGTTCGACATCGCCGTCATGGCCATGCTGGCCGCGCCCGTGCTGCTGTTCGTCTGGGTCTACTTCGCCTACGCCCTCATCGTCTGGCGGCGCCGGCCGGGCGACGATGAGGATGGGCCGCCCCTCCACGGCAACACCAGGATCCAGGCGACCTGGATCACCGCCACAGCGGTGATCGTGCTCGGCCTGTTCGTCTTCGGCACGGTCCAGCTGATCGTGCCGGCCGGCGCGGGCGCGGGCGAAGGCCCGACACCGGCCTGGCGGCCCAGCACGACCAACCTCCTGCAGGTGCAGGTCATCGGCCAGCAGTGGGCCTTTACCTACCGGTTCCCCCAGTTCGGCGGCATGGAGACCACGCAACTCCTGCTGCCCGAGGGGCAGCAGGTCCAGTTCAACGTGACCTCGCTGGACGTCATCCACAGCTTCTGGGCCTACCAGCTCGGGGTGAAGGCGGACGCCAACCCCGGGGTGAACAACATCGCATTCGCCAAGCCCCAGCAGCTCGGGAGCTTCTCGGTCCGCTGCAACGAACTGTGCGGGATCTGGCACGGGGCCATGTTCAACTACGGCCGTGTGGTGACCCCCGCCGCGTTCCAGGTGTGGGCGAGGGGTCTGCAGGCCAGGGAACAGCGGATCGGGCTCCTCGCCGACCTGCCGCGCTACGCGCTGACCTATGACCCCACGGTCATACCGCAGCTCGGCAAGGACATCGTGAAGGTGGCCGGCATCACCGGTGCCAACGGTTACTACTACCCGTCCCTGAACCAGTCGGGTGACCCCGGCGATCCGACGTCGCCATGAGGCGGCCCGGGCCGCTGGCTGCGGCGCACCCACTGACCACTCCTTCGATGAAGAGGTGACCGGATGGCCATCGAAGCAACACCGGGCGCTGACCGGATCCAGCCGGTAGGCGGCGAGCCTGGCGGCCCGCCCGGGGCCAAGGCATGGTGGAGGAAGCCGGCCGTGCATACCGGCCTGCTGGGCGCCATAGTCGGCTACCTGATCGGTAACTGGCTCGGCTGGCAGGTGCAGTCGGCGAGCGCCAACTTCGCCCAGGGCCTCGGCGACACCAGGGACTGGCCGGTCGTCCTGGGATACCTCTTCGGGACGGTCGGCTGGCTGGCCGGGCTCGGGATCTTCAACGACCTTGGCCGGATGATGGTCGGCAAACCGCTGGCGGACATCGAGCACGCGCCCGCCGGCGGCCTGGCGAAGTACTTCAGGTACACGCTCGACCACAAGGTCGTCGGCATCCAGTACCTGTTCGGGATGATCACCTACTTCCTGACCGGCGGCCTGTTCGCCATGGCGATCAGGACCGAGCTGCTGTCGCCGACGTATCACATCATGAGCGCGAGCTCCTACCTGATGGTGGTGGGCGAGCACGGCACGATGATGATGATGATGATGTCGTCGGTCATCCTCGGCCCGTTCGGCCAGTACTTCGCCCCGCTCATGATCGGGTCGAAGCGGATGGCCTTCCCGCGGGTGGAGGCGCTGGGGTTCTGGCTCACGCCACCCGCCTACGTGATCCTGCTGGCCGCGATCCTGTGGGGTGGATTCCCCACCGGCTGGACCGGCTATGCGCCGCTGAGCATCCAGGCCACCCCCGGGATGGACAGCTACGCGATCGCCTTCGGCCTGATGGGGATCTCGATGATCCTGGCCGGGTTCAACATCATCGTGACCTACATCAACTACCGGGCGCCCGGCATGCGGTGGAGCCGCCTGCCGATGTTCGTGTGGTC
>DATIXO010000024.1:0-46640 GCA_035518495.1 Streptosporangiaceae bacterium
ACGGCGATGCCGTGCTCGTCGAGGACCTGGCCGACGTCGTGCGGGTGCACACCGTCGACCTCGAAGGAGATCGCGGCCCCCCGGTTGGCCGGCGTCAGCGGCCCCATGATCCGGACGCCCTCGATGCCCGCCAGCTGGGTCAGCGCGCGGGCGAGCAGCTGCTGCTCGTGCGCGTGGATGGCGTCCCGCCCGACCTCGTTCAGGTAGTCCATGGCCACCCCCAGCCCGACCGCCTGGGCGATCGGCATCGTCCCGGCCTCGAACTTGTGCGGCGGCGGCGCGTAGGTGGACCGTTCCATCCAGACGGTCTCGATCATTTCCCCGCCGCCCAGGAACGGGGGCATCTCCTCCAGCAGTTCCCGGCGGCCCCAGAGCACCCCGATGCCGGTCGGCCCGCACAGCTTGTGACCGGTGAAGCCGAGGAAGTCGGCGCCGAGCCCGGCCACGTCCACCGGCATGTGCGGGACCGACTGGGCCGCGTCCACCAGGACCAGCGCACCCACCGCGTGAGCCGCGTCGGCTATCTCCCGGACCGGGTTGACGGTGCCGAGCACGTTGGACTGGTGCACGAGCGCGACCAGCTTGGTCCGCTCGTTGATCAGCTCGCCGGTGGCCGACAGGTCGAGCTGCCCGTCCCATCCGGTCACCTTGAACCAGCGCAGCGTGGCGCCGGTCCGCTCGCACAGCATCTGCCACGGCACGATGTTGGAGTGGTGCTCCATCTCCGTGATCACAATCTCATCGCCTGGTCCCAAGCGGAATCGTCCCCCACGGGCGTTGCCCATGGAGTACGCGACGAGGTTGATCCCCTCGGAGATGTTCTTGGTGAAGATGACCTCGGTCTCGTCGGCGGCGCCGATGAACTGTGCCGCCTTGATCCTGGCGCCCTCGTAGGCCTCGGTCGCCTCCTCGCCCAGCTCGTGGTTGGCCCGGTGGATGTTGGCGTTGTGCCGCTCGTAGAACTCGGTCAGCGCGTCGATGACCTGGCGCGGCTTCTGCGAGGTGTTGGCGCTGTCCAGGTAGGCCAGCGGCTGCCCGCCGCGGACCCGCCGGTCCAGGATCGGGAAGTCCTTGCGGATGCGGGCGACGTCGAGGGTCATGACGCGGCACCCGCCTTCAGGAACCTCTCGTAGCCTTCCCTCTCCAGCTGCTCGGCGAGCTCCGGGCCGCCTTCCTCGACGATCCGGCCGCCCACGAACACGTGCACGAAGTCAGGTGTGACGTAGCGCAGGATCCGGGTGTAGTGCGTGATCAGCATGACCCCGTGATCCGGCCCGGCACGGAACCGGTTGACCCCCTCCGCGACCACCTTGAGCGCGTCGATGTCGAGCCCGGAGTCGGTCTCATCGAGCACCGCGATCTTCGGGGCGAGCAGCTCCAGCTGGAGGATCTCGTGCCGCTTCTTCTCGCCGCCGGAGAAGCCTTCATTCAGGTTCCGCCGCGCGAACTCCGGGTCGATCGACAGGCTCTCCATGGCCGCCTGCAGTTCCTTGCTGAACGTACGCAGCTTGGGAGCCTCGCCGCGGACCGCCGTGATGGCGGTGCGGAGGAAGTTCGACACCGACACCCCGGGCACCTCGACCGGGTACTGCATGGCCAGGAACAGCCCGGCGCGGGCGCGGGCGTCCACGCTCATCGCCAGCACGTCCTCGCCGTCGAGGGTGATCGATCCCTGGGTGACCAGGTACTTCGGGTGACCGGCGATCGCGTAGGCGAGGGTGGACTTGCCCGAGCCGTTCGGCCCCATGATCGCGTGGGTCTGGCCGGCCGGCACGGTCAGATCAACGCCGCGCAGGATCTCACGAGCCTCGCCCGCGCCATCGGTCACGCTGACGTGCAGGTCGTGGATCTCCAGAGTTGCCATGAAATGTCTCCTGAATCAGTTCGGTCAGCCGGCCGGCTGGGTCTGGTCGTCGGCCCCAGGGCTGTCGGCGAGCGCGACGTAGACGTCGCCGCCCTCGATCTTCACCCGGTAGGTAGGCACCGGCTTGGTGGCCGGCGGGCCGGTGGGCTTGCCGGTGCGCAGGTCGAAGCACGACCCGTGCAGGTAGCACTCCACCGTGTGGTCGTAGATGTCGCCCTCGGACAGCGGCACTTCCTCGTGCGAGCACACGTCGTGCAGGGCGAACACCTCGCCGCCGGCGCGGACCACCGCCACCGGCACGTCGCCGATGTCCACCCCGATCGCCCCCTCGCCGGGCAGATCGGACAGGGCACACACCCGGACGAACTCGGTCATGCCCGGGCCTCCTGCGCCTCCGGAGCCCCCGCCAGCTCTGCCTCGATCGATTCCGCGATCCGCTCCCGGAGCTCCGGCACGCCGATCCTGCCGATCAGCTCGCCGAAGAAGCCGCGGATCACCAGCCGCCGCGCCTCGGCCAGCGGGATGCCGCGTGCCATCAGGTAGAACAGGTGCTGGTCCTCCAGCCGCCCGCTGGTGCTCGCGTGCCCGGCGCCCACCACCTCGCCGGTGAGGATCTCCAGGTTCGGCACCGAGTCCGCCCGCGCGCCCTCGGTCAGCAGCAGGTTCCGGTTCCGCTCGTAGGTGTCGGTCCCGGTCGCCTCCACCCGGATCAGCACGTCCCCGATCCACACGGTGTGCGCCTGCTCCCCCTGGAGCGCCCCCTTGTAGTCCACCCGGCTCCGGCAGTTGGGCTGCGCATGATCCACGAACAGCCGGTGCTCCAGATGCTGCCCCGAGTCCGCGAAATACGCCCCCAGCAGCTCCGCATCTCCCCCGGGCCCGCCATACCGCACCGACGGCGCCAGCCTGACCACACCCCCACCCAGCGTCACCGCGGTGTGCTGCACCCGCGCGTCCCGCCCCAGGGTGAGGTAGTGATGCGACACATGCACCGCATCGTCGTCCCAGTCCTGCAAGCTCACCACCGTGAGCGACGCCCCATCCCCCACGACGATCTCGACATTGTCGGCATAAGTCGCGCTGCCAGAGTGGTCCAGCACCACCGCAGCCTTGGCATTAGCCCCGATCTCGATCAGCGTGTGCCCGAACGCCGCCCCCTCGGCACTCTCGCCCCGCACCGAAACAACAGCCGCGTCGTCAGCGACAGTCCCGGCAGGAATCGTTATGACCATTGCTTCGTCAAACGAGGCAAAAGCCTGCGCACTGACCCGGTCCGCCGGCACAAAAGCGGTGCCGAGCCTCCGGTCGCCGCGTTGCGCATGCACAGCGGTGACCGGAGGTTTGGCGTCGCCCCCCACCGTCACCTTCCCACCGGCCACCGGTGAGCTGTGCAATCCGCGCAGCTTCCGCAGCGGCGTGAACCGCCACTCCTCCTCGCGCCCCGACGGCACCGGAAAGTCGTCCAGCGAGAACGACGAGTGCTCATGCAACCGGGACACGGGGGCCGTGGACTCCACGGCCCCCTGAAGCGCCGCCATCAGCCGACCGCTCCTTCCATCTGAAGCTCGATCAGCCGGTTCAGCTCCAGCGCGTATTCCATCGGCAGCTCACGGGCGATCGGCTCGACGAAGCCGCGCACGATGGTGGCCATTGCCTCGTCCTCGGTCATGCCGCGGCTCATGAGGTAGAACAGCTGGTCCTCGGAGATCTTGGAGACGCTGGCCTCGTGGCCCATCTCCACGTCGTCCTCGCGCACGTCCACGTACGGGTAGGTGTCGGACCGGCTGACGGTGTCCACCAGCAGCGCGTCGCACTTGACGGTGGACTTGGAGTGGCTGGCGCCCTCCTGCACCTGCACCAGGCCGCGGTAGGAGGTCCGGCCGCCACCGCGCGCCACCGACTTGGACACGATGGTCGAGGAGGTGTTCGGCGCGCAGTGCACCATCTTGGCGCCGGCGTCCTGGTGCTGGCCTTCCCCGGCGAACGCGACCGACAGGGTCTCGCCCTTGGCGTGCTCGCCCATCAGGTACACCGACGGGTACTTCATCGTGACCTTGGAGCCGATGTTGCCGTCGATCCACTCCATCGTGGCCCCGGCGTGCGCCACCGCGCGCTTGGTCACCAGGTTGTAGACGTTCGCCGACCAGTTCTGGATGGTGGTGTACCGGCAGCGGCCGCCCGCCTTCACGATGATCTCCACGACCGCGGAGTGCAGCGAGTCGGAGGAGTAGATCGGCGCGGTGCAGCCCTCCACGTAGTGCACGTAGGCGCCCTCATCCACGATGATCAGCGTCCGCTCGAACTGGCCCATGTTCTCGGTGTTGATCCGGAAGTAGGCCTGCAGCGGGATCTCCACGTGCACGCCCTTCGGCACGTAGATGAAGCTGCCGCCGGACCAGACCGCGGTGTTCAGCGCGGCGAACTTGTTGTCGCCGACCGGGATCACGGAGGCGAAGTACTCGCCGAACAGATCCGGGTGCTCCTTGAGCCCGGTGTCGGTGTCCAGGAAGATGACGCCCTTCTCCTCCAGGTCCTCGCGGATCTTGTGATAGACGACCTCGGACTCGTACTGCGCGGCGACGCCCGCGATCAGGCGCTGCTTCTCCGCCTCGGGGATGCCGAGCTTGTCGTAGGTGTTCTTGATGTCCGCGGGCAGATCGTCCCAGCTGGCCGCCTGCTTCTCGGTCGAGCGGACGAAGTACTTGATGTTGTCGAAGTGGATCCCGGACAGGTCCGAGCCCCAGTCGGGCATGGGCTTGCGCCCGAACAGCTTCAGGCCCTTCAGCCGGAGATCGAGCATCCACTCGGGCTCGTTCTTCTTGGCCGAGATGTCGCGCACGACCTCCTCGGACAGGCCCCGGCGCGCGGACTCGCCGGCCGCGTCCGAATCGGACCAGCCGAACTTGTACCGGTCAAGCCCCTCGAGCTCGGGGTGTGCGGTCGTCGTCATGCGGAGATGCCTCCGGACTCAGTGGTAGCGGTGTCAGGGATGGTGGCAGCGGTCGTGGTGCGGGTCTGGACAGTCTGGACAAGGGACGGGGCTGTCACGTGGGTGGTGCAGATGCCGTCGCCGTGGGCGATGGTGGCCAGCCGCTGCACCGGGGTGCCGAGCAGGCGGCCGAAGGCCTCGGTCTCCGCCTCACACAGCTGCGGGAACTCGGCCGCCACGTGGGCGACCGGGCAGTGGTGCTGGCAGAGCTGCTCCCCGGGGCTGCCTGCGGGCGCGCCGGTCGCGGAGGCCGCATAGCCGTCGGCGGACAGGGCCTCGGCGAGCGCCTTGACCTTCGCGCCCGGGTCGGCCGACGCCATCACCGGGCGGTACCGGCGCTCCAGCTCGGCCACCTGACGCCGGGCGAACTCCGCGACCGCGGCCGGCCCGGCCACTTCGGCCAGGAACCGCAGGGCGCTGGTGGCGAGATCGTCGTAGGCGTGCTCGAAGGCGCTCCGCCCGGCGTCGGTGATCACGAAGAGCTTTGCCGGGCGGCCACGGCCACGGCTGGCGGGGCGCCGCGCGCTGCGGACCTCGATCATGCCGCCGGCCAGCAGGCCGTCCAGGTGGCGGCGGACCGCCGCTGGTGTGAGCCCCAGCCGCGTGCTCAGCGCCGCCGCGCTGACCGGCCCGTTCTCCAGGATGAGGCGGGCTATCCTGGCCCGGGTGCTGCGCTCGCCGCCGAGCTGTGCATGGGCTCCCCCGAGCTGTGCCTGGGTGCCGGAGGGCATGCCGCGGCTGGCGGCGGCACCGCTGGTGCCCGCCGCCCGCGAGACAGCGCCGGTCATGCCCACGTATTTCACAACATCAGTGTGGCGTAAATCCATGCCCGCTCGCAAACGCTCTCGTGATGAGCTGGCTCACACTCTGCCCGGCCGGTAACTGCCGACCGCTGCCTGGCCGGTAACTGCCGACCGTCAGCCTCAGCGCTAGCTGGCTGGTGCCCGCCGGTGCCCGCTGGTGGCCGTCAGGCGAAAAGGCTCTCGAATTCGCGCGGGAACCTGGCGGGACACCCCCGGAATTGTCGCAGCAGGGTGGTAACGTCGCAGACATAGATCGAACGTGATTTCGAGAAAAGGGGCAGGATGCCCAGCTGTGCTCCGGCGTCAATCGCCGCTCCCGCGGCTCCCGGCGCTTCCGGCGGGTTAGCCAGGCTGGCCGGTGCCCCGTTAGCGGGCCCGGCCGCCGGGAACACCACCGGCGGCCGGGATTGTTCCCCCCGCCGTGGCTCCTCTCCCGGGTGGGACTCCTACCCCAACTGGGACGATTACCCCAACGGGGACGATGCCCCTCCCACGGACGAGGAGCTCTGGGCCCTGGCTCCCGATCCATGTGGCCTGCCGGATGACGATGATGCCTGGGCCGCGGACGGGTTACTGCCGCGTGACAGCGGGTGGGGTGCGGGATTCGCGGCTGACGGTGCCGCCGACAGCCTGCCACCGGGTGTGACCCTGGCCGGACTGGCCGGCGACGCCTGGGCCACCGGGCTGGACCGGCTCACCGACGACCAGCTCATCGGTGTGCTCCGGGCCTGGCGGCGGCTCACGTCGTGGACGGCAGCGGGCGAACTGGCCGCTGCCGCCGAGCTGCACCGCCGCCGCAACGCCGAGGTCGCCGCGGGTGCGGACCCGCACCTGGCCGAGCACGTGGGCGACGAGCTCGCCGCTTCGCTGACGCTGACCGCGCGTGCCGCGGATCAGCTGCTGGATTTCGCCGTCCGGCTGGGCCGGCTGCCGTGCACCCGCGCGGCGCTGGCGGCGGGCGAGATCGACCGGGCGAAGGCCTATGTCATCGCCGATGAGGTGAGCTGCCTCGACCGCGCGCACGCCGCGGCGGTGGAGGCGGCGGTCATCGGCCGTGCGCCGGGCCAGACCACCGGGCAGTTGCGGGCATCGGCGCGGCGGGCGGCGCTCGCGGCCGACCCGGAGGCCGCCAGCAGGCAGTGCGAGAAGGCCGAGAAACAAGCGCGGGTGGAGGTCTGGTCCGAGCCGTCCGGCACCGCGGCGCTCGTCGGCCGCGACCTGCGGCCGGCCGATGTGATCGCGGCGGACAAGCGGATCGACGCCGTGGCCCGGCAGCTGAAGACGGCGGGCATCGAGGGCGGCCTCGACCGGCTGCGCGCGCGGGCGTACATCGCCCTGCTGCTCGGGCACCCGGTGCCGTTCCCGGCGGCCGGGGGCCCGGTGCCGCCCACCGCCCTGACGGGCTCGGTCAACCTGACGATGCCGCTGGCCACCTTGTTCGGGGCGTCCGGCGAACCGGGTGACGTGGCCGGCTTCGGTCCGGTCGCGGCGGCCGGCAGCCGGGCGCTGGCGGACCGGCTGGCCGCGGGGCCTGCTTCCCGCTGGTGCCTCACCCTGACCGGCCAGGATGGACGGGCAGTGGCACATGGCTGTGCGCGGGCCCGGCAGCAGGCGAGCGGCAGCGACGCCACCGGCCCGGTCGGCCCCAGCTGGGAGCTCACCCTCACGGTCAGGCCACTGGCGGCCGGGGACTGCCTGCACCAGCGGCGATCCGGTGGGTACCAGCCTTCTCCCGCGCTGCGGCACGTGGTCATCGTCCGGCAGCGGACCTGCTCCTTCCCCGGCTGCCGCTGCCCGGCGGCGCGCTGCGACCAGGATCACACCGTGTCTTATGCCGGGGGCGGGCCGACGTGCGAATGCAACCTCGCCCCGCTGTGCCGTCGCCACCACCGGGCCAAACAGGTGCGTGGCTGGCGGCTGGAGCAGCCCGCGCCGGGCACCTTGGTGTGGCGGCTCCCCCATGGCCGCAGCTACCGGTCCGGCCCAGAGCCCTACTAGGGCCGGGCTGCCAGGCGGCGCATGCCCTCGGCCCGGTGTCAGGGCGCGGGCCGCGCGGCGGAGCGCAGTGGCTGGCCGTGGCCCGCCGTGGCCGGCCGGGCGGGCGCGGCCAGGAAGCCGCGGAGCAGGGCGCCGGTGCCCTCAAGGTGCTCGGTGACCGCGCCCCGGGCACGCTCCGGGTTGCCCGCCAGGATCGCGTCCACGATCGCGGTGTGCTGGGCGGTGGTGTGCACGATGTTGTGCTGCAGCACCGGGATCGCGTTCAGCAGGTCGTTGAGCCGCATCCGGGCGTCGGCGCAGGCGGCGGCGAGCAGGGGCGAGCCGGTGAGCTCCGCTATCGCCAGGTGGAACAAGGTGTCGAGCCGCCGGTAGTCCTCCGGGCTGGCCGCGTTGACCGCGGCCAGCCGCCCGAGCAGGACCTCCCGCCCGCGGTCACCGCCCGAGGTGGCCAGGACCTGCGCGGCACCGGTCTCCAGCGCCATCCGGAACGCCAGCGCGTCGGCGAGCGGGGCGGGATCGGCCAGCGCGATCCGCCGTGCCTCCCCCGGATCCGGCGCTGGCCTGGTGTAGGTCACGAAGGTGCCGCCGAACCGGCCACGCCGCGACTCGACGTAACCCGCCTGCTGCAGCGCCCGGATGGCCTCACGCAGCGTGATCCGGCTGATCCCGAGCAGGCCGGCCAGCTCCCGTTCGGCCGGGAAACGGTCGCCGGGAGCCACCACGCCGAGCTTGATCACGGTCAGCAGCCGCTCGACCGTCTCCTCGAAGGCGTTGCCCGCCCGGACCGGGCCGAGCAGGGAACTGAGCTCAGTCCCGGTGGTCACGCAGGCCCGCCTCCCGGTAATTGCGGCTCAGGTCTTGACACGACCGGGACTCTAATCCTCAATGGTCTGATAATAAACCATTGGGCCACAGCTGCCTGGTCAAGCGCGGCGCTTCACCGGCACCGTGACCCCTGCCTACGTCTCGGCGGCACGACGTAAGGAGCATCCGTGTCGGTCAACGATCAAACGGTTCCGGAGGAAGCGCTCAGCGATGAGCAGCGCCTCCACCAGCTGGGTTACGCGCAAGAACTCCGCCGGCGGATGTCCGGGTTCTCGAACTTCGCCGTCTCCTTCACCATCATCTCGATCCTGTCCGGCTGCCTGACCCTCTACGGCTTCGGCATGATCACCGGCGGGCCAGCCGAAATCGTCTGGGGCTGGCCGTTCGTCGGGATCATGACCCTGCTCGTCGGCCTCTCGATGGCCGAGGTGTGCTCCAGCTACCCGACCGCGGGTGGCCTCTACTACTGGGCGGCCAAGCTGGCGCCGGGGAAGAGTGGGCCCGTCTGGTCCTGGTTCACCGGCTGGTTCAACTTCCTCGGCCAGGTCGCGGTGACCGCCGGCATCGACTTCGGCGCCGCGTTCTTCGTCCACGCGCTGCTGACCCTGGTGTTCAACCTCAGCACGGCGCACTGGGTCACGGTGGTGATCTACGCGGTCATCCTGTTCGTGCACGGCCTGCTGAACCAGTTCGGCATCCGGCTGGTAGCGCTGCTGAACGACGTCAGCGTGTGGTGGCACCTGCTCGGCGTGCTGATCATCGTCGCGGTGCTGGCCTTCGTGCCGTCGCACCACCAGTCGGCCGGCTTCGTGTTCGGGCACTTCTACAACGGAACCGGCCTGGCCTGGGGCACCTTCTACATCGTGCTGATCGGCCTGCTGCTGGCGCAGTACACCTTCACCGGTTACGACGCCTCGGCGCATATGACCGAGGAGACCCACAACGCCGCCACGGCGGGCCCGCGCGGCATCGTGATGTCGATTCTGGTCTCGCTGGTCGCCGGCTGGGTGCTGCTGATCGGCGTCACCTTCGCGATCCAGAACTACGCCGGCGAGGTCGGCTCGGCGACCGGCGTGCCGCCGGCCCAGATCTTCTGGGACGCGATCGGCAAGACCGGCGCGGAACTGCTGCTGGTGATCGTGTGCGGCGCCCAGCTGTTCTGCGGCATGTCGTCGGTCACCGCCAACTCCCGGATGATCTACGCGTTCTCCCGGGACGGCGCGCTGCCCGGCTCCTCCTTCTGGCACCGGGTGAACAAGCGGACCCGGACCCCGACCAACGCGATCTGGCTGGCGGCCGGCGGCGCGCTCATCCTCGGGCTGCCCTACCTGTGGAACTACGCCGCCTACGCGGCCGTCACCTCGATCGCGGTCATCGGCCTGTACATCGCCTACGTGACACCGACCTTCCTGCGGCTGCGCAAGGGCGAGGACTTCAAGCGCGGGCCGTGGCACCTGGGCCGGTGGAGCTATGTGGTCGGCTGGATCGCCGTCGCCTGGGTGGTGATCATCACGATCCTGTTCATGCTGCCGCAGGTCGGGCCGATCACCTTCACGACCTTCAACTACACCGTGATCGCGGTGCTGGCGGTGATCGGCTTCGCCGGGATCTACTGGCTGGTCTCCGCCCGCCACTGGTTCAAGGGGCCGAAGGTCCAGGGCACACCAGAGGAACTGGCCGCGATCGAACGCGAGCTCACGGCCTGACGAAAGGACACCGGCACAGTGCTCCATGCCGAGGCGCGCAGCGCCAGGCGCGGCATGCTCACGCTTGAGCAGCTGCGCGTCGAGGTTGGCGAGGGCACGATCGACACGGTCGTTCTTGCCTTCACCGACATGCAGGGGCGGCTGCAGGGCAAGCGGCTGTCCGCCGAGTTCTTCCTCGACGAGGTGATCAGCCACCACGCGGAGGGCTGCAACTACCTCCTCGCGGTGGACGTCGAGATGAACACGGTGGACGGGTACGAGATGTCCTCATGGGAGCGCGGGTACGGGGACTTCGTCCTCGTGCCCGCGCTGGCCACGATGCGGCGGATGCCGTGGCACGAGGCATCCGCCCTGGTCATCGCCGACCTCGCGTGGCAGGACGGCGGCCCGGTCGTCGCCTCGCCCCGCCAGATACTCCAGGCCCAGGTGAAGCGGCTGGCTGACCGCGGCTGGGCCGCGATGGCCGGCACCGAGCTGGAGTTCGTCGTCTTCCACGACTCCTACGAGCAGGCGCACGACAGCGGCTACCGCCACCTCACGCCCGCCAACCGGTACAACGTGGACTACTCCATCCTCGGCACCGGGCGGATCGAGCCGCTGCTGCGCAAGATCCGGCTGGGCATGGCGGGCGCCGGCATGTACGTCGAGTCGGCCAAGGGCGAGTGCAACCTGGGCCAGCACGAGATCGCGTTCCGCTACGCGGACGCCGTCACCACCTGCGACAACCACTCGATCTACAAGACCGGCGCGAAGGAGATCGCCGCCGCGGACGGCATGAGCATCACCTTCATGGCCAAGCCGAACGACCGTGAGGGCAACTCCTGCCACATCCACCTGTCGCTGCGGGACCGGGCCGCCAAGGGCGTGCTCGCCGGGAACGGGCAGCACGGCCTGTCGCCGCTCGGCGAGCATTTCCTGGCTGGCCAGCTCGCCGGCCTGCGCGAGCTCGCGCTGTTCCACGCGCCGAACATCAACTCCTACAAGCGGTACGTGCCCGGCAGCTTCGCCCCGACCGCGATCCGCTGGGGCGTGGACAACCGGACCTGCGCGATGCGCCTCGTCGGTCACTCGGGGCCGTCGCTGCGGGTGGAGAACCGGGTGCCCGGCGGCGACGTTAACCCCTACCTCGCGGTGGCCGCGATGATCGCGGCCGGCCTGGACGGCATCGAGCGCGAACTGCCGCTGGAGCCGGCATTCGGGGGCAACGCATACAGTGATCCGGGCCCGCGCGTGCCGTCTACCCTGCGGGACGCGCTGGCGGAATGGGAGAAGAGCCAGCTCGCCCGCCAGGCGTTCGGCGACGAGGTGGTCGAGCACTACGCCAACGGCGCCCGGGTGGAGCTGGCGGCGTTCGACGCCGCCGTCACCGACTGGGAGCTGCGGCGCGGCTTCGAGCGGCTCTGAGCAGCAGGAGACAGGCGCGGGCATGTCCACGTTCACGGTGCTGAACCCGGCGACCGAGCAGCAGGTCGCCACCGTGCACTCGGCGTCGGCGGAGGAGACCGACGCGGCGATCGCGCGGGCGGTGGCCGCCCGGGCGGCCTGGCGCGCGGTCGCGCCCGGCGAGCGGGCCGCGCTGCTGCGGGCCTTCGCCGACGTGGTGGACGCCCACATCGACGAGCTGGCCGCGCTGGAGGTCGCCTGCTCCGGGCACCCGGTGGGGCAGGCCCGGTGGGAGGCGGGCAACGTCCGCGACGTCCTGCGCTACTACTCGGCGGCGCCGGAGCGCCTGTGCGGCCGGCAGATCCCGGTCCCCGGCGGCGTCGACGTGACGTTCAAGGAGCCCGTCGGCATCGTCGGCCTGATCGTGCCGTGGAACTTCCCCATGCCCATCCTCGGCTGGGGCCTCGGCCCGGCGCTGGCGGCCGGCAACCCGGTGATCGCCAAGCCGGCCGAGCGGACGCCGCTGACGGCGATCCGGATCGGCGAGCTGGCGCAGGAGGCAGGACTGCCGGGCGGGGTGTTCCAGGTCGTGCCGGGCAAGGGCTCGGTGGTCGGCCAGCGGCTGGTCGGCCACGAGGCCGTCCGGAAGATCGTGTTCACCGGCTCCACCGAGGTCGGCAGCCAGATCATGGCCGGCTGCGCCGCGCAGGTGAAGCGGCTCACGCTGGAGCTTGGCGGCAAGAGCGCCAACATCGTGTTCGCCGACGCCGACCTGGAGCGGGCGGCCGCCGCCGCGCCGCAGGGGGTCTTCGACAACGCCGGCCAGGACTGCTGCGCACGGTCGCGCATCCTGGTCCAGCGCAGCGTGTTCGACGCCTTCATGGAGATGCTCGAACCCGCCGTCCAGCGGGTGGCGGTGGGCGACCCGGCCAGCCCGGACACCGAGATGGGCCCGCTCATCTCGGCCGAGCACCTGGCCCGCGTCGCCTCCTACGTGCCGGCCGGGGCGCCGGTCGCGTTCCGCGGCAGCGCGCCGGACGGGCCCGGCTACTGGTTCGCGCCCACGGTGCTGGCGCCGGTGCGCCCGGACGACCCCGCCTACACCGAGGAGGTGTTCGGGCCGGTGGTGGCCGTGGTCCCGTTCGAGGACGAGGCGGACGCGGTGGCGATCGCCAACGACACCCCCTACGGGCTGTCCGGCTCGATCTGGACCCAGAACCTGGGCCGCGCGCTGCGGGTGGCGCGGGCGGTGGAGACCGGCAACCTCTCAGTCAACTCGCATTCCTCGGTGCGCTACTGGACCCCGTTCGGTGGCTTCAAGCAGTCCGGGCTCGGCCGCGAGCTGGGGCCGGACGCCCTGGATGCGTTCACCGAGACCAAGAACGTCTTCATCGCAACCGAAGAATGACGCACATGGCAACTGAAGGAGGACCGCATAGTTGACCGCACACAGGGCAGCCGAGAAATGACCGCGGGAATCCAGCGCCTGCGGGACCGGGTCGCCGTGGTGACCGGGGGCGGCAGCGGCATCGGGCTGGCGAGCGCCCGCCGGCTGGCCGCCGAGGGCGCCAAGGTCGCCGTCGCTGACGTCGACGGCGAGGCCGGCAAGGCAGCAGCCGACGAGGTCGGCGGCATGTTCATCCACGCCGACGTGACATCCGAGGACGACGTCGCGGCGATGTACCGCGCCACCATGGGGGCGTTCGGCCGGATCGACATCGCCTTCAACAACGCCGGGATCTCACCGCCCGACGACGACTCCATCCTGGTCACCGGCATCGACGCGTGGCGCCGGGTGCAGGAGGTGAACCTCACCTCCGTCTACCTGTGCTGCAAGCACGTCATCCCGCACATGCAGGCCGGTGGCGGCGGCTCGATCATCAACACCGCCTCGTTCGTGGCCGTGCTCGGCTCGGCCACCTCGCAGATCTCCTACAGCGCCTCCAAGGGGGGCGTGCTCGCGATGAGCCGGGAGCTCGGCGTCCAGTTCGCGCGGGAGGGGATCCGGGTGAACGCGCTGTGCCCGGGCCCGGTCAACACCCCCCTGCTGCAGCAGCTGTACGCCACCGACCCCGAGCGGGCGGCGCGGCGGCTGGTGCACGTGCCGATGGGGCGGTTCGCCGAGCCGGAGGAGATCGCCGCCGCGGTCGCCTTCCTCGCCAGCGACGACGCGTCGTTCGTCACCGCCGCCACCTTCCTGGTGGACGGCGGCATCTCCAGCGCCTACGTGACTCCCCTGTGAGACGGCCAAGCGAAGTGCTGGCTGGCGCGCCTCCGGCGCGACGCACCGCGAGGGAGGCAATCAGGTGAGCGCACCACTGATTGGACTGTCCACCTACGCCGAGCCGGCCCGGTGGGCCGCCTGGCACGCCCCCGCCGCGCTGCTGCCCACCAGCTACATCGACCAGGTCAGCGAGGCGGGCGGTGTCCCCGTGCTGCTGCCGCCGGTGCCCGGCATCGCCAGCGCCCTGGGGCGGCTGGACGGGCTGATCCTCACCGGCGGCGGTGACCTCGATCCGGCCGTCTACGGCGCCGAGCCGGATCCCCGGACCAGCCGGGTCCACCCCGAGCGCGATCAGGCGGAGCTGGAGCTGCTCGCCGCCGCGCTGGCCGGCGGGCTGCCGGTGCTCGGCATCTGCCGCGGCATGCAGCTGCTCAACGTGGCCCGCGGCGGGACGCTGTGCCAGCATCTGGGGGCCGGGCACCGGCCCGAGCCGGGGACGTTCGGCTCGCATCCGGTGCGGCTGGATCCCGGGAGCCAGCTCGCGGTGGTCCTGCGGCCCGGCGGCGGGCAGGACGGGCTCACGCTGGACGTGCCGACCGCCCATCACCAGGGCATCGCCCGGCTCGGCGACGGCCTGGTCCCCGCCGCCTGGGCGCAGGACGGCCTCATCGAGGCCGTCGAACTGGCGCCGGGGGAACTGGCGCCGGGGGAACTGGCGCCGGAGACGGGCCAGCGTCCCTTCCTGCTGGCGGTGCAGTGGCACCCGGAGGCCAGCAAGGACCGGCGGCTGGTGTCCGCGCTGGTGGCGGCCGCCGCGGGCGGGCCAGGCCACGGATCGCCGGTTATCGGCGCGGCGGAGCATCTACACTCGCCAGCGTGAACACCACCCCGGCTGTCGAGGTGCACGATCTCGTCAAGCGGTACGGGCGGATCACGGCGGTTGACGGCCTGTCGCTGCGCGCCGAGCGGGGCGCGGTCACGGCGGTGCTGGGCCCGAACGGGGCCGGGAAGACCAGCACGGTGGAGATATGCGAGGGCTACCGCCGCCCTGACGCAGGCACGGTGTCGGTGCTCGGGCTGAACCCGGTGGCCGACGCCCGCAGGCTGCGGCCCCGGGTCGGTGTGATGCTGCAGTCCGGGGGCATCCCGCCGGCCGTCCGGCCCGGCGAGTACCTGCGGGTCATGGCGCGCTTCCACGCCCACCCCCTCGACCCGGCCGGCCTGCTCGACCGGCTCGGGCTGGCCAGCCACGCCCGGACGCCGTTCAAGCGGCTGTCCGGGGGGCAGCAGCAGCGGCTCTCCCTCGCCGCCGCCGTCATCGGGCGCCCGGAACTGGTCTTCCTCGACGAGCCGACGGCCGGGCTGGACCCGCAGGCGCGCCACGCCACCTGGGACCTGATCGGCGGGCTGCGCGCCTCGGGCGCGAGCGTCATCCTCACCACACACCACATGGACGAGGCGGAACGCCTCGCGGACCGGGTGGCCATCGTCGATCATGGGCGGCTCGTCGCCGAGGGGACCCCGGCCGAGCTCACGGGCACCGCGGGCCAGCTGCGGTTCCGGGCCGAACCCGGCCTGGACACCGACGGGCTGCTCGCCGCGCTGGCGCCGGGCGCCGCCGCCAAGGAGTCCCCGGCCGGCCACTACCTGGTGGAGGTCCACGACCGGGTGGACCCGCAGCTGGTGGCGGCCGTGACCGCCTGGTGCGCCGAGCACGGCGTGCTCGCCCAGGACCTGCGGATCGAGAGCCGTACCCTGGAGGATGTGTTCCTTGAGCTCACCGGCCGTGAGCTGCGGTCATGACCAGCGGCAGTGAGCTGGCCGGGCCGGCCGGGCCGGCCGTGCCCGCTGCCCCGCAGTGGCCGCCGCCCGCGCCGGGCGCCGCGCCGCTGCCGGCGATGATCACCGCGCAGGCGGCGCTGGAGACCCGCACCACCCTGCGCAACGGGGAGCAGCTGCTGGTGACGCTGATCATCCCGGTGCTGCTGCTGGTCGCCTTCAGCCTGGACAATCTGGTCAAGGTGACCGGCCCGCGGGTGGACTTCCTGGTCCCGGGCATCATCGCGCTGGCCGTGATGTCCACCGCCTTCACCAGCCTGGCGATCGCGACCGGGTTCGAGCGCCGGTACGGGGTGCTCAAGCGGCTCGGGTCCACCCCGCTCCCCCGTGGGGGGCTGATCGGCGCCAAGTCCCTCGCCGTGCTCGCCATCGAGCTCATGCAGGTCGTGGTCATCACCCTGGTCGGGCTGGCGCTGGGCTGGCAGCCGCACGGCGGCCCGGCGGCGGGCCTGTGGGCCGCCCTGCTGGTGCTGTCCGGCACGGCGGCGTTCTGCGGTCTGGCCATGCTGCTGGCTGGCACGCTGCGCGCCGAGGCCACGCTGGCGGTGGCCAACCTGATCTACCTGGTCCTGCTCGGCGTGGGCGGGGTGATCTTCCCGCTGACCAAGTTCCCCGCCGGCGCCCAGGCCGTGCTGACCCTGCTGCCCTCCGGCGCGCTGTCTGACGGGCTGCGCTCTGTGCTGCAGCACGGCGGCGGCCTGCCCCTGCGTGACCTGGCCGTGCTCGCGGTGTGGGCGGCGGCGGCCATCGCACTCGCTGCCCGGACGTTCCGCTGGGAGTAGACGGCCGCCGCTGGGACCGGGGCCCCACCCGGGACGCGGCGCTCCGGTCGGTGCCGCCGTCCGTGCTGGTCCTCACCGGGATCGTGTCGGTGCAGGTCGGCGCCGGGGTGGCGGCGCGCCTGTTCACCCAGATCCCGCCCGCCGCGGTCACCGGTCTCCGGCTGTGGACCGCGGCGGTGCTGATGGCCGTGGCCGGGGCGCGCCCGCTCAGGCAGAGCCTGGCCGGCCTGGCGCGGCGCCGGGCGTGGCGGGACGCGGCGGTGGTGGCCGGCTTCGGGCTGACCCTCGCAGTCATGAACTACTCGATCTACCAGGCCTTCGCCCGGATCCCGCTCGGGATCGCGGTCACCATCGAGTTCCTCGGCCCGCTCGCGGTGGCCGTCGCCTCCTCCCGCCGGGTTATCGACCTGCTCTGGGTCGGCCTGGCCGGTGCGGGGGTCGCGCTGCTCACCCGGGCCGGGGACCCGGCCGGCACGAGCCACCGGGTGGAGGTGGCGGGGCTGGCGTTCGCGCTGCTCGCCGCCGCCGCCTGGGCCGCGTACATCATCTTCAGCCGGGCCACCGGGCGGCGCTTTCCCGGCGCGTCGGGCCTGACGATCGCGATGCTGGTCGCCGCGATCGTCATGATCCCGGCCGGGGTCACGGCCGGCCGGGGGGCGCTGCTGCGCCCCGGCATCCTCGTGACCGGGCTGGGGATCGGGCTGCTGTCCTCGATCATCCCCTACTCGCTGGAACTGGAGGCGCTGCGGCGGGTGCCTGCCCGGGTGTTCGGGATCTGGATGAGCCTGGAGCCGGCGGTCGCCGCCCTGGTGGGGCTGGTCATGCTGGGCGAGGCGCTGGCGGTCAGCGAGTGGGCCGCGATCGTCTGCGTGATGGTCGCCTGCGCTGGCGCGGCCCGCGGCAGTGCGCGGCCATCCCAGGCCCCGCAGGCGTAACTGGCTCTACCATGGGGGCGTGCCAGCCGACCCCGCCCCGCCCGGTGCCGCCGCAGGGCCCGCACCTGTCCACGGCCCGCCACCCGGACCGCCTGGACCGCGCACCCGCCGCTGGCTGGACGCCGTCTGGGAGCCCAGCCCGGTCTCCATGCGCCGGATCGCGCTGGCGGGGGTGATCTCCACCGCTGGCATCATCCTTACCGGCGCGGCCGTCCGGCTGAGCAAGTCCGGGCTCGGCTGCCCCGACTGGCCGCAGTGCACCCGCAGCAGCCTGGTGGCGGCGCACACCCGTGGCGACCCGATGTTCCACACCTGGATCGAGTTCGGCAACCGGATGGTGACCGTGCTGGTCACCATCGTCGCGGTGGCGGTGCTGATCGCGGCCTGGCGGTTCCGGCCCGGCGGGCCGGGCGCGCCGGGAGCCCGCCGACGGATGGACCTGGTCTGGCTGGCCGCGGCACAACCGGCCGGGGTGGTGGCGCAAATTGTGCTCGGCGGGATCGTCGTGCTGACCGACCTCAACCCGGTTACGGTCTCCCTGCACTTCATGGTGTCGGTCGCGGTGGTGGCGGCCGCGGTGACGCTGCACGTCAGATGCACCGAGGGCACCGAGCCCGCGCGTCCGCTGGTCCGGCCCGATCTGCGGGTGCTCGCCTGGGCCGTGGTGGCGGTGGCGGCGGTGATGCTGGCCGCCGGGACCGTGGTCACCGGCACCGGGCCGCTCGCGGGCGCCGGCGACGTCCCCCGATATCACCTGCCGCTCGAGGGAGTCACCCAGTTCCACGCCGACATCGGCTGGCTGCTGGGCGGGCTCACCGTGGCGCTGGTGGTGGGGCTGCGCGCGACCAGGGCACCGGCGCGGGTGATGAATCTGGGCTGGCTGCTGCTCGGGCTGATCGGCGCGCAGGGCGTGATCGGCTACACGCAGTACTTCACCGGCCTGCCGGCCGGCCTGGTCTGGGTCCACGTCACCGGCTCGCTGCTGATCTGGATCGCCGCCCTGCGGCTGATGTTCGCGGTGCGCGACCGTGGCCCGCTGATCCCGCCGCCGCCGGGAAGCCCGGGCGGGCCGGCCGCCTCCGACCTGCCGCAGGCCCAGCCCGCGCCGGCCCGCTAACCCGGGCCGCTGGGCCCCTGCCGTGCCCACGGCGGGGACTCCCGCCCGGCCTGCTGCCCGGAGAACGCGGCGCGGGTCACCGCCATCAGCGCGAGCAGGTCGCGGCGGCGCTCGCCGAACCGCGCCGCGCCGATCAGGCCCCGTTCGGCCCGCTGATGGACAAGCGCCAGCTCGGTCGCGGCGAGCTGGTAGTCGGTCATCGCCCGGGCCGCCGCCTGGCCGCCGGCCTGGCGCGCCCGCTGCCGGGCCTGCCTGCGGCCGAGCAGTGTGGCGAGCATCCGCAGGTCGGCACCGGTGACCAGGCCGGAGTCCTGATAGGCGGGCAGGAACCGCCAGATCAGGCGGACGGTCCGGCGCCGGTCGGCGATCACCACCGCCACCAGCGCGATGAGCACCGCCATCACCAGCAGGTAGGCGGCGCCGACCCCGGTCCCGCCGGAACTCGACAGCCCGTTCCAGAGCCCGTGCAAGGTCATGGCCCCGAGCAGGCCCGCGGCCGCGGCCCATCCGGCCCGCCGGTGGGTGGCTGCGTACGCGACGCCGATCCCGGTGATGGAGGTGAACGCCGGGTGCGCGAAGGGCGACAGCAGCCCGCGGAAGACGAAGGTGTAGCCGAGCAGCTGCGCCCCGCCGACCTCCGGCCGGACCAGCGCGGAGATGTAGTACCCGATGTTCTCCATCATGGCGAAGCCCAGGCCGGTCATGGCGGCGTACATGATGCCGTCGGTCGGGCCGTCGAATTCCGGCCGGCGCCGCCACAGCAGCCAGAACAGCACCGCTCCCTTGAGCGTCTCCTCCACCAGCGGCGCGCCGAACGTCGCCGAGAAGAACTCGCCGTTGCTCGTGCCGAGCTCCGGCTGGGTGATGAACAGCAGGCCAGCGGTGTTGATGACCGCGGCGAGCAGGGCGGCGACGCCCGCGCCCCAGGCGAAGCACAGGACGAGGTTGCCGCGCGGCTCGGGCTCCAGCCGGTCCAGCAGCAGCACCACCGCGATCAGCAACGGCACGGGGAGCAGAGCCAGCAGCAGCGCGATGAGGAAGGGAGCGGCGCTGTGGCCAGCGCTCGCGATGCTCTCCAGCAGGTCGAGACCGAGCACGATGAGCGCGCATGCCAGCCCGGCGGCGATGCCGATGACGAGCCCGGTCCGCGGCCGGCCGGCCGGGCGGCCCTCGATCACCGCCCTCGGATCGAGGCCTCGCCGGGGGGTCGCCATGCAGGGAGCGTACTCGCCGTGCCAGGCCGGTGCCGCCGCCAGCGAATGGGCCGCGGCAAACGGGGAAGGGCCGTCCATGCCGCCATGAGTGGCCGCCCTGGCCGCGTGAACATCGCAGGGCGGCCCGGTGAACACCTGGGGGCCCCAATGGAGATTGGTCCTTTTTCCACTGGCCGGCCGGCGTCGCCCGGCAGATGGCCGTTGACGGCGCCCGGTAGGGTCAAGACAGCTAAGGCATCCCTCGGCCTGGCACACCACACACCGGCGGCGTGGTCGGCGACCGCGCCCCGGAGGGGAGCGCTGATCTCACCGTGACAACCTCTGGTGCCGGCATGGCATGGTCAGCCACTGACAAGCGCGCCGTTGACCTCATCCGGGTGCTGGCCATGGACGCGGTCCAGCAGGCGGGGTCGGGGCACCCGGGCACCGCCATGAGCCTGGCTCCCGCCGCCTACCTGCTGTTCCAGCAGATCCTCCGGCATGACCCGGCCGACCCGCACTGGCTGGGCAGGGACCGGTTCGTGCTCTCCTGCGGTCACTCCAGCCTCACCCTGTACCTGCAGCTCTACCTGTCCGGGTACGGCCTGACCCTGGACGACGTCAAGGCGCTGCGCACCTGGGGCAGCCTGACCCCCGGGCATCCCGAGCACGGCCTCACACCCGGGGTGGAGGTCACCACCGGGCCGCTCGGGCAGGGGATCGCCAACGCGGTCGGCATGGCGATGGCCGCCCGCCGCGAGCGCGGGCTGTTCGACCCGGATGCGCTCCCCGGCACGAGCCCCTTTGACCATCACGTGTACGTCTTCGCCTCGGACGGGGACATCGAGGAGGGCATCAGCCACGAAGCCTCGGCGCTCGCCGGCCACCAGGAGCTCGGCAACCTGATCGTGCTCTACGACGACAACTCGATCTCGATCGAGGACGACACGGCGATAGCCAAGTCGGAGGATGTCGCCGCGCGCTACGAGGCCTACGGCTGGCATGTCCAGCGGGTGAGCTGGCGGCACGCGGAGGGCTACCAGGAGAATATCGAGCCGCTGGCGGATGCGCTGATCCTCGCCCGGGACAACACCGTCCAGCCCTCGCTCATCTCGCTGCGGACGATCATCGGCTGGCCCGCGCCCACCAAGCAGAACACCGGCGAGGCGCACGGGTCCGCGCTCGGCGCCGAGGAGGTGGCCGCGACCAAGCGGATCCTCGGCTTCGACCCGGATGTGTCCTTCCCGGCCGAGGAGGACGTGGTCGCCCACGCGCGCCAGGTCGCTGACCGCGGCAAGCGGGAACGGGCGGAATGGGAGGAATCCTTCGGCGCCTGGTCCGCGGCCAACCCGGAGCGGGCGGCGCTGCTGTCCCGCATGTCCGCGCGGCAGCTGCCGGACGGCTGGACCGCTGTGCTGCCGGAATTCCCGCCCGACGCCAAGGGGATGGCCACCAGGAAGGCCTCCGGTGAGGTCCTGACCGCGCTGGCCCCCGTGCTTCCCGAGCTCTGGGGCGGGTCGGCCGACCTGGCGGGCAGCAACAACACCACGATGAAGGGCGAGCCGTCGTTCATCCCGCCCGACCACCAGACCCGGCTGTTCCCCGGCGGCCGGTACGGCCGCACCCTGCATTTCGGGATCCGCGAGCACGCCATGGGCGCGATCTGCAACGGGATCGCGGTGGACGGGCTGACCCGGCCCTACGGCGGCACCTTCCTGGTGTTCAGCGACTACATGCGGGGCGCCGTCCGGCTGGCGGCCCTGATGAAGCTGCCGGTGACCTACGTGTGGACGCACGACTCGATCGGGCTGGGCGAGGACGGCCCGACCCATCAGCCGGTCGAGCACCTGTGGGCGCTGCGCGCCATCCCCGGCCTGGACGTGGTGCGCCCGGCCGACGCCAACGAGACCGTGGTCGCCTGGCGGGCCATCCTCGGCCACACCGACCGGCCCGCGGGCCTTTGCCTGAGCCGGCAGAACCTGCCGGTGCTGGACCGCGGCGCCAGCCCCGAGCGGGCCCGGGCGGGTGAGGGGCTGGCCAGCGCCGAGGGCACCGCCCGCGGCGGCTACGTGCTGGCCGAAGCCGCTGGCGGCAAGCCGGAGGTGATCATCATCGCCACCGGCAGCGAGGTGCAGATCGCGCTCGCAGCACGCGAGCTGCTGGCACAGGAGGGGGTCGCCGCACGGGTCGTCTCGATGCCGTGCGTGGAATGGTTCACCGCGCAGGAGCCCTCCTATCAGCAGGAGGTGCTGCCGCCGCTGGTCCGGGCGCGGGTGAGCGTCGAGGCGGGCATCGCACTGGGCTGGCGGGCCTTCACCGGCGACGCGGGCGAATCCGTCAGCCTGGAGCACTTCGGCGCCTCCGCCGACTACCGGGTGCTGTTCGAGGAGTTCGGGATCACACCGCAGCGGGTGGCGGAGGCGGCGCGCACCAGCATGGCCAGGGCCGCCCGGCTGGCCGAGCCGGCCGGAGACGGCCAGAATTGACAGAAAGCGTGCGGATCGACAAGGAGCAGCACCATGACCCCACAGCCCGACGTCCTTGCCCAGCTGTCCGCCGCGGGCGTGTCAATCTGGCTGGATGACATCAGCCGGGACCGGCTGGCCACCGGCAACCTGGCCCGCCTGATCCGCGACCGGCACGTGGCCGGGGTGACCTCCAACCCGACCATCTTCGCGCACGCGCTGTCGTCCGGCTCGGCCTACGACCGCCAGATCGCCGACCTGGAGGTGCGGGAAGTCGGGCTCGAGGAGGCCTCCCGCGCCATCACCACCTACGACATCCGGTGGGCCTGCGATGTGCTCCGGCCGGTCTACGACGCGACCAGCGGCGTGGACGGCCGGGTCTCCATCGAGGTGGATCCCCGGATCGCCCGGGACACCGCCAAGACCGTCGCGGAGGCGCGCGCCCTGTGGTGGCTGGTGGACCGGCCGAACCTGTTCATCAAGATCCCGGCGACCGAGCAGGGCCTGCCCGCGATCACGCAGTGCCTGGCCGAGGGGATCAGCATCAATGTCACGCTGATCTTCGCGCTGGAGCGGTACGGCCAGGTCATGGACGCCTTCCTGGCCGGGCTGGAGCAGGCCGGGCAGGCAGGCCGCGACCTGTCCGCCATCGCGTCGGTGGCGTCGTTCTTCGTCAGCCGGGTGGACACCGAGGTCGACGGCAGGCTGGACAAGCTCGGCACGCCCGAGGCGGAGGCGCTGCGCGGCAAGGCGGCCATCGCCAACGCGCGGCTCGCCTACGAGCTGTACGAGGAGCGGTTCGCCACCCCGCGCTGGCAGGCCCTGCGCAAGGCCGGCGCGCGGCCGCAGCGCCCGCTGTGGGCCTCGACCAGCACCAAGGATCCCGCCTACCCGGACACCATGTACGTGGCGGAGCTGGTGGCGCCCGGCACGGTGAACACCATGCCGGAGGCCACCCTGCACGCCATGGCCGACCACGGCCAGGTGCGGCCCGGCACCGGCGCCAGCGGCTACGCCGAGGCCCGGCAGCTCTTCGCCGACCTGGAGCAGCTGGGGATCGGCTACCAGGACGTGGTGAGCGTCCTGGAGGAGGAGGGGGTGGCCAAGTTCGCGGCTTCCTGGCAGGAGATGCTCGACACGCTCAGCACCGAACTGGCAGCGACGAACCCAGCGGCGAGCCAGGGGTGAGCACCCGGCGGAGCCGGAAAGGATCGCAGCCATGAGCGAACTGGTGGTGGGCAACCCCCTGCGTGACCCGCGGGACCGCCGCATCCCCCGGGTCGCGGGCCCGTGCATTCTCGTCATGTTCGGCGTCACCGGGGACCTCGCCCGCAAGAAGCTGATGCCCGCCGTCTACGACCTCGCCAACCGGGGCCTGCTGCCGCCGGGATTCTCCCTGGTCGGGTTCGCCCGCCGGGACTGGGCGCACGAGGATTTCGCGCAGGTCACCTACCAGGCCGTGAAGGAGTACGCGCGCACCCCGTTCAACGACACCGTCTGGCAGCAGCTCTCGGAAGGGGTCAGGTTCGTGCCGGGCGAGTTCGCCGACGACGCGGCCTTCGACCGGCTCGCGCAGACGGTCACCGAGCTCGACGCCGAGCGCGGAACCGGCGGGAACTACGCCTTCTACCTGTCGGTGCCGCCCAAGTACTTCGCTGATGTGGTCAACCAGCTCAAGCGCTCGGGCCTGACCACCCCGCAGCCGCGGCCGGACGGGAGCAGGCCCTGGCGGCGGGTGGTGGTGGAAAAGCCGTTCGGCCATGACCTGGCCAGCGCGCAGGAGCTGAACTACGTTCTGAACTCGGTGTTCGGCCCCGACTCGGTGTTCCGCATCGACCACTACCTGGGCAAGGAGACAGTCCAGAACATCCTGGCGCTGCGGTTCGCCAACACGCTGTGGGAGCCGGTCTGGAACCGCAGCTACGTGGACCACGTGCAGATCACGATGGCCGAGGACGGCGGCATTGGCGGCCGGGCCGGCTACTACGACGGCATCGGCGCCGCCCGCGACGTCATCCAGAACCACCTCATGCAGCTGCTCGCGCTCACCGCTATGGAGGAGCCGGTGTCCTTCGACGCCCGCTCGCTACGGGCCGAGAAGGAGAAGGTGCTCTCGGCCATCCGGTGCCCGGGGGACCTGGCGGCCGGGACGGCCCTCGGCCAGTACGCCGCGGGCTGGCAGGGGGGCGTGGAGGTCCGCGGCTACCTGGAGGAGGACGGCATCTCGCCCGACTCGCGGACCGAGACCTACGCCGCGATCAAGCTCGGGGTGGACACCCGGCGGTGGGCCGGTGTCCCGTTCTACCTGCGGACCGGCAAGCGGCTGACCCGCCGGATGACCGAGATCGCGCTGATCTTCCAGCGCGCGCCGCACCTGCCCTTCCACGCCACCGACACCCAGGAACTCGGCCATAACGCGCTGGTGATCAGGGTGCAGCCGGACGAGGGCGTCACCGTCCGCTTTGGCTCCAAGGTGCCTGGCTCGTCGATGGAGGTCAGGGACGTGAACATGGACTTCGCCTACGGCGAGTCGTTCACGGTCAGCAGCCCGGAAGCGTACGAGCGGCTGCTGCTCGACGTCCTGGTCGGTGACCCGCCGCTCTTCCCCCGGCACCGGGAGGTCGAACTGTCCTGGGAGGTGCTCGACCCGATCGAGGAGTTCTGGGCCGAGCACACCAAGCCCGACCAGTATCCGTCCGGTTCGGCCGGGCCAGCCTCGGCGGAGGCGCTGATGGCCAAGGACGGCCGCGCGTGGCGGCGGCTGTGACGGCGCCGGCCGGGGCCGCCCGGCGCATCCGGGTCCCAGCGGTGGCAGGAGGCAGATGGTGACCATCGACTTGACCGAGACCAGCACCAGCGCCATCGCCAGCGCGCTGCAGCAGGCCCGCCAGCGGCTCGGCGGCCCGGCCAGCGGGATGGTCCTCACGCTGGTCATCGTGACCGACGAGACGGCGCAGTACGATGCGGTGCGGGCGGCGAACGAGGCCGCCCGCGAGCACCCGTGCCGGGTGCTGGTGGTGATCACCCGGCGGCCGGCCGCCGGGCCGCGGCTGGACGCTGAGATCCGGATGGGCGAGACCAGCCCCGGCGAGACCCTGCTGCTGCGCATGTACGGCCCGGTCGGCCAGCACGCGGACTCGGTCGTGGCGCCGCTGCTGCTGCCGGACACGCCGGTGGTCACCTGGTGGCCGGGGAACCCGCCAGCGATGCCCGGCAGCGATCCGATCGGCCTGCTGTCCCAGCGCCGGATCACCGACGCGGCGGCCGTCGACGAGCCACGCCAGTGCCTGACCTCGCTCGCGGCCGGCTATCAGCCGGGCGACACCGACCTGAGCTGGACCAGGGCGACCCCCTGGCGGTCGCTGCTCGCCGCCACGCTCGATCAGGACCACGGCACGATCGAGTCCGGCACGGTCCGCGCCGAGCAGGGCAACCCCAGCGCCGATCTGATCGCCGTCTGGCTCGCCTCCCGGCTGGCGATCCCGGTCCTGAGCGAGGTCTCGCCCGGCCCCGGCATCACCGAAGTCAGCTTCGCCACCAGCGAGGGCGAGATCACCGTGACCCGGCCCGACGGCCGGGTGGCCCAGCTGCGCCGCCCCGGCCAGCCCGAGCGCCGGGTGGCGCTGCACCGGCGCGACACACCCGAGCTGCTCGCGGAGGAACTGCGCCGGCTCGACCCTGACGAGCTGTACGCCGAATCCCTGGCCCTGCTCGGACCGGTGTGAGCACACCGGAGGTACTGGTCCACCACGAGCCCGGCCTGCTCGCCAAGGCGGTCGCGGCCAGGCTGGTGACCCGGCTGGTCGACGTCCAGGCCGCGGCCGGCAGCGCGTCGCTGGTGCTCACCGGCGGCGGGATCGGCACCGCCGTGCTGGCCGAGCTTGCCGCCGCGCCCGCCCGGGACGCGGTCGACTGGCGGCGGCTGGACATCTGGTGGGGGGACGAGCGGTTCCTGCCCACCGGGCACCCGGAGCGTAACGAGACCGGCGCCGAGCGGGAGCTGCTGTGCCATCTCGACATGGACCCGGCGCGGGTGCACGCCATGCCCGGCACCGACGGGCCGGACGGCGATGACCCGGAGGCCGCCGCCGCCCGGTACGCGGCCCGGCTGTCGCAGGCGACCCGCCCGGAAGATCATGGGCCGGTTCCCTCGTTCGACGTCCTGCTGCTCGGCATCGGGCCCGATGGCCACGTCGCGTCGCTTTTCCCAGGGCTGCCCGCCCTGTACGACGAGCGGCCGGTGGTCGCGGTCCGCGGCGCGCCGAAGCCGCCTCCCACCCGGCTGACGCTCACCCTGCCGGCGATCCAGTGCGCCCGTGAGGTGTGGGTGCTCGCGGCGGGCGCGGAAAAGGCCAGCGCGATCCGGCTCGCCCTTTCCGGCGTCGGCCCGGTCCAGGTCCCGGCGGCCGGGGCGCGGGGGCGCCAGCGGACGCTGTTCCTGCTCGACCGGGCCGCGGCCAGCCGCCTGCCGCCCCAGCTCGCCCGGACCAGCTGACGGGCTGGAGATCAGCCAGGCATGGCCTACTGGCCGCCGCCCGGCCGGCCGGATGGGCGGGACTCACCCGGCGGGCGGCGGCCCATGCTGCCCAGGCCGCACCGGACCCGGCCCGCCGACCGCACCGCCATCAGCAGCAGGAACACCACCGGGATGAGCAGCCCGTCGGCGTGGGCGGAGATCGTGAGCATGACCCAGAACAGGCCGATCGCCAGCACCGGCATCAGCCTTGGCCCGCTGGCACGCGTGCCAGCGGGCAGGCGGCCGCCGTTCGGATGAACCTGGCGGGAGGCAGCCGGCGCGGGCGGCAGGAATCCGCGCTGCCCGGGAGCTGGCAGGTCCCGGGTCAGCGCCCGCAGCTCGCCCCAGGTGCGGCTGGTGAAGGCGGCCGTCGTGCGCTCATCGAACTCAGCGAGGGTCAGCCTGCCTGAGGCGAAGCCCTCGCGGAGCATGCCAACCGCATGCTCACGGTCGGCGTCCGAGGCACGGATCGCGTCGTCAGTGGGCATCGCCGGACCTCCGGGGGGCGTCCCTGCTGATAACGGGAGAATACCCCGAACCCGGCGGGAGTCACCGCGCCCGCCGGGCATCTGCCCTCATGCCGGCCCGGCCGGCGCGCTGCGCGGTGGTTGTGGTGACGGCCGGCGGCTGCCGTTAGGATCACGCCGTGCCTCCCCGTTCCCTGGTCGCGGGCCGCCGCGACCATCTCGTCGTCTGCGGGGAGGACGCGCTCGCCTGCCGGGTGGTCGAGGAACTGACCACCCGGTACGGCCAGTTCGTGACCGTCCTGCTCCGGTCCGCCGGCCAGGGCCTGGGCCCGCGGATCGCGGCCCTGCCCCGGGTGCGGGTGATCGAGCGGCCGGAGCTGAACAGCGATGCGTTCACCGCGGCCAGGCTCGCCTCCGCCCGGGCACTCGCGCTGCTCGACCAGGACGACCTGGGTAACTTCCATGCCGCGCTGCGGGCGCAGGAGCTCAACCCGGAGCTGCGGCTGGTGGTGAGGATCTTCAACACCAGCCTGGGCGAGCGGATGGACTCCTTCTTCCGCGATTGCGCCGTGCTGTCCAGCTCGTCGATGGCCGCGCCGTCCTTCGCCGCCGCGGCGCTGGGGGAACCCGCGCCCAGCCACATCCGGGTCGCGGGCCGCACCCTGTACGTGGCGAGAAGCAGCGACGTCAAACCCGGGCACGTCATCTGCGGGCTGGCGATGACCGACGACCCGCTCTCCCCCGCCCTGCTGCCACCCGACACCGGTGACGCGGACCTGGTGCTCGCGGTGGCGGACGGGGCGCCACGTGACCCGCTGACCCGGCAGCGCCGGCGGCCGGTACGGGCTGTGGGGGGCGTGCTCCACGCGCTGCTCCTGCACAAGCTGGGCGTCGCCTTCCTCGCCCTGTTCGCGCTGCTCGCGGCCGGGTTCACGCTGCTGTTCACGCTGGCGCACAAATCGCTGGGCAACTCCTTCTATCTCACGTTCATGAATGCCGCTGGGGCGGCGCTGACCGAGCCGAGCGACCACACCTCGGTGAAGGTGGCGCAGGTCCTGCAGACCTTCGCCGGGATGGCGTTCATCCCGGTCGCGACCGCCGCCGTGGTCAGCGTCCGGCTGACCGGGTCCCTGCGGGCCACGGAACGGCCGCTGAGCCAGCACGTCATCGTGGCCGGGCTGGGCAACGTCGGCACCCGGATCGTGGGCCAGCTGCACGACCTGGGTGTCGGCGTGGTCTGTGTGGACAAGAGCGACAGCGCGGCGGGGATCGGCCTGGCCCGGCGGCTCGGGCTGCGGGTCGTCATCGGTGAGACGCACAGCGAGGAGACGCTGCGGGCGGCCGGGATCGGCACCTGCCAGGCCCTGGTCTCGGTGACCAACAGCGACATCGTCAACCTGGAGACGGCGCTGCACGCCCGGGCGCTCGCCAGCGGCCCGCGGATCGTGCTCCGCCTCGGCGACGACGATCTCGCCGAGCGGGTGCAGCGAAGCGTCAGCAACACGATCTCGCGCAGCGTGTCCTATCTCGCGGCGCCCACGTTCGCCGCCGCGATGCTGGAGCACCAGGTGCTGCGGACCATCCCGGTCGGCCGGCACGTGCTGCTGATCGCCGACCTCCGGGTGGCCGCCGGGTCGGACCTGGCGGGGCGGCCGCTGGAGGACGTGCACCAGACCGGCCAGGTGCGGGTGATCGCCGTCCGGCGGCCCGGCACGGACCAGGTCGACTGGTCCCCGGGCAACCGGCGCCAGCTCGCGCCGCAGGACCGGGTCTATGTCCTCGCCACCCGGGCCGGCCTCGGCAGCATCCTCGCCCGCAGCCAGCCCGTGCAGCCCTGAGCAGCGTCGGCAAAACCTGGGCCTCCCCCAACTAGGGTGTCCAGGGTTACGCTCAGTGCAGATCTTCCGCTTGGTTCTGCTGAGCCATCTGTGAAGACGGAAGAAGGTCTCCTTGGCCCGCGGTGAACACACATCGTCCCCCGCTCAGGGGCTGCCTGGCTGGTGCCAAGACCAGGCGAGCCAACTCATCCGGCCGGCCATTGTGTCCTTCGTTCAATCCACGCGACCGCCAGACCGCAGGCTGCAGCGAGGCGGCGCTCTCCCTTATCAGGAGGAATCAATTGAGCGTTAACGACGACCGACTGGTCACTACGGCACCGGCCGCGGACCCAGCGCCACTTGGCCTGGCGGCCTTTGCCCTCACCACGTTCCTGCTGTCCGCGGCCAACGCGAAGTGGATGAACACCGCCACCGGCGACGCCTGGCTGGGCTACGCGTTCGCCTACGGTGGTCTGTGCCAGCTGCTCGCGGGCATGTGGGAGTTCCGCAACCGCAACGTGTTCGGCGCCACGGCGTTCTCCACCTACGGCGGGTTCTGGATCGGGCTCGGCCTGTGGGCCCTGCTGGTGGCGCCCGCGCCGGCCGGGGCGGGGCCGGTGGCAGCCGCGGCCCACGCGGCGGCGACTGTCAAGGACCTCGGCTGGATCCTGCTCGCCTTCGCCATCTTCAACACCTACATGCTGCTGTGGAGCACGCTGGTGAACGCCGCGATCTTCGCCGTGTTCCTCACCCTGGAGGCCACCGAGGTCGTCCTGTTCATCGGCTTCTTCGGCGGCAACACCTCGGTCATCAAGATCGGCGGCTACATCGGCGTGCTGACCGCGCTGGTGGCCTGGTACACCTCGGCGGCCATAGTGGTCAACACCATACGCGGCGGCAAGCCGACGCTGCCGGTGGGCAAGGCGTTCTGGGCGGCCAGGGAAGCCGCCTGATCGGTCCGGTTCGCGTGATCCCGGAGGCCGCCGGCCTCCGGGATCACTTATGTGTGCTCCGGGCTCCCCGCGCGCCCTGGGTAGCGTGGGATGATGCGGCAGCCATGACGGGACGGGTGCCCGGGAGGACGGTGCCGGTGGACCTGCAGGAGAAGCACCAGCTCGACCTCGCACGGCAAATGGCCAGGGTGAAGAGGCAGGCCCGGCCGTGGCGCTCGATCATCGCCCTGGTGCTCGCGGTGGTGGCGGCCGTCCTTTCCTTCACCGCTGGCGACATCACCTCGGACAGCGTGCTGGATCAGGTGATCGCCATCGCGGCGGCGATCACGTTCTGCCTGCTGGCGGTCATCGCGGTGGTCGGCTTCGCCAGTAAGTCACGTGACGTCATGCAGCCGGTCACCGGCCGGGCGCACGCCGCGGTCGTGCGCTACGCCATCGTGCTGGTGGGCAGCATCGCCGCGCTCTTCATCACGCTGGGGCTGCTCCATGTCCCGCTCGACCAGCTGCTGGTGGGCGGCGCGGTGACATCGATCATCCTCGGCATCGCCGCCCAGCAGTCGCTCAGCAACGTGTTCTCCGGCCTGGTCCTGCTGTTCTCCCACCCGTTCGGGGTCGGCGACATGGTCAGCTTCCGGTCCGGTGCGCTGGGCGGGCGGATCGAGGGAATGGTCACCGAAATCGGGATCAGCTATGTGCGGGTCGAAACCTCTGAGGGCATGATTCACCTGCCGAACTCACAGGTGCTCGCGGCGGCGGTAGCGCCGGCCCAGGAGGATGGGCAGGCCGCAGCGCCCGGTCAGGCCGGTGGGCCCGATAGGGCAGATAAGGCCGGTGGGGCCGCCCCGGGGAACGCGCCCCCGGGGCCAGCGGCCACCGAATGAGAACGCCGCAAAAGCAGCCCGCGCTCAGGGGTGGGCTGCCTCATACTGGGCGACCACATCGGACGGAATCCGGCCGCGGTCGCCGACCGCGATACCCATCGTCTTCGCCCATGCCCGGACACTGGCGCTGTGCTGGCGGTGTGCGGCCGTTCTGCGTTTGACAGGCGGCTGATGAGCCGCCGACCTGCGCGCATGCTGGGTAAACAGGCTGATGGTCTCGTCGAATGTGTCGCTGTGCATGACGCACAGATCTATCTCGTAGTCGCGGCCGTCGAAGCTGAACCGCCGCAACCGGTGCTGGCCCGGTGGAATCTCTTTCCGGTCGTAGTCACACGCATATGTGACCGAAACCTTCTGTGCCACTTCAAGCCCCCCTTCCCCTGTAGCCAATATAACCTCACGGCGACCATTCAGCGCAACGACATCCAGGTCAGATGTTGTGGCGGAAGGGCACCGGCCGCTATGGCTATCCGGGGATCATCCTCCTCGCTCAAGGCACAGGTTAATGCCGGCCAGGATAGCGTCCCCGCTGCCGTGGCTCATCAACCGTGGGTGGCGGGCCATAGGGATGGGAATCCGGGGAGGGCTCGGCCCGGCGCCGCCCGCGCGGCTTGCGCCGTTCCGGCGGGTCCTCGGCGAAGGGCTCCCCGGTATCGCCGCTATCGGGGATATAGGGCCGCGTGGGTGATCCGTACCCGGTGGCGGCCAGCTCTTCCGGATAGGACTGGTAGTCCCCGGCCCGGTACCGGTCGCCGGGGTCCGCGGGCTCGTATTCCCCGGGGTAGCCGCCTGTCAGCGGGTCATCCCCGGGCCCTGCTGGCTCGGGGATCACGTGGGCGTCCTGGTGGCCCGCTGGATAGCCCGCTGGCGCCGACAGCGTCTCCTCGCCCGGGTACCCGGCAGAGTCGCCTGAGTACCCGGCAGAGTCGCCTGGGTACCCGGGCGCCAGCGGGTCCTGGTACCCGCTGGAACGGCGCCTGGTGGGCTGCCTGGAATGGCGGGCGGGCGGCTCGCGCGGCGTCTCCGGTGCCCGCGGCTCATCCCGGTACCCGGCGGTTTCCCCGCCCCGCTCCCGGCTGCGGTGCCGGGAGCCGCGGCGGCCGGGTGACCCGGCCGCGTGCTCTCCGGCGGGCTTCCGGGCCGGCTCGGCGGGGTACTGCTCACCGAACTCGCGGGCTGGCTCGGCCGGGTACCCGCCGGGGTCAGCCGGCAGATCCTCATCGCCGCGGCCCGGGCGCGGCTCGTCCGCGAACTCCGGCGTGGCCCGCGATCCCCGCCGCCGGCGGGCGGTCTTGCCGCGGTGGCCCGGCTCGGCCGGCGGGGCGGCCTGGTAACCCGGGCCGTCGGCCAGCGGGTCGCCGGAATAGCCGCCGGGCGGCTCGGCGGGATAGCCGGTCAATGGCTCCTCACCCGGGTAGTCCGCCAATGGCGCCCCGGGGGGATAGTCCGCCAATGCCGGCTCCGGCGGGTAGCCGGTCAATGGCTCCTCACCCGGGTAGTCCGCCAGCGGCGGCCCGGACGGGTAGTCCGCCAATGGCGGCTCCGCCGGGTAGCCGGCCAATGGCGGCCCGGGCGGGTAGCCGGCCAATGGCGGCTCCGGCCGGTAGCCCGTGACCTCTGGTTCCGCGGGCGGCGAGTAGACAGCGGCCGTGGTCTGCCCGGTCTCGATATCCGTGTCGGGCAGATCCGGGCGGGCTGGCCTCGCCCGGATGGGCGGGCCGGGAGCGGCGGGCTGGCGCTGCTCACGCGCTCCCGGCTGCTCCCCCGTGACCAGGTCGTCTCGCGCGCGCGGGCCACGCTGCAGGGCCTCGACCATCCGCGGCAGATCGGCGATGGGCAGGCGGAATGTGCCCGTGCAGGTACCGCCCTGCCAGATGCTGAACACCGCCACCTCGGTGTCGGCGTACCAGCTCAGCCGCATGGTGCGGGACTCGCCCCTGACGTCGAAGAAGACCTCTCCCAGCCGGGGCAAAGGCGCCGCGTCCGACGCTGACATGCTGCCCATGGTGAACCCGGACCCGTGGCTTTGTCCAGTTGGTGATCATGAAAACCCCCCGTTCGGGGGGAGAAGCACATTCGGTGGCCGTAAATTCTCGCGCCCGGCTGCGGACCCGCCCACCGGGGTGGCATCATTGAGCGTCGGTTCGCTGAACCGGCGCTCTTCGCCAGGACGGTCGGCGTGCACTCAGCCCGCGGCCTGTCCGGCAGCATGATTTGCCTCCCGGATCTTAATTGGCACTGCGGGCCGTTCCCTAGGTCGACGTCGCCCGGGAACACGGCAGCCCGGTAGTGCGTTGGATGATGCGACGGGGCAAAAGCTGAAGGGCGCGGGCCCGCGTGCCCAGCGGGACGCTGGGTGAGGAACACACAGCACGGGATGAGGAGATCGATTCATGTCTGAGGTACGTCGGCAGGTGGCACTGCCTCCCCGGCCGAACTGGGGCTGGCAGGATGCTGCCGCGTGCCGCGGCAAGGAGGTCGTTCTCTTCTTCGGCCCTGACGGGGAGCGCCAGCCCGAGCGTGAGATCCGCGAGCGCAAGGCCAAGGCGGTCTGCGCCGCCTGCCCGGTCCGCGCGGAGTGCCTGACCTACGCGGTCTCCCGGCCCGAGAAGTACGGCACCTGGGGCGGGCTGAACGAGGACGAGCGTGCCTCGGAGCGCCGGCGCAGGATGCGCCGGGCGAACGCCGCCTGATCCTGGGAGTTCCCGGAGCTGCATGATGGTCTGCCCGGCATGCCGCGCTCAGCATCACGAGCGGTGCCCGGGTGGCACCTGGTGTGACTGCCAGCATCAGCCGCCCCCGGCGGCGCCGCAGCCCCGTCTGACCTGGCTGCGGCAGGGCTGAGCTGGCCTTCTGCCATCCGCGGCCCGAGGCTGATGCCTGCGCCGCCACCGCGTGCGGTATGAAGTTCGTGTGGCGGGGAACATTTCCCGGATCTGCTGTGGTTCCCTGCTAATGCCTGCCACCACGGTGCTGGCTGGATAACCAGGAGGTAACGGGACGGTGAGTCCCCCGCTGGCCAGCGGGGACTCCGGCTACGATTTCGGGATGGGAGCCCTTCCTGTGAGATCAAGCGCGACCTGGACGGCAGCTGCAGGCCAGACCACGCCTGATGGCATGGAAGATACCGGGCGGGCGAACCGGCTGGCCGAGCTCGCCGCCACGGCGGCGCGGGAACTGGCCACGGCCCCGGCGCGGGACATCATCGCGTGGGCCACCGAGACGTTCGGCGGCCGGCTGTGCATCACGTCCTCGATGACCGATGCGGTCATCATCCACCTCGCCGCCTCCGTCAAGCCGGGCCTGGACGTCATCTTCCTCGACACCGGCTACCACTTCCCCGAGACGCTCGGCACCAGGGACGCCGTGCAGGCGGTCTACCCGGTGAACCTGATCAGCATCACCCCCTCCCGGACGGTGGCGGAACAGGACGCCGAGCTCGGGCCGCGGCTGTACGGGCGCAACCCGGACCTGTGCTGCTACCTGCGCAAGGTGGTACCGCTGGAGCGGGCACTGGACCCCTACGACGCCTGGATCACCGGGGTGCGGCGGGAGGAGACCAACGCCCGCAGCGACACCCACGTGGTCGAGTGGGACGCCCGGCGGGCCATGGTCAAGGTCAACCCGATCGCCGGGTGGACCCAGGACCAGGTGGACTCCTACGTCACCGACAACGGGGTGCTTGTCAACCCGCTGGTGGATGAGGGCTACCCGTCGATCGGCTGCGCGACCTGCACCATGCGCGTCGAGCCCGGGGCCGACCCGCGCAGCGGCCGCTGGGCGGGCACCGGCAAGACCGAGTGCGGCCTGCACACCTGAGTAACCAGGTACCGCCGCTGGCGGGCTACGACGTCGCGGACGACGCCGCCCTGCTGGAAGCGGTCGGCCGGGAGGGGGCCGGCTGGGCCGCCAGCGACCTGCACACCCTCGGCCAGCTGGCGGGCTCCGCCGTCACCGGCGAGCAGGCCAGGCTCGCCAACGAGCATCCGCCGGTGCTGCGCAGCCACGACCGGTGGGGCAACCGGATCGACGAGGTGGAGTTCCATCCCGCCTGGCACGAGCTGATGCGCACCGCCGTCGGGCACGGCCTGCACGCCGCCCCCTGGGCCGGCCAGCGGCCCGGTGCGCACGTGGCCCGAGCCGCCGGGTTCTACGTCTGGGCCCAGGCCGAGCCCGGCCACGGCTGCCCGGTCTCCATGACCTACGCGGCCGTCCCGGCCCTGCGGCACGCGCCGGAGCTGGCCGGGCGGTTCGAGCCGCTGCTCGCCGCACGCAGCTACGACCCGGGCCTCCGCCCGCCCGGGACCAAGGACGGCCTGCTCGCCGGGATGGCCATGACCGAGAAACAGGGCGGGTCGGACGTGCGGGCGAACACCACCCGCGCCGAGCCGGCCCCGGCGGAGGGCCCCGGCGCTCACGTCCTCGCCGGCCACAAGTGGTTCTGCTCCGCGCCCATGTGTGACCTGTTCCTCACCCTCGCCTACTCCCCCGGCGGGCTGACCTGTTTCCTGCTCCCCCGGGTGCTGCCGGACGGCCAGCGCAACGGCCTGCGCATCGCCCGGCTCAAGGACAAGCTCGGCAACCGGTCCAACGCCTCCGCCGAGATCGAGCTCGACGCCGCGCTGGCCTGGCAGGTCGGCGAGCCGGGCCGCGGGGTGGCCACGATCATCGAGATGGTGTCCGCCACCAGGCTCGACTGCGTACTGGGCAGCGCCGCGGGCATGCGGCTGGCAACGGTCGCGGCCGTGCACCACGCCAGCCACCGCCAGGCGTTCGGCAAGGAGCTGATCGCGCAGCCGCTGATGGGCTGCGTGCTGGCCGATCTCACGCTGGAGTCGCAGGCGGCGACCGTGCTCGCGCTCCGGCTGGCCGGGGCCGCCGACCGGGCCGTGCGCGGTGACACGGCCGAGCGCGCGCTGCTGCGGGTCGCGCTGCCCGCCGCCAAGTACTGGGTGTGCAAGCGCGCGCCCGCCCACGCGGCCGAGGCGCTCGAGTGCCTGGGCGGCAACGGCTACGTGGAGGAGTCCGGGATGCCCAGGCTCTACCGGGAAGCGCCGCTGAACTCGATCTGGGAGGGGTCGGGCAATGTGACCGCGCTCGACGTGCTGCGCGCGCTCGCCCGCGCCCCTGAGGCCGCTGGCGCGCTGCTGGCCGAGCTGGGCCTGGCCGCTGGCGGCGACCGGCGGCTGGATGTGGCGGTGGGCCGGCTGCGGGAGCTGCTGGCCGAGCCGGAGACGGCCACCGGCCAGGCCGGGGCCCGGCGGCTGGCCGGGCTGATCGCCGTCACCCTGCAGGCCGCGCTGCTGGTACGGCACGTGAGCGGCCCGGTCGCGGACGCTTTCTGCGCCTCCCGGCTCGGTCCGGCCGCGCCCGGCGGCCCCGGCACCCCGTTCGGCACGCTGCCGGACGGGCTCGAGGTGGCCGGGATCCTGGAGCGCGCCCGTGCCGCCGGGGCCGGCTGATGCGCCGCTGGCCGGGAACTCCCTACCCACTGGGCGCGACGTGGGACGGCGCGGGCACCAACTTCGCGCTGTTCTCCGAGGTGGCGGAGGGGGTGGAGCTGTGCCTGTTCGACAGCGACGGCGACGGCCCGCACACCGAGAAACGGGTCGAGCTGACCGAGATGGACGGGTTCGTGTGGCACGGCTACCTGCCCGACACCGGGCCCGGCCAGCGGTACGGCTACCGTGTCCACGGGCCCTACGAGCCCGCCCGCGGCCACCGCTGCAACCCGGCGAAGCTGCTGCTCGACCCGTACGGCAAGGCGGTGGACGGCCAGGTGCGCTGGCACGAGTCGCTGTTCGGGTACCGCTTCACCGAGCCCGCGCGGGCCAGCACGGCCGACAGCGCCCCGTACATGCCCACCAACGTGGTGATCAACCCGTTCTTCGACTGGGGCGACGACCGGCCGCCGCGCACGCCCTACCACGGGACGGTCATCTACGAGGCGCACGTGCGGGGCCTGACCCTGCGCCATCCGGACGTCCCGCCGGACCAGCGCGGCACCTATGCCGGGCTGGCGCACCCGGCCGTGATCGATCACCTGGTCATGCTCGGGGTGACGGCCGTGGAGCTGATGCCGGTCCACCAGTTCGTGCCCGAGCACGAGCTGTCCGACCGCGGGCTCACCAACTACTGGGGCTACAACACCATCGCGTTCCTCGCCCCGCACAACGGCTACGCCTCCGCCAGCACACCGGGCGGGCAGGTCGGCGAGTTCAAGGCGATGGTGAAGGCGCTGCACGAGGCGGGCATCGAGGTCATCCTGGACGTGGTCTACAACCACACCGCGGAGGGCGATCACCGGGGCCCGACGCTGTCGTTCCGCGGCATCGACAACGCCGCCTACTACCGCCTGGCCGAGGAGGACAAGCGCTACTACCTCGACTACACCGGCTGCGGGAACAGCTTCAACGTCCGCTCCCCGCACGCGCTCCAGCTCATCATGGACTCGCTGCGGTACTGGGTGCTGGAAGCGCACGTGGACGGGTTCCGGTTCGACCTCGCCTCGGCCCTGGCCAGGGAACTGCACGACGTGGACCGGCTGTCCGCGTTCTTCGACCTGGTCCAGCAGGACCCGGTGGTCTCGCAGGTCAAGCTCATCGCCGAGCCCTGGGATGTCGGCGAGGGCGGCTATCAGGTGGGGAACTTCCCGCCGCTGTGGAGTGAGTGGAACGGCAAGTACCGCGACACGGTACGGGACTTCTGGCGCGGGCAGGCCTCCACCCTGCCCGAGTTCGCCTCCCGGCTGTCCGGTTCGAGCGACCTATACGAAACGAGCGGGCGCAGGCCGGTCGCCTCGATCAACTTCATCACCTGCCACGACGGGTTCACCCTCGCCGACCTGGTCTCCTACGACCGCAAGCACAACGAGGCCAACGGCGAGGGCGGCGCGGACGGCACCGATGACAACCGGTCGTGGAACTGCGGCGCGGAGGGGCCGGTCACCGACACCGACGTGCTCGCCCTGCGGTCCCGGCAGCAGCGCAACCTGCTCGCCACCCTGTTCTGCTCGCAGGGGGTGCCGATGCTGCTGGCGGGTGACGAACTCGGCCGCACCCAGGGCGGCAACAACAACGCCTACTGCCAGGACAACGAGGTGTCGTGGGTGGACTGGAGCCTGGCCGGCAGCGAGGCGGCCCCGCTGGGGTTCGCGTGCGACCTGGCCGCGCTGCGCCGCGATCACCTGGTCTTCCGCCGCCGCCGGTTCTTCCGCGGCCGCCCGGACGGCGGGGACAGCCTGGCCGACATCGCCTGGCTCACCCCGTCCGGCCAGGAAATGGCCGGCCAGGACTGGGACACCCCCTACGCCCGCGCGATGATGGTCTTCCTCAACGGGGATGCCATCACCGAGCCAGGCCCGCGCGGCGAGCCGGTGCGTGACGACACCTTCCTGATCCTGCTCAGCGCCAACCGTGAGCCGGTCACGTTCACGCTGCCCGGGCCGAAGTTCGGCCGCCGCTGGTCGGTCACGCTCGACACCGCGTCTGGCCAGGCAGCGGAGAGCAGCGCGGCGGAGGGCAGCGGCACCGAGCACCTGCCCGGCGCGCAGATCGTGCTGGCCGGGCACTCGATGATGGCGCTGCGCCGGACCGACCCGGCGCCCGAGGCCGGCTAGAGTCCCAGGCCGTGCGGCAGATCTATCCGGAACCGGCCGACCTGGCCGACCACGAGCTCGCCGCCCGGTACCGCCACCCGGACCAGCCCGGGGAGACCGGGGAGACCGGGGAAGCCGGGCGGGCTGGGCTGGCCCCGCACTGGCTGCGCGCGAACATGGTCACCAGCCTCGACGGGGCCGCCACGCTCGCGGGCCGTTCCGGTGGCCTGTCCGGCGGGGCCGACCAGCAGGTGTTCGCCATGCTCCGGGCCCTTGCCGACGTCATCGTGGTCGGCGCCGGGACGGCCAGGGTGGAAGGGTACCGCCCGGTCCGGCCGCGCGAGGAGGGCGTGCGCTGGGCCTGGCTGCGGGCCGGCCGTACTCCTGCCCCGCCGATCGCCGTGGTCACCCGCAGGCTCGACCTCGACCTGGAAAGCCGGCTGCTGGCCGCGTCACCGGCGGATGCCCGGACCATCGTGATCACCACCGAGGCGGCGCCGGCCGCGCGGCGGGCGGCGGCGGCCGCTGGGGCGGACGTGATCGTCGCCGGCCGGGAGAGCGTGGACATCCGGGCGGCGGTCGGCGCGCTGGCCGGCCGCGGCTACCGGCAGATCCTCACCGAGGGCGGGCCGCACCTGCTGGGCCAGATCGTCGAGGCCGGCCTGCTGGACGAGCTGTGCCTGACGCTCAGCCCGCTGCTGGCCGGGCCCACGGGCGGCCGGATCGTGGCCGGTGCCGGGCCGCCGGCGCCCGCCGGGGCGGGCGCGGCTGCCCGCCAGCTCCAGCTGGCCCACGTGCTGGCCGACGACGGGCACCTCATCTGCCGGTACGTGCGGCCCGCCGCCGGCTGACGAGGACAGCCCTACCCCTGGCCCACCGCCGGTGCCTGGCCGGACAGGATCTCAGCCAGGTCGAAGCTCACCGGCTCCTCCAGCTGCTCATAGGTGCAGGAACGGGGCTCGCGGTCCGGCCGCCAGCGCACGAACTGGGCGGTGTGCCGGAACCGCGGGCCCTCCATGTGGTCGTAGCGGACCTCCACCACCCGTTCCGGCCGCAGCGGCGTGAAGGACAGGTCCTTGGCGGCGTTCCACCGGCTGTGCTCGGCCGCGCGCGGGGTCCGCGTCCCGGCCTCCTGGCGCGCCCAGTTCCACGGATGCCCGTCGAACGTGGTGACCAGCGGCTGCAGCTCCGTGAACAGCTCGCGGCGGCGCTGCATGGGGAACGCGCCGATGACGCCGACGCTGGCCAGGTCCCCGGTGTCGCGGTACAGGCCGAGCAGCAGCGAGCCGATCGCGTCGGGGCCGGACTTGTGCGTCCGGTAGCCGGCCACCACGCAGTCGGCGGTCCGCTCGTGCTTGACCTTGAACATGACCCGCCGGTCCGGCTCGTAGACGCCCGCCAGCGGCTTGGCGATGATCCCGTCAAGCCCGGCCCCCTCGAACTGGGCCAGCCACTGCTGGGCCAGGGCGTGGTCGGTGGTCGCCGGCGTCACGTGGAGGGGCGTTGTCACGCCGGCCAGCGCCTCTTCCAGCGCCGCCCGGCGCTGCCCGAACGGCCGCCCGGTGAAGTCATCGTCGCCGAGGGCGAGCAGATCGAACGCGATGAAGTGGGCCGGCGTCTGGGTCGCGAGCAGCGTCACCCGGCTGGCGGCGGGGTGGATCCGCTGGAGCAGCGCCTCGAAGTCGAGCCGGCGGCCGTCGGATCCGGGGACCACGATCTCCCCGTCGATCACGCACCGGCGCGGGAACTGCCCGGTGACCGCGGCCACGAGCTCGGGGAAATACCGGGTCATCGGCCGCTCGTTGCGGCTGCCGAACTCCACCTCGCCGTTGTCGGCGAAGACGATGGAGCGGAATCCGTCCCACTTCGGCTCGTAGCTGTACGGGCCGTCGGGAAGCTGGTTGACGGCCTTGGCCAGCATCGGCGAGACCGGGGGGTTGACCGGAAGGTGCATCCCTCCATCTTCCACGCTGGGCGTCCCGTGGTTGCATGCTGGTCGGAGGATCGCCGCTTATCCCGCGGGAGCATGCCATGGCGTTGCACCGGAAAGCCGACTACTCGGGCGAGCCCGATGTGGACATCAACCCGATCTATGTGCAGGAGGCCGGCCACGAGGTGCCACGGCACATGATCCCGCGCCGGGGCATGCTGCCCGCCACCGCGCTGCAGGTGGTGCGGGACGAGCTCATCCTGGACGGCAACCCCCGCCTCAACCTGGCGACCTTCGTGACCACCTGGATGGAGCCGCAGGCGGAGCTGCTCATGGCCGAGTGCCTCGGCAAGAACATGATCGACAAGGATGAGTACCCGCAGACAGCGGAGCTCGAATCGCGCTGCGTCAGCATCCTGGCGGACCTGTGGCACGCGGGGGGCGGCTCGCAGGCGACCGGGTGCTCCACCACCGGCTCCAGCGAGGCCTGCATGCTCGGCGGGATGGCGCTGCTGTGGCGCTGGCGCGGCGGCGCGGGGCGGCCCAGCACGGGACGGCCCAACCTGGTGATGGGCGCGAACGCCCAGGTGTGCTGGGACAAGTTCTGCCGCTACTGGCAGGTCGAGCCGCGCCAGGTGCCGCTGGAGGAGGGCCGGCTCCACCTGACCGGGCCGGAGGCCGCGGCCCGCTGCGATGAGAACACCATCGGCGTGGTCGCGATCCTGGGCTCGACGCTCGACGGCAGCTACGAGCCGGTCGCCGGGATCAGCGACGAGCTCGACCGCCTCGCCGCCGCTGGCGGCCCCGATGTGCCCATTCACGTGGACGCCGCCTCCGGCGGGTTCATCGCCCCGTTCCTGCACCCGGACCTCGCCTGGGACTTCCGGGTGCCGCGGGTGGCCTCGATCAACGCCTCCGGGCACAAGTACGGCCTGGTCTATCCCGGCGTCGGCTGGGTGGTGTGGCGTGACTCCGGGGCGCTGCCGGAGGATCTGGTGTTCAAGGTCAACTACCTCGGCGGCCAGATGCCCACCTTCGCGCTGAACTTCTCCCGCTCCGGCGCCCCCATCGCCGCCCAGTACTACAACTTCCTGCGGCTGGGTTTCGACGGCTACCGCAGGGTCCAGCAGGCCTGCCAGGACGTCGCGCTGCACCTGTCGTCCCAGATCGCCGGGATGGGGCCGTTCGAGCTGCTCACCGACGGCGGTGAGCTGCCCGTCTTCGCCTTCAAGCTGGCCGGTGACCAGGCCGGCTACAGCGTGTTCGACGTGTCGGAGCGGCTGCGCACGCGCGGCTGGCTGGTGCCCGCCTACACCTTGCCGGCCAACCTGACCGGCACCGCGGTGATGCGGATCGTGGTCCGCAACGGATTCAGCCGTGACCTGGCTGATGTGTTCCTGGCCGACCTGCGGCGCCATTCCCGGGCGCTGGCACAGCACCCGCGGGCGCATATGCCGCTCGCGCCGGAGCCGTTCCGGCAGGGGTTCGCGCACTGAGCAGGCGGCGTGGCCATCCCCTGGGCGGGCCGGGCGGCCCCGCCCGCCGCCGGGCGTGCCAGGCGCCGGTCAGGCACAGCGCCATGACGGCCAGCAGGGCCGCGAGCCTGGCCGCCGGCACCAGCCAGCGCTGCTCGGCGGGCAGCACCCCGAAGAACACCGCGGGCAGCGCCCCGGGCATGCCCGGCATGGAGTAGAGGGTGCCCGCGGCCAGCCGGGCCAGGACCGGCCAGTCCAGCCGGGATGCCGGGAAGAGCGCGAGCAGGCAGAACACCATCGCGTCGTACCAGGGCCGCTGGTAGGGCCACACCAGCAGCCAGGCCAGGCTCAGCGCCAGCACGGGACGGACCGCGGGCCAGCCCGGCGGGCCATCCGGCAGCCGCCGCAGCAGCAGCCAGCCGGTCGCCACCAGCAGCGGCACGGCCACCAGGGCCAGGTCGGGCAGCGGGGCCAGCCCGAACGGGCGGGTGAGCAGCTGATAGAAGTTGTCGCTGGTGGCGCTGGCGTCGCGGTCGAAGAGCACCTTGACCGCTGACGGCCCGAACCACAGGTAGGACGGGACGAGCACGGCCAGCGCCCCGGCCCCGGCGGCGAGCAGCGTGCGCGGGGACCTCCGGGCGGCGATCGCGATCCCCAGCCCGAACAGCACGAAGGTGATCTTGATGTCGGCCGCCATCCCGACCAGCGCGCCCGCCGCCAGCCCGGCCGCCGCCCGGGGGCTCCGGCCCGGCTCCCGGCCCAGCAGGCAGGGGCTGACCAGGGCCAGGCCGAGGAAGGCCACCGCCGCGGCGACCGCGTCCACGTGCCCGGCGGCGACCAGCCCCCACAGCAGCAGCGGGTTGAGCGACCAGAGCAGGTGGGCCCGGATGCGGGCCGCCGGGTCGCCGCGCAGCAGCCGGTCCAGCGCCAGCACCACCAGGCCGAAGGCCAGCGCGTTCCACACCTTCAGCCAGAACGTGATCCTCGCGGCGGACGTGCCGCCGAGGATGGCCGCCGTGCCCTGCTCGATCGTGGCCAGCGGGCCGTAGACCGAGTGCATGCCCTCCCAGGGGACCGGGGCGACCGCGCCGACCGGGTCGCCGGTCAGCCGGAGCTGCTGGGGGGTCATCACGTACGGGTCGCGGCCGATCGCCACCATCCGCCCGTAGGAGGCGTAGTCGAGCGTGTCGGTGGAACCGGCGGGCGGGAGCACGGCCAGCACGGCGGTGACGGCCAGCGCCGCCACCACCAGCAGCCGGGCCGGCGGCCGGGCTCCGCGCCCGATCGCCACCAGGCCGGCCCCCACGCCCGCCGTGCCGGCGATCGCCGCCGCCCACAGCGCGACCGTCACCAGCCACGCCGCGGGGTGCAGGGTGAACCACCACGGTGGTCCCGCGACGGGCCTGCGCATCCTCACCACGGCCATGCTCGGCCCGGCCGCCGGGACCACGATCATGATCAGCAGTGAGAACCCGATGCAGGCCGCCGACAGGCGGCCGGGAAGCTTGTGCCGGTGAGTGACGGGTCCGGGGAACCTCAGGGGCACGGCTGCGGCCGCGGCTTGCTCGCTGATGGTCCACGCTCCGGTCTGCCGGACGCCCGCATACCCGGGCCGCGGGCACGACTTGATCACCGACGGGGCGGATCGCCACTCGGGAAGGCTCCTCAGTGCGCCCGCGGCGGGTACCGCCCACCGGCGGGCCAAGCTCATGATCGAGAACGTGCCGCGGCCGGGCCGGAGTTCCGGCAGGCGCCTGCGAGCAGGCAAAATGTCGGGCAGAAATGCGTCATGGATCCGTAGCTGGCGCGCTTGAGTCAGCCCAGGGCCATGACTTGCACCCGGGCAGGTAAGGAACAGGCAGCGTCCCGGTCAGTGCCGGGATCTCACGCGTTCCTGCGGAGCCTCTCCAGCGCCTCGGCGAGGATCTGGGCCCCGTCGGAGTCGCTGCGCCGCTCCTTCACGTAGGCCAGATGGGTCTTGTACGGCTCGCTGCGCGGCGGCCCGGGCGGGTTCGCCTGATCGCGCCCGGCCGGGAATCCGCACCGGGGGCAGTCCCAGGTCTCCGGCACGGCGGCGTCGCTCGCGAAGCTCGGCCGGGTTTCATGATTGTTGGAGCACCAGAACGAGATCCGCACCCGCGGTGCCGACTCGCCGCGTTCCGCCTCGCCCATGGGGCCCGCTCCCACGCGGCTTCCCCGGATGGCGTTGCCACTACCCACAGACCACCCCTTGCCCTCTCCGCTGCCCTGTGGCCGTCAGTGATTCAGCAACAGGTTGAGGCCGACGATGCAGAGGAACCAGACGACCCCGGTGAAGATGGTGAGCCGGTCCAGATTCCGTTCCACCACCGACGATGAGCCGAGCGAGGAGCTCATGCCGCCGCCGAACAGGTCCGACAAGCCACCGCCCTTGCCCTTGTGCAGCAGCACGAGCAGCACCATGAGCAGGCTGGTGATGATAAGGACGACAGAAATTCCGATAACCACTGCCGATGCTCGTCCTTCCAGGTGTTCCGCTGCTGTGGCACTGCGCGGCTCATGGCACGGCGCTGGGGGCTCTCAGGCGTGGACGGCGAGTTCCCGGTACCGGCAGATCCGGACGAACTCACCGGCATCGAGGCTGGCCCCGCCGACCAGCGCACCATCGATATCTGGCTGCGCCATGATCGCAGCGATGTTGTCGGATTTAACCGACCCGCCATACAGGATACGCATACCGAGGGCCACATCGCGGGTGTGAACCGCGGAAACCCGCTCCCGGATCGCGTGGCACATCTCCTGGGCGTCCTCCGGCCGGGCGACCTCCCCGGTGCCGATCGCCCACACCGGCTCGTAGGCGACCACCAGGCCGGCGGCCTGCGGCGCGCCGATGCCGCTCAGCGCGCCGTCCAGCTGGGCCAGGGTGTGGGCCAGGTGATCCCCGGCCTGCCGGACGGCCAGATCCTCGCCCACGCACACGATCGGGGTGATCCCCGACCGGAGCGCGGCCACCGCCTTCGCGTTCACCGTCGCGTCGTCCTCGCCGTGGTACCGGCGCCGCTCGGAGTGGCCGGCCAGCACGTAGGCGCAGCCGAGCTTGGCGAGCATCGGCCCGGACACCTCGCCGGTGTAGGCGCCCCGGTCGTGGACGGAGATGTCCTGCGCCCCGTAGCGGATCCGCAGCCTGTCCCCGGCGACCAGCGTCTGCACGCTGCGCAGCGCGGTGAACGGCGGCAGCACCGCCACCTCGGTGGCGTCGAAGTCCTTGCCGGTGAGCGTGAAGGCGAGCTTCTGCACCAGCGCGATCGCCTCGAGGTGGGTGTTGTTCATCTTCCAGTTGCCGGCCATGAGCGGCATCCGGCCGGTGCGGCTCACGGTGCCTCCAGCGCGGTCAGCCCGGGCAGCGCCGCGCCCTCCAGGTACTCCAGGCTCGCCCCGCCCCCGGTGGAGATGTGGGTGAACGCGTCGTCGGGGAAACCCAGCAGGGCGACCGCTGCCGCGGAGTCACCGCCGCCCACCACGGTCAGGCCGGGCACGGCGCTGATCGCCTGGGCCACCGCCCGGGTGCCGGCGGCGAACGCGGGGAACTCGAACACCCCCGGTGGGCCGTTCCAGAACACGGTCTTCGCGTCGGCCAGCTTGCGGGCGAACAGCTCCCGGGTGGCGGGCCCGATGTCCATGCCCAGGCGGCCCGGCGGTATGTCGGGGCCGGGGACGGTCTCGGGCTGCGCGTCGCGGCCGAACCGGCCGGCCACCACGTGATCGGCCGGCAGCACGATCTCCACCCCCGACCGGTCGGCCTCGGCCAGCACGGCCGACACCTGCGGGATCTGGTCGGTCTCCAGCAGCGAGTCCCCCACCTGGTGGCCCTGGGCCGCCAGGAACGTGTAGGCCATGCCGCCGCCGATGAGCAGCCGGTCGGCGATCCTGGCCAGGTTGCCGACGACCGCCAGCTTGTCGGAGATCTTGGCGCCGCCCAGCACGACCACGTAGGGCCGTGCCGGGTCGGTGGTGAGCTGGCGCAGCACGGAGACCTCGGCCAGTACCAGCTGCCCGGCCGCGTGCGGCAGCAGCCGCGGCAGGTCGTAGACGCTGGCGTGCCTGCGGTGCAGGGCGCCGAACCCGTCGCCGACGTAGGCGTCCGCGAGCCCGGCCAGCCTGCCCGCCAGCACCGCCCGCTCCGCGTCGTCCGTGCTGGTCTCGGCGAGCTCGAAGCGCACGTTCTCCAGCAGCGCGACTTCGCCGTCGGCCAGGGCGGCCGCGGTGGCGGTGGCCGACCCGCCCGCCGCGTCGGCGGCGAACGCGACCGGCTGGCCGAGCAGCTCCGACAGCCGGCCCGCGACCGGCCGCAGGGACGGGCCACCGGCCGCGCGGGCCGCGTACCCGCTGCCCCTGGGCCGGCCGAGGTGGGCGCACACGACCACCCGGGCGCCCCGGCCCAGCAGGGCGGTCAGGGTCGGCAGGCTGGCCCTGATCCGGCGGTCGTCGGTGATCACCTCGCCGTCGAGCGGCACGTTGAGGTCGGCGCGCAGCAGGACCACCCGGCCCGTCACGTCGAGATCGTCGGCCCGCTTCATCGGCCCCGCGATCCCGTTGTGCACCTGGCGGCCGGGCCGCGGGGACGGCGGTCAGCCGTCATCCGAGCCGCCCGCCGACGAGCGCGGTGACGTCGACCAGCCGGGCGCTGTAGCCCCACTCGTTGTCGTACCAGCCGATCACCTTGACCTGGTCGCCGAAGGTCATGGTGAGCCCGGAGTCGAACGTGCACGAGTAGGGGGTGCCGACGATGTCGGAGGACACGATCGGGTCGCTGGTGTAGTGCAGGTAGCCCTTGAGCGGGCCGTCGGCGGCCGCCCGGTACGCCGCGTTCACCTCGTCCACGGCGACCTCCCGGCCGACCTG
>DATIXO010000025.1:0-2223 GCA_035518495.1 Streptosporangiaceae bacterium
GTGTCGGTGATCGTGCCGGCCGCCGAGATGGCGGCAGTGCTCGCCGCCATCGCCTTGATCCGGACGCTGCAGGTCAAGGCGTTCGCCTCCATCCAGCTGGCGCCCACCCTGGCGGCCATCGCCGGGCAGGGCCGCGGCATCATCGAGGACCTGTACCCCCGGCCGTACACGGCAGAGCCGCAACCAGGCGTCCCGCTGCCGCCGCGGCGCCGGGCGGTCCCGTGGCCGCACCGCCAGGCGATCTTGCAGCAACTCGACCTGGGCCGGCTGCTGCGCGACGCCGACGGCGCCGTGATCGTGCTCCGGGCCGGCGTGGGCGACACCCTTCAGCAGGGCGCCCCGGTCGCGGACCTGCACGGCGGCGAGGTGACCGACAAGACGGTCCTGGCCGGGCTGGTGACCGGGCCCGAGCGCACCTTCGGCCAGGACCCGCTGTTCGCGTTCCGGCTGCTGGCCGACATCGGCATGCGGGCGCTGTCGCCGGCGGTCAACGACCCGGCCACCGCCGTCCAGGTGCTGGACACCATCGAGAGCCTGCTCCAGCTCCTCGTGCCACGCGACCTGGACGTGGCCGAGGTGGCCGATGACGCCGGGACCATCCGGGTCGTGCTGGCCCTGCCGTCCTGGGATGACTACCTGCGCACCGCCCTGGACGACCTCCTGGAGTCCGCGGCCCAGTCCCCCATGGTCCTGCTGCGCGCCCGGGCCCTGCTCACCACCGTGCTGAACGCGGCACCGCCGGCACGCCAGCCGCCGGTCACCCGGCGGCTCCACCGCGCCGGGCAGCTCGGCGTCGGCAACTTCGCGGCGATCTGGCACGACGCGACCGGCACTGCCTGTCCGCCCAGCCCGGCAGCTGATCAGCCATCCCCGGCTTCCTAACCGGCACCACCCGCCCCCAGCCGCCCGCGCCGGGCCACTACGTCGGCCGGCTCTGGAGGGCAGGATGCCTGGCACCTGCTGCCGGACTTGGGCGCCTTCAGCGCCGAGCACCGTGCCACCGCCGGCGGCTGCCACGATCCAGCGGTCACCATCTGCGGCGGACTTGACCTGCATGCCCGTCGACGATGTCGAGGTCGCGATCGCGGCCGTGACCACCGGGTGCGTCGTCGCGTTCGGCGTGCTCCAGGCCCTGATCGTCGCGGTCGGACTATCGCTGATCGACACCGTGCGGCGCAGCGCCAGCCCCCACGATGCCGTGCTCGGCTGGGTCGAACCGCTGGGCCGCTACGCCGACGTCTCACTCCACCGTCAAGCGCGCCCGACGCCGGGTGTGGTCATCTACCGTCTCGACGACCGTCTGTTCTTCGCCAACGCCCGCTACTTCAAGGCACGCGTGCACGAGGCAATCCGCGCGGCACCCACGCCCGTGTCCTGGCTCGTGTTCGACGCCGAGGCCGTCACCCATGCCGACTCGACCGGGCTCGAGGCGCTTACCGCGCTGGCCACGGACCTGCGCCACGAGGGAATCACCCTGGTCGTCGCGCGGCTCAGGACGCGCATGCAGGACCGGTTCCGGCACGCCGGCATAACCGAGACAATCGGCACCGAAAACTTCTACCCCTCAGTCCACGCGGCCGTGGCCCGGTTCACCCACACCGGCACAGGTACGACCGGGCCGGCGGCATGACCAGGATCCTCCCACGGCGGCTGCAGGCGGCATTTCAGGCGCCTTCCCCGGCGCCGGCCTCGAGGGCGGCCAGCATGCCCGGACGGGAATGCGCCCGCCGGCAGTCAACTGGCCCACGGCGTGGAGATGGCTCTCTTCCGCGATCTCGCCCGGGGCACCATACTTCACATAGGTTCGTTTGTGATTATCCGCTGAGCAGTTGGGGGTGTCATGTCTGATTCGCCGGGTGCGCTGCCCGTACCGGCCTATCTGGGCGGGGCCGAGCCGATGACCAGGACGCCGGTGGTCGGCCAGCCTGGGCAGGACCGGGCGCCGGTGTTTGTGCCCGGTGCCGAGAGCCTGGCTGCGGGGGAGATCCGGGTCAGCGTGCTGGGCAGCGGCGATCCGTGGATCCGGCGCAGCCAGGCGTCGGGGTCGCTGCTGATCGAGGTGGGCAACGCGGAGAAGGACTTCTTCTTCTTCGATCTGGGGTCGGGGGCGCTGGCGAACTTCACCGCGCTGATGCTGCCGGTGGAGGCCACCACCAGGGTCTTCTTGTCGCACCTGCACGCCGACCACATCGGCGACATTCCCGGCCTGATCGGGAGCCTGGC
>DATIXO010000026.1:0-9711 GCA_035518495.1 Streptosporangiaceae bacterium
CGGGTCGGCTTCGGGCTGAAGGAGATCGACGAGCTGTCCCGGCGGGTGCCGTGCCTGTGCAAGGTGGCCCCGAGCAGCAGCTACCACGTGGAGGACGTGCACCGGGCCGGCGGCATCCCGGCCATCCTGGGTGAGCTGGACCGGGCCGGCCTGCTCAACCAGGGCGTGCACACGGTGCACAGCCCCTCGCTGCGGGCCTTCCTCGACCAGTGGGACATCCGCTCGGACGCGGCGCCGGCCGCGGCGCGCGAGCTGTTCCACGCCGCGCCGGGCGGGATCCGCACCATCCGGCCGTACTCGCAGGACGCCCGGTGGAGCGGGCTGGACGAGGACCGGGCGGAGGGCTGCATCAGGGACCGGCAGCACGCCTACAGCGCCGACGGCGGCCTGGCCGTGCTCTACGGCAACCTGGCGCCTGAGGGGGCGATCGTGAAGACCGCCGGGGTGCCGGAGGACCTGTGGGGGTTCGCCGGGCCGGCCCGGGTGTTCGAGAGCCAGGAAGACGCCGTCGAGGGCATCCTGAACGGCCAGGTGGCCGCGGGCGACGTGGTGGTCATCCGGTATGAAGGGCCCAAGGGCGGGCCGGGCATGCAGGAGATGCTCTACCCGACCAGCTTCCTCAAGGGCAAGGGCCTGGGCCGGGCCTGCGCGCTCATCACCGACGGCCGGTTCTCCGGCGGCACCTCGGGGCTGTCCATCTGCCATGTCGCGCCGGAGGCCGCCTCGGGCGGGATGATCGCGCTGGTGCAGGACGGCGACCGGATCGCGATCGACATCCCGCGCCGCGAGCTCACGCTGGACGTGCCCGAGGCCGAGCTGGCCGCCCGGCGGGAGCGGCTGGGCGCCAGCGGCTTCCAGCCGATTGGTCGCGACCGCACGGTCAGCCAGGCACTGCAGGTCTACGCCGCCATGGCGACGTCGGCCTCCACCGGCGCCGTGCGTGATCCCAGCTCATGGCGCCCGATGTCCGCGCACGCGGAGGGGCCAGCGCCAGGCCCGGCCACGAACTAGGCGTGGACGCGCAAGGCATGGACCCGCGAGACCTGCGCTGATGGCGACGCCGCGGGAGTGGCTGGGCGGCGCCCGGCCACGGACGCTGCCAGCGGCGATCGTGCCGGTCACGGTGGGCAGCGGGGTGGCCTTCGGCTACGGCCGCTTCTCGCTGTGGCGGGCGGCCCTGGCCCTGGTGGTCGCGCTCGCCCTGCAGGTCGGGGTCAACTACGCCAACGACTACAGCGACGGCGTCCGGGGCGCCGACGAGCGCCGGGTCGGGCCGGCCCGGCTGGTGGCGGCCGGGCTCGCCCCGGCCCGGCAGGTGCGCGCCGCCGCGCTCGCCTGCTTCGCCACCGCATGCGCGGCCGGGTTCGTGCTGGCCGCTGCCACGTCCTGGTGGCTGCTGCTGGTCGGCGCCGCCGCGGTGGCCGCCGCCTGGACCTACACCGGCGGCAGCCACCCGTACGGCTACCGGGGCCTGGGCGAGGTGGCGGTCTTCGCCTTCTTCGGGGTCGCCGCCGTGACCGGCACCGCCTACGTCCAGATGGGCCGGCTGACCTGGCTGGCACTGGCGGCGTCGGTGCCGGTCGGCCTGCTGTCGTGTGCCCTGCTGGTGGTCAACAACCTGCGCGACATCCCCTCCGACGAGGTGGCCGGCAAGCGCACCCTCGCGGTCCTCATCGGCGACCAGCGGACCCGCGTGCTGTACGCCGGCTGCACGCTGATCCCGTTCGCCGCGGTGGTGGTGATCGCCTTCGCGCGCCCGCTCGCGCTGCTGGCCCTGGCCACCCTGCCGCTGGCGCTGCCGCCGCTGCGGGCGGTGCGGGCGGGCGCGCAGGGCCCGGCCCTGATCGGCGCGCTGGGGCAGACCGGCAGGCTGCAGCTCGCGTTCGGCGCCCTGCTCACCATCGGCCTCGCGGTCACGCTCTGACCGGATGCGGAGCCGCCTGCCCGTTAACCGGGACCGAACTGCTCCGCCTGCCGCCGGACCGCCGCGACTTCCTCCTCCACCTGTGCGAGCTGGTCGTGCGTGCGGGCCGACTCCTCCGCGACCGCCTCTTCCGCCCTGGTGAGATCCCCGTTCCCGGCCTGCTCTGCCGTCGTGGCCGGATCCCCGTTCGCGGCCGGGCCGGGCTGCCCGGCCCCGGCGTCGGTGAGAGCCGCGGGGGCGGGGCCGGCCCCGGGGCCGACCGCATGGACGGGCCCGGCGGGCGCGGCCGGCTGGCCAGCCCCCTCACCGCCGAACGCCCCGCTCAGCGTCCGCAGTGCCGACGTCACCTCGCTCGGGATCACCCAGAACGTGTTGCCCTCGGCCTGCGCGAGCTGCGGCAGCGTCTGCAGGTACTGGTAGGCGAGCACCTTGGCGTCCGCGTCGTTGACGTGCACGGCCTGGAACACGGTGCCGATCGCCTGCGCCTGGCCCTCGGCCTGCAGGATCTGGCTCTGCTTCTCGCCTTCCGCGCGAAGGATGCTGCTCTGCTTCTCGCCTTCCGCGGTCAGGATCCTGGACTGGCGCACCCCTTCGGCGGTGAGGATGGCCGCGCGCTTCTCCCGCTCCGCCCGCATCTGCTTCTCCATCGCGTCAATGACGCTCTTGGGCGGGTCGATCGCCTTGATCTCCACCCGGGTCACCCGGAGTCCCCACTTGCCCGAGGCGTCGTCGAGCACGCCGCGCAGCATGGTGTTGATCTTGTCGCGTGAGGTGAGGGTCTCCTCGAGGTCCATGTTCCCGATCACGCTGCGCAGCATGGTCGCGGTGATCTGCTCGATCGCCTGGATGTAGTTGACGATCTCGTAGTCGGCCGCCCGGGGGTCGGTGACCTGGAAGAACAGCACCGTGTCGATGAGCACGACCAGGTTGTCCTCGGTGATGACCGGCTGGCCCTTGAAGGCGACCACCTGCTCACGCAGGTCGATGAGCGGCTTGACCCTGTCCACGAACGGGATGATGAAGTTCATCCCCGGCTGCAGGGTCTTGCGGTATCTGCCGAAGCGCTCGATGTTGCGCGCCCGCGCCTGCGGCACGATGCGCACCGTCTTGGCCACGAAGACGAACATCAAGATGACCACGATGACGGCGGCGACGGCCGCGACTATTCCTGCTTCCATGACTACTCCTTGGGATGGACAAGCGCGGTGGCACCCTCGATCGCGAGGACGTCGACCTTGGAGCCCTCGGGGATGACCGATGACTCGTCGTAGGAGCGTGCCGACCAGACCTCGCCGCCGATGCGGACCCGCCCGTCAAGCGCCGTGACCTCCTCGGTCACGATGGCGGACCGCCCCACCAGGGCGGACGTACCGGTTCTCAGCAGCGGGGGCTGCCGGATGTGGCGCACGGCCAGCGGCCGCGCGATGCCGAGACCCGCCCCCGCCGCGAGAACGAAGGCGATGAGCTGGAAGGGAAGGGCCAGGCCGACCCCGCCGACGATGGCCGCTGCCACCGCCGCGGCGGCCAGCAGGCCGAAGGCGAGCGTGGTCGTCATGACCTCGGCGATCCCGAGCACCGCGGCTAGGACCAGCCAGACAATCCACGACTCCATGGTCACTCCCGGCACGGGCACATGAGCGGCGAGTCCGCCGGTGGGCGGACACGTGCGGCTGTCCCGAATCCCTGTATTGAACAGTAACTCCCCCGCAGCGCGCCAACACCATTGCTGACGGCACGGAGCCGCCGGCCGTTCACCCCTCACCATGCAGAACGAGGCTGCGCGGCGGCCGCCGCGGGCCGGCCCGGGCCCGCCGGCGCCGGCCCGAGTATTCACACCCGGCCGTGTGCGGGGCACCATGGTGCCAGACATGCCCTGATGGGCAACGCAAGCAGGGCCTGACGGCCGAGCCAGAGGGGGCTGCCATGACCGGCGTCACAGAACGGTCCTACAGTCACGGCGCATCCGCGGTGCCGCTGCTGGGCGAGACGATCGGGGCCAGCCTGCGCCGGGTCGCCGCCACCTACCCGGACCGGGAGGCGGTGGTGGACGTGCCCGCCGGGCGGCGGTGGACCTACGCCGGGCTCGACCTCGACACCGACGGGCTCGCCCGGGCCCTGATCGCGGCGGGCATCGAGGCGGGCGACCGGGTGGGCATCTGGGCGCCGAACTGCGCCGAATGGGTGCTGCTCCAGTACGCCACCGCAAAGGCGGGGATCGTCCTGGTGAACATCAACCCGGCCTACCGCAGCCATGAGCTCGGCTACGCGCTGCGCCAGTCGGGGGTCCGGGTGCTGGTCAGCGCGGAATCGTTCAAGACCAGCGATTACCGCGCGATGGTGGACGAGGTGCGGGGCGGGCCGGACGCGCCCGCGCAGCTGGAACGGGTCATCTACCTGGGGTCGCCGGAATGGCAGGAGCTGCTGAACGCGGGCGCGGGCGTGCCGGGCGAGCTCGGCCCGCTGGCCGCGCGGGAGGCCGGCCTGTCCTTCGACGACCCGATCAACATCCAGTACACCAGCGGGACCACCGGCTTCCCGAAGGGCGCCACCCTGTCCCATCACAACATCCTGAACAACGGGTTCTTCATCGGCGAGGGCTGCCGCTACACCGAGCAGGACCGGGTCTGCATCCCGGTGCCCTTCTACCACTGCTTCGGCATGGTGCTGGGCAACCTGGCCTGCACCACCCACGGGGCCTGCATCGTCATCCCGTCGGCCGGCTTCGAGCCGGCCGCGGCGCTGGCGGCGGTGCAGGCGGAGCGGTGCACCTCTCTGTACGGGGTGCCGACCATGTTCATCGCCGAGCTCGCGCTGCCCGGCTTCGCCGGCTACGACCTGTCGACGCTGCGGACCGGGATCATGGCCGGGTCGCCATGCCCGGTCGAGGTGATGAAGCGGGTCGTCAGCGAGATGCACATGACCGAGGTCACCATCTGCTACGGGATGACCGAGACGTCCCCGGTGTCCACCCAGACCCGGGCCGATGACGACACCGGCCGCCGGGTGTCCACGGTGGGCCGGGTGCACCCCCATGTCGAGGTGAAGATCATCGATCCGGCGACCGGCCTGGTGGTCCCGCGCGGCACCACCGGCGAGCTGTGCACCCGGGGGTATTCGGTCATGCTCGGCTACTGGGACGACGAGGCGCAGACCGAGGCCGTGATCGACGGCGCCCGCTGGATGCACACCGGTGACCTGGCGGTGATGGACGCGGCCGGGTACCTGAACATCGCGGGCCGGATCAAGGACATGGTCATCCGGGGCGGGGAGAACGTGTACCCGCGCGAGGTGGAGGAGTTCCTCTACACCCACCCGGCGATCGAGGATGTCCAGGTGATCGGGGTACCCGACGCCAAGTACGGTGAGGAGCTGTGCGCCTGGGTCAAGCTGCGCCCCGGGGCCGGGCTGAGCCTGGACGAGCTGCGGGAGTTCTGCACCGGGCAGATCGCCCACTTCAAGATCCCCCGGTACCTGCGGATCACCGACGGCTTCCCGATGACGGTCACCGGGAAGGTGCAGAAGTTCGTGATGCGCGAGACCTCGGTCAGCGAGCTCGGCCTGGGGGACGCGGACCGTACGCGCACCGCGTGACCGCCGGCCCGGCCGGCGCCATGCGGCGGCTCCCGGGCGCCGCTTCCCGGCGCCCGGCGGCGAGCGGCGCCCAGCTGGGCCCGCGCGTTACCGGTGGATGCGCTACTAACCCGCCGGGCTGCCCCGGGGCCGCTTCGAGCGGCTCAGGGCTCGTCTGGCGGCGCTCCGGGCTGGACCCGCCGTGCTCCGGGCTGGCCTCGAGGTTGCCCGGGATGGCCGCGGGGTCCGGGCTCGCCACGAGGTGCTGCTGGCCGGCCTCCAGGCCTGCCAGCAGATCCCGGGTGACGGCGGTGATGAGGTCCACCGCCTGGTTGAACGCCTCCTCGTTGTGCGGGGGGGGAAGGCGTACGCCTCCCACCGTCCGCACGTACTGGAGGGCGGCCGCATGCACGTCCTCGTCGGTTACGCCGACGGCATACGGCGCGCGCAAGATCTTGATATTGCGGCACATAGGACCGACGTTACGCCACGGTAAGCCTCTTTTGGTGGCGCAGTGCCGTAAATCATCACTAAGTCGGGCATAGAGGACGGCACTGGGACAAGGCCCAGGTCAGCGGTAGCTCGGGTAGGGCTCATCGCTCGGAACGATCTCCGCTCCCAGCGGCACCAGCGAGATAGGGATGATCTTGAAGTTGGCGAGCCCCAGCGGGATGCCGATGATCGTCAGGCACAGCAGGATCCCGGTTATCAGGTGGCCGAGCGCAAGTTCCCAGCCGAACAGGATGACCCAGATGATGTTGCCGATCAGGGAGCCGATGCCCGCACCCGGGCGCCGGGTGATGGTCCGGCCGAACGGCCACAGCACGTAGTTCGCGATCCGGAACGCGGCGATCCCGAACGGGATCGTGACGACCAGGAAGAACAGGACGAAGCAGAGCAGCCCGGCCAGCGCGTAGGCGATGGCCATCCAGATGCCGCAGAGCACGAGCCAGATCACGTTCAGGATGAATCTCATCGCACCGCCCAGAGCATGTCCTGCCCGATCTCCCTGGCCCAGGCTATCAAGGTGCGCTGGCCTGCCGATCGTGGCCAAACCGTGCCCTGGCCGGCCCGGGCGGCGGACAACCGCAGCGGCCCAGCCGACGTCATAGATGTCAGTCGGCTCGCGGAGCCGCCCTGTGCACAAGGAACCGCCATGACTGCATCTGCTCGCGCCGCCCGGCCGGCTGTCGCCGGGGCAGCACTCGCCTGCGTCGCGGCACTCGCCGCCGCCTGCGGCAGCTCCACCCCGAGCGCCACCCCGGCCAGCACGGTCACGGTCACCGCCAGCGCGCAGCCCGGAACGGCCATTTCCAGCGCCGCGGGGGCCACCAGCAGCCCCACCGCGGTCGCGGGCGGGCCAGCGCCGTGCCCGACCCGGTCGCTGGGCCTCAAGCTCGGGCTCTCCCAGGGCGCGGCAGGCAGCACCTACCAGGTGATCGACTTCACCAACATCTCCAGCGTCTCGTGCACGCTCTACGGCTATCCCGGCGTCTCGCTGGCGGGCGGCCAGCCGGTCACCCAGGTCGGCCTCGCCGCCAGCGAGAACCCGGCCCCGCCGCGCAAGCTGGTGACGCTCGCGCCAGGCCAGGTGGCCAACGCGCTGCTGCGGATCGTGGACGCGCTGAACTTCCCGGCGTCCAAGTGCGGGCCGGTCACCACCAAGTGGCTGCAGGTCTACCCGCCGAACCAGACCACGCCGGTCTACCTGAGCTACACCACCACGGCCTGCTCGAAGCCGGTGCGGATCCTGTCCGTCAACGTTGTCCAGCCCGGTTCCGGCGGCTCTGCCTGAATCCAGCTAGGACCAGCTACCAGCTAGTCCAGCCCGAGCAGCGGCTCCAGGCCGAGCGTCAGCCCGGCCGGAAGCGAGGCGACGCCGCGGATCCCCAGCAGGATCCCTGGCATGAAACAGGCGCGGTCCAGCGAGTCGTGCCGCAGGGTCAGGGTCTCGCCATGCCCGCCGAGCAGCACCTCCTGGTGCGCGAGCAGCCCCGCCAGCCGGACCGAGTGGACATGCACCGTGTCCACGACCGCGCCGCGGGCACCATCCAGGGCGGTGACCGTGGCATCGGGCGACGGCCCGAGCCCCGCCTCCGCCCGCGCGCGGGCGATCAGCGACGCTGTCCGGGCCGCGGTCCCAGACGGCGCGTCCACCTTGGCCGCGTGGTGGAGCTCGATGATCTCCGCCGAGTCGAAGAAGCGCGCCGCCTGCGCGGCGAAGCGCATCATCAGCACCGCGCCGATCGAGAAATTCGGCACGATCAGGCACCGGGTGCCGGGCGCGGCGGCCAGCCACCCGGCCACCTGCGCGGTCCTGGCGTCATCGAACCCGGTCGTGCCGACGACGGTGTCCAGACCCTTGCCGGTGCACCAGCGCAGGTTGTCCATGACGGCGCCCGGGTGGGTGAAGTCGACCACCACGTCACAGCCGGCCAGGGCCTCGCGGTCGTCGCCCTCGTCCACCCCGGCGGCCAGCGTCATGCCCGCGGCCTCGTCGACCGCCGCGCATATCTGCGTGCCCATGCGCCCCTTGGCGCCCAGCACCCCGACCTTGATCATGTCCGCCTCCTCGGTCACCGCCAGGGACGGCAGGCGTCAGGACAGCGCTGCCGCGAAGCTGGCATCGTCGTCGAACGGGCCGACCACCGCGAGCGCCTTGGGCTGGTCCAGGATCTCGGCGGCGGCCCGGCGCACGTCGTCGTGGGTGACCGCCTCGATCGAGTCCAGGATCTCCTCCACCGGCTCCAGCCGCGGGTAGACCAGCTCGGCCTTGCCCAGCCGGCTCATCCGCGACGAGGGGTCTTCCAGGCCCAGCACGATCGAGCCGCGCAGCTGGCCCTTGCCGCGCTCCATCTCGGCGTCGGTCAGCCCGCCGGAGACGACCTTGGCTATCTCGTCGGTGCAGATGGCGAGCACCTCGTCCGCCTTGGCGGGCAGGCAGCCCACGTACAGCCCCCACATGCCGGTTTCGGCGTGCTGTGAGGCGAAGCTGTACACCGAGTAGGCCAGCCCGCGCTTCTCCCGGACCTCCTGGAACAGCCGCGAGGACATCCCCCCGCCCAGGGCGGCGTTGAGCACGCCGAGCGCGAACCTGCGGTCGTCGTTGCGGGACAGCCCTTCGCAGCCGAGGACCAGGTTCGCCTGCTCGATGCCCCGTGACACCAGCCGCACGCCGCGGCCCGCGCCGGGCACCGCCTCTCCCAGGCCGCCGAGCCGCGGCGGATCCGGCGGCGCCGGCGTGGCCAGCGCGTCGCCGAACGCCTCGCGGACGCTGGCGACGACCGCCTCGTGCTGGACGCTGCCCGCGGCGGCCACCACCAGGCTCGGCGGTGTGTACCTGGCCCGGTAGTGGCCGGTGATCTGCTCGCGGGTGATCGCGTTGATCGACCCCGCCGTGCCCAGGATGGGGCGGCCGAGCGGGGTGTCGCCGAACAATTGGGCGGCGAAGGCCTCGTGCACGGTGTCGGAGGGATCGTCGTCGTTCATGGCGATCTCTTCCAGGATCACCCCCCGCTCGGCGTCCACCTCCTTCTGCTCGATCAGTGAGCCGGTCACCATGTCGGACAGGACGTCGATGGCCAGCGGCAGGTCGGCGTCCAGCACCCGCGCGTAGTAGCAGGTGTACTCCTTGCCGGTGAACGCGTTCAGCTCGCCGCCGACCGCGTCCAGCGCGGACGAGATCTCCAGCGCGGTGCGCCGTCCCGTGCCCTTGAACAGCAGGTGCTCAAGGTAGTGGGTGGCACCGGCGTGGGCGGTGTCCTCGTCGCACGAGCCCACGCCCGCCCAGATGCCGAACGCCGCGGACCGCACGGCCGGCAGGTGCTCGGTGACGACCCGCAGCCCGCCCGGCAGGACCGTGCGGGCCACGGCCGCATCGCCGTCGGCTGGCCGGCCGCCGGTCACTGCTCGCGGCGCCGGCGCTCGCGGTGGCGGGTGCGGTGGCCGTCACGGTCCCCGCCCTGCCCGCCACGGTCGCGGTCGTGGTCGCCGTCGTGGTCGCCGGAGTGGCCGCCGCCGTCGGCTGCCACGCCCGCCGCCTCACGCTCGACGACCTCCACCGGGACCAGCGACAGCTTGCCGCGGTCGTCCACCTCCCGGATCTCCACCTGGATCTTGTCACCGACCTTGACCACGTCGTCGATGTTCTCGATCCGGGCGCCGCCGTGCAGCTTGCGGATCTGGGTGATGTGCAGCAGGCCGTCCTTGCCGGGCAG
>DATIXO010000027.1:0-2033 GCA_035518495.1 Streptosporangiaceae bacterium
CCTGCGTTCCGCAGCTCAGATCGATTTCATGACACGTTCGTGAGTGAATCGGCAGGCTGAGGCAGTGGTGGCTAGTGACGCCCGGTGAAGCTCATAGTGACACGTTATACGTGTCCAAGCTGGTTTCAGCTTAAGGGTTAACGGTAATACATGGTGACATGTTCGTGCGCATCGCGACGCGGCGGAACAAGGACGGCAGTGCCGTCCGCTACGTGCAGCTGGTCCAGAACGAGTGGGACCCGGCGGCCAAGTCGTCGCGGATGCGGGTGGTGCACAGCTTCGGCCGGGAGGACCAGCTGGACCGGGCGGCGGTCGAGCGGCTGGCCGGGTCGCTGGCCCGCCTGCTGGGCGCCGGGCCGGCCGGGGCGGCCCCGGAACTGTGCTACGCCGGGTCGGCCGCCTTCGGCGGGACCTACCTGCTGGACCAGCTGTGGCAGCGGCTGGGGATCGGCCAGGTGATGACCGCGATGCTGGGCCGGACCCGGCGGGAGGCGGCCACCGAGCGGGTGCTGTTCGCGCTGGTCGCCAACCGGGCGCTGGACCCGTCCTCCAAGCTCGCCGCCGCGCACTGGGCCGGCCGCACGGCGTATATCGACCGGCTGCCGGCCACGACCGATGATGCCTGCTACCGGGCGATGGACTGGCTGCACCAGGTCCGGCACGCGCTGGAGCGGCAGGTGTTCAGCCAGGTCGCGGCCGCCTTGGACCTTCAGGTCGATCTGCTGTTCTTCGATACCACGTCCACCTATTTCGAGGTGGACGGCGAGGACGAGCCGGTCCTGCGGGACAAGGACGGCAGCCCGGTCCCCGCGGCAGGCGCCCCCGGCGGGGACGGCGGCAGCGCCGCCGCGGACAGCCGGGACGGGGATGCGGTCGGCGGGAACGGCCAGCAGATGGCCGGGTTCCGCGTGCTGGGCAACTCCAAGGACTACCGCGACGACCTGCCCCAGATCGTGATCGGCATGGCCGTCACCCGCGGCGGGATCCCGGTCCGGATCTGGTGCTGGCCCGGGAACACCGCCGACTCCGCGCTGATCCGCCAGGTCAAGCGCGACATGCGGGACTGGACGCTGGCGAAGATCGTGTGGGTCGCCGACCGCGGGTTCACCTCGGCCGCCAACCGCCGCTACCTGCGCCGCGGCGACCACCACTACATCATCGGCGAAAAGCTCCGCTCCGGTTCCGCCGAGGCCGCCGCCGCGCTGTCCCGGCAGGGCCGCTACCAGGAAGTCGCCGGGAACCTGCGGGTCAAGGAGGTCCGGATCAGCGACCACGAGCGGTTCGTCATCTGCCACAACCCCGGCGGCGCCGAGCGCGACGCCGCCACCCGGGCCCGGCTGCTGGCCCGGCTCAAGGAGATGATCGAGGACACCGACAAGCTCACCGCCACCAGGCGCGCCGAGCTGCGCGGCGTCATCTCCGCCAAGCCCGGCCTGAACCGCTACCTCCGCGTCACCCCCGGGGGGCTGCTGCGGATCGACGCCGCCAAGATCAAGGCCGAGGAGAACCTCGACGGCAAGTACCTGCTGCGAACGTCGGACCCGCACCTGACCGCCGCGGACATCGCCGCCGGCTACAAGCAGCTCCTGGAAGTCGAACGCGGCTGGCGCACCATGAAACAGGCCATCGACCTGCGCCCGGTCTACCACCGGCTGGAACAGCGGATCCGCGCCCACGTCATCTTGTGCTGGCTCGCCCTGCTGCTGATCCGGATCGCCGAGACCGCCGCCGGCACCACCTGGAACAAGATCACCGGCGAGCTCGGCCAGCTCACCCTCGGCACCTTTACCGGCCCGGCTGGCACCTTCCGGCAAACCGCCGAGCTCACCCCCGCCCAGCGCGGCATCCTCGACCGGCTGCAGATCCCCTACCCGAAGAAGATCATCGAAGCCGCCCCCGCCACGCCCGCAGGCCCCGCCGAGAACTGCGCCAGCGCCTAGTGACACGCCCCGTCACCGCGAAATCGGCCATTCCCGCAGGTCAACCCGCAGATCTGCGCACTAGCCCAGGCTCACATCTGCGGAACGCAGGAT
>DATIXO010000028.1:0-4623 GCA_035518495.1 Streptosporangiaceae bacterium
ACGTTCGCCGTCGAGCGGATCATGGACGAGCTGGCCGCCGAGCTCGGCCTGGATCCGCTGGAGCTGCGGCAGCGGAACTGGATCAGCCACGACGAGTTCCCGTACACCACGGTCACCGGGCTGACCTACGACAGCGGCAACTACGAGGCGGCCACCGCGCGGGCCACCGAACTGTTCGGCTACGACGCCCTGCGGCGCGAGCAGGCGGAGCGGCGGCAGCGCGGCGATCCGGTGCAGCTCGGCATCGGCGTCTCGGTCTACACCGAGATGGGCGGCCTGGCGCCGTCGCGGTGGCTCGGCCGGCATGGCTACACCGTCGGCGGCTGGGAGACGGCCAGCGTGCGCCTGCTGCCCACCGGCCGGGTGGAGGTGATCGCCGGCACGTCGCCGCACGGCCAGGGCCATGAGACCACGTTCGGCCAGATCACCGCCGACGCCGTGGGCGTGCCCCTCGACGACATCGACGTCATGCACGGTGACACCGACGTCGCCCCCTGGGGCCTGGACACCTACGGCTCGCGCTCGATCGTGGTGGGCGGCGAGGCGGTGCTGCGGGCGGCGCGCCAGGTGGTGGACAAGGCCCGGGTGGTCGCCGCGCACCTGCTCGAGGTCAGTCCCGGCGACCTGGAGTTCGGCGGCGGCCGCTTCTCGGTGCGCGGGGACCCGGACGCGTCCAGGACCATCCAGGATGTCGCGTTCGCCGCGTTCTCGGCGCACGACCTGCCGCCCGGCGCCGACCCGGTGCTGCTGGCCGAGGCCACCGTTGACCCGGCGGCGTTCTCCTACCCGCACGGCACGCACCTGTGCGCGGTCGAGGTCGACACGGCGACCGGGCTGGTGAAGGTGCGGTCCTACGTGGCCGTGGACGACGTGGGCACGGTGATCAACCCGATGATCGTCGACGGACAGGTGCACGGCGGGGTGGCCCAGGGGCTGGCCCAGGCGCTGTACGAGGAGGCCGTCTACGATGCCGGTGGCAACCTGGTCACCGGCTCCATGGTCGACTACCTGGTGCCGTCCGCAGCCGACGTGCCGCCGTACGTCACCGATCGCACCGAGACGCCGGCCACCACCAACCCGCTCGGCGTCAAGGGCGCGGGTGAGGCCGGCACCATCGGGTCCACGCCGGCCGTCGTCAACGCGGTGGTGGACGCGCTGCGGCCGTACGGGGTGACCGACATCCGGATGCCCTGCACCCCGGAGCGGGTGTGGCAGGCGACGCACGGAGACGCGTGATGATCCCGCCCCAGTTCGACTACGTCCGGCCGCGCACCGTCGACGAGGCGGTCGGGATCCTCGGCGAGAACGACAACGCCAAGATCCTGGCGGGCGGGCAGAGCCTGCTCCCGATCCTCCGGCTGCGGCTGGCCTACCCGGACGTGGTGGTGGACCTGAACCGGGTGGCCGGCCTGCACGGCGTCCGCGACGAGGGCGACCACCTGGTGATCGGCGCGATGACCACGCACTACGAGGTCATCTGCTCCGAACTGGTCCGGCGGCATTGCGGGCTGCTGGCCGAGGCCACCGCGACGGTCGCCGACCCCCAGGTCCGGCACCGCGGCACCTTCGGCGGAGCGCTGTCCCACGCCGATCCGGCCGGCGACCTGCCCGCCGTGGCGCTGGCGTTCGGCACCACCATGGTGGTGGCCGGGCCGGCCGGGCGGCGCGCGGTGCCGGCCTCGGAGTTCTTCGCGGATTACCTGCAGACCGCGCTGGAACCCGCCGAGGTGCTGGTCGAGGTGCAGGTGCCCAAGCTCGGGGCGGGCAGCGGGTGGGGGTACCGGTACGAGAAGTTCCAGCGGGTCGCGCAGGCCTGGGCCATCGTGGGCGTGGCCGCGCTGGTGCGCCGTTCCGACGGCGTGATCGAGCAGGCGCGCGTCGGCCTGACCAACATGGGCGCCACGCCGGTACGGGCCACCGCGACCGAAGCCGCCCTGAACAACGCCCAGGCCCGCGCTGGCGCCGTTGACGAGGCGGCCGGGCTGGCCGCCGAGGGAACGAGCCCGGCGAGCGACCTGTCCGGGCAGGCCGGCTACCGGCAGCACCTGGCCCGTGTCCTGACCCGCCGGGCCGTCATGGCCGCAGCAGGAATGTAGGAGAGTCTCATGCAGCTGGAGAACGAGTTCTCGGTCCCCGCGCCCGTGTCCGAGGTGTGGAAGACCCTGCTCGACGTGGAGCGGATCGCGCCGTGCATGCCCGGGACGACCGTGGAGCGGGTCGACGGCGACGAGGTCGCCGGGCGGGTCCGCGTCAAGGTCGGGCCGGTCACGGCGAGCTACGCCGGCACGGCCAGGTTCGTCACCAAGGACGAGGCGGCCCATCGCTTCGTGCTCGAGGGCAGCGGCCGCGAGACCCGGGGCACCGGGACCGCGTCCGCGACGGTCGAGGTCAGCATGAGCGAGCAGGACGCCGACACCCGGGTGCGGGTGGTCACCTCGCTCGAGGTGACCGGCAAGCAGGCGCAGTTCGGCCGCGGCGTGATGGCCGACATCGTGGCCAAGCTGACCGATCAGTTCGCCGCATGCCTGGCCGAACGAGTGCGCGGTCCCGCCCCGGCGGCGGAACCAAGCGCCTCACCCCAGGCGGTCTCACCGCAGGCGGTCTCACCTCAGTCGGCCGCGCCCCAGGACGCCGCGGCCGGGTCGCTGGACCTGGTCAGCACCGTCGCCATGCCGGTGCTGAAGCGGTTCGGCCCGGTGCTCGGCGGCGTGGCGTTCGGGCTCATCCTCGGCCTGCTCCTTGGCCATCGCCGCCGGATCGTGATCATGACCGCGGCGGCGCCGCCGGGTGGCTACCCGCCCGCGCGAACCGTGCTGTAAAGACCCCGGCAATGACCGGGGGGGCGACCTACGACCAGCGCAGGCTGGTCGGCCGGGCGCTCAGGTCCCGCGTCCCTCGGTCGGCGCATAAGGCCTGGCGGCCGCCCGTCGACCGGCCCGATCCGGTCGACCTGCTCGAGGAGAACAACCGCCCCCGGTTGCCCGACCTGGTGCCGGTCCGCTACGGGCGGATGCTCGCCTCGCGCTTCGCCTTCCTCCGCGGCTCCGCCGTGATCATGGCCAGCGACCTGGCCTCGACGCCGGTCACCGGATTCCGCGTGCAGGCCTGCGGGGATGCCCACCTGGGCAACTTCGGCGTGTTCGGCACGCCGGAGCGCAACCTCATCTTCGACGTCAACGACTTCGACGAGACGCTTCTCGGGCCCTGGGAGTGGGACGTGAAGCGGCTGGCGGTGAGCGTGATCGTGGCCGCCGGTAACCTGAGGCTGGAGGCCGAACGGGCCGCCGGGATCGCCGCGGCGACCGTCCGCGCCTACCGCGAGCGGATGGCCGAGCTGGCCCGGGTGGCACCCCTCGATGTCTGGTACGACCGGATCGACGTGGCCACGGTCCTGGCCATCGCCCGGCAGCGGCGGGCCAGGGAGCTGGAGCGCCAGCTCTCCGAGGCCAGGCTCCGTCAGCGCACCAGCCTGCGGGTGCTGCCCAAGCTGACCAGCGTGGTCAACGGCACCAGGAAGATCATCGACGACCCGCCGCTGATCGGCCACTTCGACCCGGAGGCGTTCGACGGCGAGAAGCTGATCGAGGCCTACGCCGCGTCCCTGCCGCCGGACCGCCAGCTGCTGCTGCGCCGGTACCGGGTCCTCGACACGACCAGAAAGGTGGTAGGCGTCGGCAGCGTCGGCACCCGCTGCTACCTGAGCCTGCTCACCGACGCGGACGCCCGCTCGCCGATCTTCCTGCAGCTCAAGGAGGCGAACCAGGCGGTGCTCGCGCCGTACGCGGGCCAATCGGAGTTCGCCCACCAGGGGCAGCGGGTCGTCGTCGGCCAGCGCCTCATGCAAGCCGCCAGCGACATGTTCCTCGGCTGGACCAGCTACCGCGGCCACGACTACTACGTGCGGCAGTTCCGCGACATGAAGGGCTCGGTCAACCTGGATGCGATCACGCCGGGCGGCTTCGAGAGCTACGCCGAGGTGTGCGGCCGGACGCTGGCCCGGGCGCACGCGCGGTCCGGCGACGCTGCCGCGATCGCGGGTTACGCCGGCGCCGGGACCCGGTTCGACGAGTGCATCACGGCGTTCGCCCGGGCCTACGGCGAGCAGGTCCAGCGCGACTACGACGCCCTGGTCGCGGCGGTCAGCTCCGGCCGGGTCACCGCAGCCACCGGGTTACCAGGCAGCTCAGACCCCGCCGATGCGCGCGGTGCTGAACACCAGGTCGTACTCCTCGACCGCCCGGATCAGGGCGCCCGTCGACCTGACCGTCTCGACCCGGACCGCGGCGGCCTCGCCGCGGCTGGCCGCCAGCGCCTTGTGGCTGTCCCACATGGTCTCGCTGATCGAATGGCCGCTGTCCCGGTCGACCAGCAGCAAAGCGCCGCAGAACCCTCCGGCGTCGGCCAGCCGCGGCACCACGGTGGCGCCGAAGCATTCCACCGTGTCTTCGATCCGCGGGGGGTCCACGTCCATCCGGGTCAGCCGGAGCCCCGCCGCGGTGTCCAGCGGCGCCTCCCGCTCGTAGACCGGAACCCGGTAGCGCTCGACGCTCACCGTGCCCACGGCCCGGCGCACCACGTCGGTGCGCCGGGGCGCGGCCATCTGCTCGGAATGGATCAGCGCCT
>DATIXO010000029.1:0-2559 GCA_035518495.1 Streptosporangiaceae bacterium
CGACGCCGGGCTGGCCGCGCACCTGCTCTACCTCGAGCAGACCGACTTCGGCCCCCGCGACCCGCACCTGCCGGGCCTGCACGCCGGGCTGTGGGCGCAGTACGCGCTGGACCAGGCCGCCACCGTCAGCGAGGCCCTGGCTCTACTGGCAGAGGTCCAGGTGATCATCATGGAAGCCCGCGGCACCAAGGCGACCGTGCACCTGGCGCTTGAGGATGCCGCCGGAGACTCAGCGATCATCGAGCACCTGGACGGCACGGCGGTCGTCCACCACGGCCCCCAGTACCGGATCATGACCAACGACCCGTCCTACGACGAGCAGCTGCGGCTGCTGGCAGGGCTGGACTTCTCCCACCCCTCCGACGACATGCCGCTGCCCGGCAACGTCAACCCCCGCGACCGCTTCCAGCGCGCCAGCTACTTTTCCGCCCTGCTACCCGCGCCACGAGACGAACGCGAGGCCATAGCCGGGGTCATGGCCATCGCCCGTAACGCCTCGGTGCCGTTCGGCGCCCCCTACAGCGACTTCGGCATCTACGACACCGAGTACCGCACCGTGTGCGACCTGACCAACCGGTGCTACTACCTCGAGCTCACCACCGCCCCCAACGTCATCTGGACCGAGCTGGACAAGCTCGACCTCCAGCCCGGCGCACCCGTCATGACGCTGGACCCCGACAACATCGACCTGGCCGGCGAGGTTTCCGGCGCCTACCGGCCCGGCAGCGCTCCCTACTGAGCGCCCAAGAGCAACTACCCCCGGCACGACGAACTGCCCGCCATGGCACTACGAGATCGGCTGACCCGACCGACGTTCAGCCGATCCCGCCGATGAGATGGCAGATTGACAACTCCTGAGTGGCCGCACTCGCACTTGGAGCCCGGCGCTCGGCGGCGGGACGACCGCCACCGACCGGGAGGCCGGCAGTACACACTGTCCCCAGTGGGGATCGCAGTGTGTCGGCCGCCCGGGCATGGACCTCCCGCAGCGCCCGTCCGTCCTACACGCCGGACACGAGCCTGGGCCGGCCGGAGGAAAGCTTGGGGCCGGGCCGGGGGACGTGGCGGCGCGGGCTGGTCTGGGCGCTCGCCGGGACCGGCGCGGTGGCGGTAGTTTTCACGGCCGGCGCGGCGCTGCCACTGACCCGCAGCGCGTTCCGCGGGGCGCGTCATTCCCCGGCCGAGATGATCTGCCTGAGGCCGGTCAGGTCGCGGGGGGTGAACCCGGCGGGCCGCATGACGGCGTCCCACCCGCCGACGTACTTGGCCGTGTCCTTGTGGCCGTGGCCGGCCGGCACCACGGTCGAGAATGGCAGGTCGGCGCTGACCTGCCAGAAGGCGATGAACGGCAGCCAGAACATCGAGGGGAGCACGCCGGGGCGATGCGGTCCGCTGAGCCAGTCCGGCTCGCGAAAGATCAGGCTGGGGCTCCACCAGATGATCGGATCGGATGGATGGATCAGGTACAGGACGCGGGTTGCGGGCCACGGCTTGCCTCGCGGGGGGATCGCCCGGGCCGGGTTATCGGCGAACCGGACCATCTGCCCATTCTGGTGGACCGGCTGGATCTCGGGGCTGCCCGGGTCACGCTGATCGGTGAACTGGCGCAGCAGCGTGCTGAAGTTGGGCGGCCCGGTGAACAGGATGCCGGAGGTGCGGTTGGCCATGTCTTGCACGCCGGTGAACGCCGCCTCGCCGCCGAACGCCCCGAGGCTCTCCCCGGAGACGTACAGGTTCGGCCGGTGGCAGGGGGTAGCTTGAGCCACACGCCATAGACGGCATCGAAGAGCGCCCGGCCCGCGGTGAGCGCCCTCCTGGTGATCCACCAGGTACGAAACCCAGGACGGGAGGTAGGAGTACTGGATCGCGACCGTCGCGCAGTCGCCGTTGCTGAGGTACTCGAACGAGTCCACCAGGGCTGGATCCACCCAGCCGCTGCCGGTGGTGGTCACCACCAGGAGGTTCTTGCGCCGGAAGCCCCGTGTGCACTCGAGGTCCCGGACGGCCAGCGCGGCCTGCGCTTGCGCGCCCTTAGCCGAGGCCAGCCCGGCATAGATCCGGGCCGGCTCCATGGCTGGATGGCCGGTGAGCCGCCGATCTCGCTCCGTGAGGGCCTTGGCCGGTGAAGCTGCGGCCCTGGTAACCGAGCGTCTTCCAGGGAATGAGCGATCCGGGGCCGCCGGACCGCAGGCCTGTGGCTGGCTGGTGCACCCCTGGCGCGGTCTTCGTGTCGCGCAGCGAGTATGCGCTGTTCATAACGTCGACGAGACCCTGCAGCAGCAGTCCGCTGACCCCAGGCAGGTGAGGACGGCCACCGCAGCCACGCCGATCCCGCGCGCCGCCCGTGGCCTCATCCAGCGGCGCAGCTGCTGCGCCAGCCAGCGGTAGAGCCCGCGCAGGCCCCGCCCGATCGCCAGCAACAGGCCGAAGACCAGCGCCGCGACGAATGGTGACGCCACGACAAGGGGAAGGTTGTACTCCGTCACCCCCGTCAGCTTGCGGATCTCGTACTGCCAGTACTGCCCGAGCCCGAAGGCGGCCGCAACAGGATTACCGCGC
>DATIXO010000030.1:0-19691 GCA_035518495.1 Streptosporangiaceae bacterium
GAGTGCTCCGGCGGGTCCGCCTCCAGCAGCAGGCTGGGCGGCCGCCACGGCTTCTCCTTACGGAAGTCGCTCAGGCCCACCCCGGCCGCGGACGAGTACGTCTGCCAGTCCCGCAGCGCCTCGTGCACCTCGGCGTAGCGGGCCATCCCCCAGATGCCGTAGCGCTCCAGCCAGACCACCGGTCCCGCTTCCCGCAGCTCGGTGTGGAAGGCGAAGGGGTCGCGCAGGAAGCCGTCGGCGAACGGGTCCAGCGCACAGGCTGGCGCCCCGCCCGGGCCCGCACCCGCCTTCGTGGTCTCCTGCATGGCGCCGCCTCCCTGTCATCGGTCCCGCACTGCCGATTGTGCCCGGGCAGGTGCCGGGCGGAAAGATGGCCTAGAGTCCCCGGGGTGGGCGAGTGGGCTGACATCCGGGGCGCCGGCCTGGTCTTCGAGGACGAGGCCGTGCTGGTGCTGAACAAGCCGGCCGGCATCTCCGTCATGGGTGAGCGGCACGAGACCGACCTGGTCCGGATGGCCGCCGCCGCGGGCGAGGAGCTGTTCCCCGTGCACCGGATCGACAAGGTGACATCCGGCGCCATCCTGCTCGCGAAGGAGCTGCGCTGGCACGGCCCGCTGACCCGCCAGTTCGCCGGCCGCACGGTGGGCAAGTCCTACCTGGCCATCACCCGGCCGGGCGGCCTGCCGCCGCAGGGCGTCATCGACCTGCCGCTCAGCACCGGCCGCAAGGGCCGGGCCCGGGTGGCCGCCCCGCGGGCCAGCATCACCACCGATGCCGCCGGCAGCAGGTGGTCGGTCCCGGGCGGCGCGGTCTTCGGTCACGTGCGGACCTATCCGTCCCTCACCACGTTCACCACCCTCTGGCAGGACGCGGGCCACGCCCTGCTCGCGGTTCACCCGGTCACCGGCCGCCGCCACCAGATCCGTGTCCACCTGGCCTGGATCGGCCACCCGGTCGAGGCAGACCCGCTCTTCAGCCCGCCGGGTTCCGGCCGCACCCTGCTGCACTCCTGGCGGCTCGCGTTCGACGCCGCCTGGCGGGGCGGGTCCCGGCTGCGGGTGGAGGCCGCCCCCGGGGATGATTTCTGGGCGCCGGTGCTGGACCGGCTGCCCGGGCAGGACCCGGCCGCCCTGCTGGCGGCGGCGCCGTCCCCGGATGGGGGGCCGTAGCAGCACCGAACCGCCGGTGCCAGGTCCGGCCCGGCGCTCGGCGGTCAGCGGCACGAGCGCCGCCGCGGCCAGTGGCAGTGCCCCGGCGGCCGCGAAGGCCACCGGGTAGCCCGCCACCCCGATGAGCACGGCCAGCACCGGCGGGGTGAGCGCGGCGAGCGCGTTCTGCCCGGTGTTCTGGATGCCGAGGGCGCGGCCGGCCCAGGCGGGCCCGGCGTACTCGGCGACGGCGGTGAAGGCGAGCCCGTTGGTGCTCACCACCAGCACCGCGGCGGCGAGCAGGATGGGCACCGCCAGCGCCGGGGCGAAGGCCGCCGCCAGCGCCAGCGCGATGAGCACGGCCGTGGTGGCCAGGGCGAGGATTCGCATCGGCCGCATCCGGCTGGCCAGCCGGTCCGACCAGTGCCCGGCCCCCAGCCGGGAGGCGGCCCCGGCCGCCGCCGCGGCCGCGAGCAGCGCCCCGGCCGCGGGCGCGCGCCAGCCCCGGGTGTCGACGAGGAAGACCAGCGCGAAGGTGGAGACGGTGAACTGCGGCACGACCAGCAGCGCGCTCGCGGCGTGGATCCGCCACAGCACCGGTGTCCGGTAGGGCGAGCCGCGCTGCGTGAGCGCCTGCCCGCCCGCGCGTGCCGGGTCACGCACGACGGCCGCCACCATCAGCGCAGCCGCCAGGCAGAAGCCGCCCAGGAAGATCAGCGCGCTGGCGAGCCCGCGGGCCGCCAGCGACGGCAGCGCGAGCGCGGCGACCGCCACGCCCAGCGGCTGCGAGCTCTGCCGGATGCCCATCGCCAGCCCGCGCTCATGGGCCGCGAACCAGCCCAGGATGAGCCGCCCGCTGGCGGCGTAGACCGCTGCCCCGGCCGCCCCGGCGGCCACCAGGCAGCCGCCCAGCGCGGCCGGCCCGCGCGCCTGGGTGCCCGCCAGCAGCACCAGCCCCGCCAGCGTCAGCCCGGTGGTGAGGATCAGCCGCTCACCCCAGCGGTCCGCGGCGGCGCCCCAGGCGACCAGGGTGAGCAGCAGCCCCACGGTGGGGCAGGCCACGATCAGCCCGGCCTGGGCGAGCGAGAGGCCGTCCGCCCGCAGGGCCGGTATCAGGTAGGCCAGCCCGTACTGGAAGGCGGAGCCGGCCGTCACCGCCACGGTGCCTGCCGCCAGCACCAGCCAGCGCCGCGCGCCGCGCCCGCTGGTCTCAGCATCACCGGACATGCTCACATCTTGATAATAACTGTCCGGATAATGAGACAACCGTGCCATTCACCATGATCCGGGAGGCCTCTCCGCCCCCTGGGCGGGCGGCCTTGAGGATCATGAAGTGCGGCTGCGGAGGAGAGCCACGGGCCGATTCGGGGTACGGGGAACGCATGGCACGCCGCAAGCCCGCCGATTCAGCGGTCCCGATCGGGCTCCAGGTCTCTGAGGCCGACGCCGCGGGGATAGACCAGGTGCTGGCGCGGCCCGAGTTCGCCGGGTGGACCCGGGCCGAGTGGTGCAGGGAGATAGTCCGGACGGCGCTGCGGTACTACCTGGGAAGCCCGGTGCCCGCCGGCAGGCAGCCCGCACCCGTGGCCGCCAGCGCCGGGCCGCCGGCCGCGGCTGGTGCTGGGTCTGCCGCGCCCGCGCTGCCAGCTGTCAGCGAGCCGGACCCTGGCGGCCAGGAGGCGCCCGGGCCGCCGGCCCCGGCTGACTGCCCGCACCCGCCCAGCGCCCGGGACTACGAGCGTGGCGTCTGCGCGGCCTGCGGGGCCGTCATCTGGGACTGAGCTCAGGTCCCGTTCCGGGTGCCGTCACCGGCCGTGCCGGTGGCAGGCTCCGCCGTGTCGGCGCCGACACCGGCGGCCACGTCCGGTGCTACCAGGTCAGCTGGTGCAGCCGCCGCTGGCGTGCGGCGCTGGGTGTACCAGAACCAGACGGCGCCCGCCACGGTGAGGATGCTCGCGACGTACATGTTGAACCGCAGCCCGAGGAAGTGCTCGGACGGGTCGACCCGCAGCGACTCCTCGAAGATCCGGAACGCCGAGTACCCGGTGACGTACAGCGCGAACAGGCCCGGTGGCTTGACCGGGCGGTGATGGCCCAGCCACACCAGGAAAGCCGCGAGCGCGAGGTCGAAGATCAGCTCGTAGAGGAACGTCGGGTGGAAGGTGCGGTAGGCCAGGTACCCGGGCGGCCGGTAGGCGACCGGGATCTCCAGCCCCCACGGCAGCGTGGTGGGGCCGCCGAACAGTTCCTTGTTGAAGTAGTTGCCGATCCGGCCGACCGCCTGCGCCACCAGCAGGGCCGGGGCGACCGCGTCCATGAACACGCCCACGTTCGCGTGATGCCTGCGCACCCGCCACACGCCGACCAGGGCGCCCAGCGTGATGCCGCCCCAGATCCCCAGGCCGCCGTCCCAGACGGCGAACACGCCCCACCAGTGGTGCGGGATGTAGGCCGGGGTGGTCAGGTCGAAGTAGATGCGGCCGCCGATGATCCCGGCCGGGACCGCCCACACGGCGACGTCGACGACCAGTCCCGGGTCGCCGCCCTGCGCCTTCCACCGCCGCTGGGTGATCAGGACCGCCAGCGCGATCCCGACGATGTACATCAGCCCGTAGGCGTGGATGAACGCCGGGCCGATGTGGAGGCCGTTGACCGGCGGGCTGGGGATGTACAGGGGCATGGACCGAGCGTAGCCCGGCCAGCCGGGTGCGGGTGCCCGGCCCCACGGGTTGGGCCCCTGGCATCATGGACCGGTGGAAGACTACGCCGAGCTCAACCGCGCGAGCTGGGACGAGCGGGCGCCCGCGCACGCGGCCTCCCCCGATTATGCGGTGGACCGGTTCGCCGGCGACCCCGGCTACCTCAGCGAGGTGGTGCGGTTCGACCTGCCGCTGCTGGGTGACATCAGCGGCCTGCGCGGCGCCCACCTGCAGTGCCACATCGGCACCGACACGGTCTCGCTGGCCCGGCTCGGTGCCAGCATGACCGGGCTGGACTTCTCCTCCGCCTCGATCGCGCAGGCGCGCCGGATCGCCGGCCTGGCCGGTGCGGATGTCCGCTTCGTCGAGGCCGGGGTGTACGACGCGGTCACGGCGCTGGGCGCGCAGTCCTTCGACCTGGTGTACACCGGGATCGGCGCGCTGTGCTGGCTGCCCGACATCGCCCGCTGGGCCGGTGTGGTGGCCGGGCTGCTGCGCCCGGGCGGGCGGCTGTTCATCCGCGAGGGCCACCCGGTGCTGTGGGCGCTCGACGACGCCAGGGACGACAGCCTGCTCGTGCTGGAGTACCCCTACGTCGAGCGCGCGGAGCCGATGGTCTTCGACGAGGGCGGCACCTATGTGGCGACGGATGCTGTCTTCACCCACAACCGGACCCACGAGTGGAATCACGGCCTCGGCCAGATCGTCACCGCGCTGATGACCGCGGGCATGGACCTGACCGGCCTCGCCGAGCACGACAGCGTGCCGTGGGAGGCCCTGCCGGGCCGGATGGAGCTGCTGCCGGACGGCGAGTGGCGGCTGGCCGACCGCCCGTGGCGGCTGCCCCACAGCTACACCCTGCAGGCCGTGAGGCGGCGCTGAGCCGGCCGGGTCAGCGGATGCGCCGGCCCATTTCCTTGCGGGGAGAACACGAAGGCCAGCGGCCACCCGCCGGGGACAGCGGGTCGGCGCCCGGCGGGGCGAGGCGGTGCATCAGCCAGGTGCCCAGCCCGGCGCCGCCGAGGTAGGCGCGCAGCAGCTCAGCCACCCGCGTCCGCGGACAGAAAGAACACGGTGTCGCCGGCCGCCAGCGGTGTCTGGCCGTCCCTGGTGATCTGGTCCCCGTTCAGTGCCGCCACCACATGGGTGCCGAGCTCGAGACCGGCGGCGGCCGCCGCCTCCGCCACGGTGGCCGCGAGGACCTGCTCCGGGCCGCGGTGCCCGTCGGCCAGCGGCCCGAACCGCTGGATCGTCACCTCCGGCGCCGGCCGCGCCCGCGCCGCCTGGTAGTCGGCTGGCTCGTTGACGTTGAGGACCGAGTCCAGCCCGGGATCGAGCGCGGCCAGCACCGGGTCGGCGCGCAGCGCCCCCTCGTCCAGCCGCTCGACCACACACTCCTCGAACAGGAACGCGGGCCGCAGCCGCTCCTCCGCCACCAGCTTCGCGGCGGCCGGCGCCAGCGCCACCCGGTACGAGGCGGCCAGCGGCTGCGGATACCCCCGCGCCACCGGCAGCCCCACATCGGCCCCGTCCTGGGCCGCACGCAGCACCCGCCTGACGAACGCGGGATGCAGGAACGGCATGTCGGTCGAGCTGACGAACGCCACCTCGGCCCGCCCGGTCAGCGCCGCCAGCCCGGCGGCCAGCCCCTGCACCGGTCCCAGCCCCTCGCGCGGGTCATCCACGACCTCGGTCCGCGGTGGCAGCGCCGGCAGGTCCTGCCCCGGCGCCCGCACCACCACCACCGGCCCGTCGGTCACCCGCGCGATGATGCCGGCCGTCCGCCGCAGCAGCGTCGACCCGTGCCACTCCAGCGCCGCCTTGGCCGTCCCCATCCGCGACGACCGCCCGCCAGCGAGCACAACTCCGGCACAGCCCAGCACACTTCGATCGTATGCCCACGCCGACGGGCATCCCGTCAGCGCACGGGCAGGGCTGGCGGCGGGCGGCCCTACGACATGGCCGGATCCAGCATCCCCCTCCGCCGCCGGATCGTCGCGTCTATCCGGGTGAAGATCATGTCCACCACGATCCCCAGCACCAGGATCACGATCATGATCGAGATGGCGCCGGCCATGTCGCTCTGGTCCTGGGCGCTCGACAGCAGCACACCGATGGACGGCTGGCCGAGGATGATCACCAGCAGTTCGCCGGCCATCAGGCTGCGCCAGGCGAACGCCCAGCCCTGCTTGAGCCCCGCCACGAACGAGGGCAGCGAGGCGGGCAGGATCAGGTCCCGGTACATCGCGATCCGGCCCAGCCCCATGGTGCGGCCCGCCCGCAGCAGCAGCGGGGGGGTGTAGTCGACGCCGGTGATCAGCCCGTTGGCGATCGAGGGGGCGGCGCCAAGCACGATGACGAACAGGATGGCGGCGGTGTTGACGCCGAAGAAGATGATCGCGAACGGGAACCAGGCGATCGACGGCATGGTCTGCAGCGCGGTGATCATCGAGCCGACCGCGGCGCGCAGCGGCTTGATCCGTGACACCAGCGCCCCGATGACCACCCCGATGATGATGGCGAGCCCGAACCCGATCACCGCCCGCCGCAGAGTGGTCGCGATCGCATGCCACAGCAGCGCGGTATGCAGCTGCGACCACAGGTCGGAGAAGACCGTCGCCGGGCTGGGCAGGATGGCGGGCGACTTCCAGCCGCTGAGGTAGACCAGCTCCCAGGCGCCGATCACGATCGCGATCGCCAGCAGCTTGGGCCAGGCCGCGGCCCAGATCTTCCTGGCGCGGCCGCCGGCGGTGTCGCGCGCCCGGGGGATTTCCAGGTTGTCGAGCCCGGCCAGGGCAGCGGCCTCCCGGCCGGCCGCGGTGGTCAGGCCGGTGGCGCCGGTGTCAGCTGCCATGGCGGACCATCTCCTCGCGCAGCCGGTCGGTGATCGCGGCGGCCATGCCTGCCACTTCCGGCGAGTCGATCCGCCGTGGGCGGCGGATCGGCACCGTGAACTCGTCGATGACCCGGCCCGGGCGGCTGCTGAGCACGACGACCCGGTCGCCCAGCCGGACCGCCTCACGCACGTTGTGCGTGACGAACAGCACCGTGAGCCCGCGCTCGGCGCAGATCCGGTCCAGTTCGTCGTGGAGCAGGTCGCGGGTCATCGCGTCGAGCGCCCCGAACGGCTCGTCCATCAGCAGGATCTCAGCCTCCTGGGCGAGCGCCCGGGCCAGCGCGGCCCGCTGCCGCATGCCGCCGGACAGCTCGTGCGGCCGCTTGCCCGCGAAGCCGCCCAGGTGCACGACGTCCAGCAGGTCGGCGGCGCGGCGCCGCCGCTGCGCCTTGGGCACGCCGCTCGCGCGCAGGGCCAGCTCGACGTTCCTGGCCGCGGTCAGCCAGGGGAACAGGGCCGGCTCCTGGAACATGAGCGCGACCCGCTGGCCGTCGGCGGAGATCTCGCCGGAGGTCGGGGCGTCGAGCCCGGCTACCAGGCTCAGCAGCGTGCTCTTGCCGCAGCCGGACGCGCCGATGAGGCAGACGAACTCGCCGGGCGCCACCTTCAGGGACAGCCGGTCCAGGGCGAGCAGCGCGGATGTGCCCCGGCCGAAGACCTTGGACACCTCGCTGACCTGGATCCCGCCCTGCGTGGCCGGCGCGCCGGTAACTGGCTGGAGACGGGCTGACGCCCCCGGAACCAGTTCCGGGGGCGCAGCGCCGTTCTGATGGGCAACACTCATGAACTCACCTGTGGCTGTCCGTCTGCTTTCAGCAGCGCGTTGAGCGGTCCGAGGTCATAGATGCCGTTGAGGTTGCTGACCGGCTTGAGCAGCCCGACCGCCACCGCGTGCTGGGCGTCGGCGCTCAGCGACGACGCGATCGGGTCGTTGGTGAAGTGCAGGAAGGTGAGCGACTGGCTGAGGACATCGGGCTTCAGCCCCTTGCCGAGCAGCTCGGTCAGCTCGGTGTTGGCCGCCTGGGCCGCGGCGGCCCCGTTGGCGTTGATGTAGCTGTTGGCCTCGATCTGCCCCTTGAGCAGCCCGTTGACCGTGCTCGGGTGGGCCTTCAGGAACGACTGGGTCACCACCAGGTTGGTCGTGACGAACTTGCCGCCCGGCCACAGGCTCGCCTCGTTCACCAGCCGGGTCCCGCCGTCGAGCACCATCTCGGTGGCGTAGGGCTCAGGTTCCCAGCCGCCGGCGATCTGGCCGGACTGGAACTCCAGCACCGCGGCCGAGTTCGGCTTGATCGGCTTGATCGGGACATCACCGCCGCCGGTCGGCGTGGTGGTCAGCCCGTGCTGCTTGAGCCAGTACCGGAGTGCCACGTCCTGGGTGTTGCCCAGCGACGGGGTGGCGAGGGACTTCCCCTTGAGCTGGCCGGCGCTGGTGATGCCCTTCTTGACCACCAGCGACGCGCCGCCGGAGGCCGCCCCCGAAATGATCCTGATGGCGGTGCCGTTGGACTTCTGCCAGGCGTTGATGGCCGGGTTGGGGCCCACGTAGGCCGCGTCGAGCTGGCCCGCCAGCAGCGCGGTGGTCTCCTCGGTGCCGGAGCTGAAGACGCTGGTCTTCAGGGTCACGTTCTTGCCCAGATCCTTGGCGAAGAAGCCCTTCTCCAGCCCCACCAGGGCGGGCTCATGCGTGATGTTGGCCAGGAAGCCGAGCCGCAGCACGACCGGGCTCGAGCTCGCGCCGGACGCCGCCGTCGACGAGGAAGAACTGCACCCGGCCGCCAGTACCGCGACCGCGGCTACCCCGGCCGCGAGAAGGCCTTTGCGCATACCCAGACACCCGCCCTATCTTTCCGACTAGTTTAGTAGATAATAATTCCGATCGCTTTAGCAGGTAATACTGCCACAGCCCCCTCCCCCACGCAAGCACACCACATTCCCGCAGCTCAGAGATGCAGGGGACGGCCCGGCGGGCTGCCCGCCCGCGCCCGGTTGCCCGCTACGGAGTGGCGCTCACCTGCGGAGCCGCGATCTGGTGCCCGCGGAACAGGATCGCCGCCACCTGGGTGACCGTGTCCGTCCCGGCGTGGTACCCGCCCTCACCTTCCAGGCTGTTCATCATGGCCAGCGTGTAGCGGGCGCCAGGCCCGGCGAACCCGGTCGAGTCGATGATCCAGCCCGGCTTCTCCACCGACCAGCCATCCTTGTTCCCCGGGTGGTTGGCCGGGCCGGCCCCCCAGACGCCGAAGTGCTGAACGGGGGCGACGTGGCGCAGCTGGTCCACGAGGTAGTCGCGCAGCGACGCGGGCAGCCGGTCCAGCACATAGTTGATGAGCCGGCTCTCGTCGTTGGCCGTGCAGGTCATCTCCCCCCAGTAGGGCCCGGTCACGCCCGCCTGCGGCAGGTACTGGGCCCCGGTCAGGCCGATCCGGGGGAAGAAGCTGGTGTAGAAGGGCGCGCCGTATTTGAACCAGAGATCGTCGGCGGCGTTGTCGGAGCTCACGTGCAGCATCTGGTACATCACCGCGCGGTCACCGGCCGACAGGTGGATGACCCCGGCCTGGTCCTGGAGCAGCAGGGTGACCGCCATCGCCAGCTTGCTGGTCGAGGCCATATAGATCTGGCTGCCCGCGTACCTGTTCCGCCAGACCGCCCCGGTGGCCCGGTCACGCAGCACGATCCCGATCATGCCGGGCCGGTGCTTCAGGTACCGCTCCACCTTGGCTATCCGCAGCCGCATGGTGCACGAGAACCCGGCCGGGGCGCTGGGGCAGGGGGGCGCCTGCGTTGCCTGGGCCGGCGACGGGCTGGCTGCCGGTGCGGCTTGCCCCGCCTGCTGCGCGCCGGCCGCCGAGTTCGCGTCCGACCTGCCCAGCAGGCCACAGCCCGCCAGCGCCGTCACCGCCAGCGCGGCACCCATCCAGGCGGCCGCGCCGCGCGGGAAACCCAGCGGGGATCCCCGGAAGCGAATCACGGAACCTGAGCATACGAACACCTGCGCCTGGTCCGGGCGGATCTGCGGGTATCGGCCGCGATCAGCTGCCGGCCGGCCCGTTGAACTCGATGCCCACCACGGACGGGAACTTCGTCAGGCACTCCTGCAGCTTGGCGAGGTCCCCGTCGCTGGCGTTGTCCACCCGGTACCGCACGTCGTACAGCAGGTCCGAGGCGAGGTGGTCGGTCGGCAGCGGCTCGGGGGTGGCCTGCGGCACGTGTGAGCAGGCGGCACGCACCTTGAGGCGGGCCGAGTTGGGGGTCTGCGGCTGGAACTGCACGACCGCCTCCTGCTTGCCGAACGCGGCGTCAAAGGAGGCGCAGCCCGCGCTGGCCAGCCCCAGGGCGAGCGCCGCGGCGAGCGCCGCCCAGGCGGCGGAATGCCAGCGGCGCGGGGCGGCGCGGGCGGGCGCCGGGGGCAGCGGATGGGGTGCTGGCACGGCTGCCAGCTTACGGCGGGCGGGGGCCTCGCCCGCACCGGGCCCGGGGCCACCCGGACATTGTCATCAACCCGCAGCCCGGGACACCCAGGTACGGTTTACCGGCAGAAGGGACAATGCTTACGTGAAGGCCCGAACGGTGATCCTCCAGACGCGGCGCACGCGCATCCGGCCCGCTGGCCGGTCGGCGCGCCCGGCGGGACGCGGTCGCCCGTGACCAGCTCCCCCGGGCCCGCGGACACCGGCGTGCTCGGCCCGCCGCCGGCCGGTGCGATGTCGGCGTACCCGCGGCCGGCCGCGGTCCGCCCGCACATCCTGGTGGTCAACGGCCGCAAGGTGCGGCATCCGGTCTTCGTGCTCGGCGCTCCGTGCTCGGGCGTCCCCCTGCTCGCCCGGGCGCTCAAGCGGTCCGAGGGCTTTCACCTCACGATGGGGCAGCGCTGGGTGCTGCCGGTCGTGCACGCGTTCGCCCGTAACCCCCAGCTTGCCCGCGGCCGGGCGGAGGCGGCGGCCACCGTGCTGCGGGACGCGTTCGCCCAGGGCTGGCAGGTCAGCCCGCACTGCTGCCTGGGATGCTCGGCGGCCTGCCGGGAGGCGGCCGGGGCCGGGGGCACCGGGCCGTGCGTGGGCGACCGGGTCATCAGCCGCTACGGCGACGCCAGCCCCGACCTGCTGTACTGTGCCGAGTCGCTGGTGGACGCCTTCCCCGACGCCCGGCTGCTGCAGATCATCCGCGACGGCCGGGATGCGGTGGCGGGGATGCTCACCGATCCGGGCGCGCTGACCTGGTTCCGCCCCGGTTTCGTGGACCTGGACGCCGAGTCCGCCCATCCGGTGATCGGCGTGGAGACCCAGGCGGACCGGGCCGGGTGGCCGGGGCTGTCGGTGGCGGGCAAGTGCGCGATGCGCTGGCGCGGCACCGTGCGGCTGATGGCCCGGCTGCGCAACGCGCTGTCGGCCGAGCAGCTCATCACCTTGCGCTACGAGGAGATGATCCGCCAGCCGGTGGCCGCGGCCAGGGCCGTGTCGTCGTTCATCGGGGCCGAGATCAGCCACCCGGAGCTGCGGCCGGGGCAGGACCCGGACGCCGAGCCCGGGGTGTGGCGGCGGCTGCTGAACCCGGCGCAGGCCGCGGAGGTGGAGCGGATCGCCGGCGACGAGCTGCGCCGGGTCGGCTACGGGGCCTGAACCGCGGCGGTCCGCTCCTGGGTGGCGAACTGGGTGTGGTAGAGCTCGGCGTACAGCCCGCCGGCCGCCAGCAGCTCCTCGTGCGGGCCCCGCTCCACCACCTGGCCGTGGTCGATGACCAGGATCTGGTCCGCCTCCCGGATCGTCGACAGCCGGTGCGCGATCACCAGCGACGTCCGGCCGGCCAGCGCGGTCCTCAGCGCCCGCTGGACCGCGAGCTCGGACTCGGAGTCCAGGTGGGCGGTGGCCTCGTCCAGCACGACCACCGACGGCGCCTTGAGCAGCAGCCGGGCGATCGCCAGCCGCTGCTTCTCCCCGCCGGACAGCCGGTAGCCGCGGTCGCCCACCACCGTGTCCAGGCCGTCGGGCAGCCCGGCCACCAGCTGGTCCCAGATCTGCGCGGCCTTGCAGGCCTCGATGAGCTCGGCCTCGGTGGCGCCGGGGCGGGCGTAGGACAGGTTGGCCCCGATCGTGTCGTGGAACATGTGCGCGTCCTGGGTGACCACGCCGACCGCGGCGTGCAGCGAGCCCAGCGTGAGGTCGCGCAGGTCGTGGCCGTCGATCCGGACTGACCCCTCCCCCGGGTCGTAGAGCCTGGCCACCAGGTGCGTGATGGTGGTCTTGCCCGCGCCCGACGGCCCGACCAGGGCCGTGAGCTTGCCGGAGGGCGCGGTGAAGCTCACGTCCCGCAGCACGTCCTCCCCGCTGCCGGCCCGCTCGGGCATCGGCAGCGCGATCGACTCCAGGGACGCCAGCGACACTTCACTGGCCGACGGGTAGCGGAACGAGACGTGGTCGAACTCGACCGGCGGCGCGGGGGCGTCCCCGTTGCCGGTGGGGGGCGCGGGCAGCGGCACCGCTCCCGGCCGCTCGGCGATGAGTGGCTGCAGGTCGAGCACCTCGAACACCCGGTCGAAGCTGACCAGCGCGGTCATGACGTCCACCTGGACGTTGGACAGCGCGGTGATCGGGCCGTAGAGGCGGGCCAGCAGCGCGGTCAGCGCGACGAGCGTGCCGAGCTGGAAGGCCCCGCGGATGACCAGGCCGCCGCCGAGCCCGTAGACGACCGCCGTGGCCATGGAGGCGAGCAGGGAGAGCGCGATGAACAGCGTCCCGCCGTACATGGCGGTGATCACCCCGATGTCCCGGACCTTGGCGGCCCGGCCGGAGAAGACGCGCTCCTCGTCCTCCGGCTTGCCGAACAGCTTCACCAGCATCGCGCCCGCCACGTTGAAGCGCTCGGTCATGGTGGAGCCCATCTCGGCGTCGAGCTGCATCGACTCCCTGGTGTAGCGCTGCAGCCGGCGGCCGACCAGCCGGGCGGGGAGCACGAACATGGGCAGCAGCACCAGCGAGACCACCGTCACCAGCCAGGACAGCGACAGCATCGCGGCCAGCACCAGCAGCAGGGTCACCACGTTGGACACCACGTTGGCGAGGGTGGAGGTGATGGCCTGCTGCGCCCCGATCACGTCGCTGTTGAGCCTGCTGACCAGCGAGCCGGTCTGGGCGCGGGTGAAGAACGCGATCGGCTGCCGCTGCACGTGCCGGAACACCTGGGTACGCAGGTCATAGATGAGCCCCTCGCCGGTGCGCGCCGAGAGCCAGCGGGTGAGGACCGAGAGCAGGGCGCTGACGACCGCGAGCACCGCGACCAGGCCGGCCACCCAGAGGACGACCGCGGTGTCGCGCGGCAGGATGCCCCTGTCGATGATCGTCCGTAGCAGCAGCGGGACGGCCACCGTGATCACGGCCGACACGCAGGTGCACAGGAGGAACAGCGCCAGGGTCCACCGGTAGGGGCGGGCGTAGGAGGCGATCCGGCGGATGGTGCCCGGCTTCAGCTTCTGCTGCGTGATGGACCTGTCGCGGGTCAGCGAGCGGTAAGCGTGCCAGTTAGCGGCGGCCATGAACAGCCCAACACCGGCCCGGGCCAGGCTCTTCCCCTGTCCGCTGATGGTGAACCGGCGGGCATGCGCGATCATGGAGAAGCCACACCGGCCAGCAGAGGGACATATGTGAGCGCCGAAGCGCAGCCCAGCACCACACCCTGGACCGATCCCGGCTTGTTCACCGTCGCCCCCGGCGTGCACCGGGTGCCACTCCCGCTGCCCACCGACGGCCTGCGGGCGGTGAACGTCTACGTGGTCGAGGACGGCGACGGGCTGGTGCTCATCGACAGCGGGTGGGCGCTCGCCGAGTCCCGCCAGGCGCTGTCGGCGGCGCTCGCGGCGCTCGGCTGCGGGCTGGGGGACGTGCGGCACTTCCTGGTCACGCACGTGCACCGCGACCACTACACGCAGGCGGTGGAGCTGCGGCGGCTGTTCGGCAGCAAGGTGAGCCTGGGCGCCGGGGAGGCCGAGGCCATCCGGGTCCTGCTGGCCGGCGGCAGGCGGCCGTTCGAGCCGCAGCTCAGGCAGCTGCAGGCGAGCGGCGCCGGGGTGGTGCTCCAGCGGCTACGGGAGCTGGGGGCGCCGCGTGGCCGGCCGCCCGGCTGGGAGGCACCGGATGAGTGGCTGGCCCCGCACACCGAGATCGAGCTGAGCACCCGGACCCTGGGCGTGATACCAACCCCCGGCCACACCCAGGGCCACGTTGTCTTCACCGACGCGGGGAACGGGCTGCTGTTCGCCGGCGACCACGTGCTGCCGCACATCACCCCGTCGATCGGGTTCGAGCCGGTCCCGGCCAGCCTGCCGCTCGGTGACTTCCTGGAGTCGCTGCGGGTGGTCCGGGCCCTGCCCGATATGCGGCTGCTGCCCGCACACGGCCCGGTCGCCGCGAGCGCCCACACCCGCATTGACGAGCTCCTCGCCCACCACGACGGCCGGCTCAGCCAGTGCGCCGGGGCCGTGGCGGCCGGGGCCGGCACCGCTTATCAGGTGGCGTGCGCGCTGCGCTGGACGCGCCGGGGCCGCCACCTGGAGGAGCTGGACCCGCTCAACCAGATGCTCGCGGTGACCGAGACCCGGGCACACCTGGAACTGCTCGCCGCCCAGGGGCGGCTGACGGTCTCCTGGGACGGCGAGGTGGCCGTCTACCAGCAGCCCGGCGCCGGCGTGCGGGGGCAGTGACCACCGGCCGCTGCCCCCGCCCCGCGGCCGGCCCAGAAGGTCCTGATGGCTATCTCGGCCGTGCCCGCCGATCCCGCGGCGGCGTTGCCGCACCGTGACCACGGCAGGCGGGCACGGCCCGGTCAGGGCTGAGTGGATCTGCCGCGCTGGAGTGAGGCCTGCGCCTGGCGCTCGGCGGCCGCCTGCTGCTCCAGCGTGTGGCCGGGCGCCTGGGCCAGCAGCTCCTTGGTCGCCCGGGCGGTGGCCGGGTCCAGCGCGAGGATGGCGGCGGCGAGGTCGCCGACCGAGGCGTCGAGCTCGCCGGCCGGGACCACCATCTCGGCGAGCCGGAGCGCGCGGGCTTCGGCCGCGCCCACCGAGCGCCCGGTCAGGCACAGCTCCAGCGCCCGCGGCAGGCCGACAATGTCGACAAGTGGCTTTGTCCCCATCAGGTCGGGCACCAGGCCCAGGGTGGGCTCGCGCATGGACAGCCGCGCGTCGTCCGCGAGGACCCGCAGGTCACAAGCGAGCGCGAGCTGGAACCCGGCGCCGATCGCGTGCCCGTGCACCGCGGCCACCGACACGATGGACGGGTCGTGCAGCCAGCCGAATCCCTCCTGGCAGGCGGCGATCCAGTCCTCGAACCCGGGATCGGCGGGGCTGGGCAGCGGCTCCTCGCCTTCCACGCCCTCGCCGCCGAGCAGCCGCAGATCGATCCCGGCCGAGAACGTGGGGCCTTCGCCGCGGATCACCACGACCCGCACACTTGCCGGCAGCGCGTGCCCGATGGCCGCCAGGCAGCGCCACATGCCGGGTGTCATGGCATTGCGGCGCCGGGGCCGGGACAGGGTTACCGTGGCCGCGCCAGGCGCCGGCTGGCCAAGATCCAGCCGCAGGCCCGCGCGGGCGAGGTCAGCCGGGGCGGGCGTCACCTCAGCGATTCGCGCGGGCCTTGCCCCGGGTGGCGCCGCCGCGGCCGCGCAGCGACACGCCGTTCTCGGTGAGGATGCGGTGCACGAAACCGTAGGAACGGCCGGTCGCCGCGGCGAGCGAGCGGATGCTCTCGCCTGCGTCGTACCTCTTCTTCAGGTCCGACGCGAGCTTCGCCCGGTCGGCGCCGGTGACGCGGGTACCTTTCTTGAGCGTCTCGGCCACGCGTACCTCCCGTGAGCTGAAAGTGATCGCTGCGTTACCCGCCCCTTCCGCCATGATCACCCATTGGCACCCGATCGGCTACCCAGATCGGAGTAAATGATCACCGGTTTTTCGCCATCGTGCGGCGGTGCTGGCCCAGCTGGCACAGCGGCGCTGGCTCAGCGGTCACGGCCGCTCAGGCCAGGGCCACCAGGTCGGCCAGGCCCTCGCTCCAGGAATCCTCGACGCCGTCCGGCAGCAGGATCACCCGCTCGGGCGCCAGCGCCTCGACCGCCCCCTCATCGTGGGTGACCAGCACGATCGCACCCCGGTACCGGTGCAGCGCGTCGAGGATCTCGGCCCGGCTCGCGGGGTCCAGGTTGTTGGTCGGCTCGTCGAGCAGCAGCACATTGGCCCGCGACACCACCAGCAGGGCGAGCGCGAGCCGGGTCTTCTCCCCGCCAGACAGCACGCTGGCCGGCTTGGCGACCGCGTCACCGGGGAACAGGAAGGACCCGAGGATGCGCCGGAGCTCGCCCTCGGGCAGGTCCGGCGCGGCCGCGCGGATGTTGTCCAGCACGGTGCGCTCGCTGTCCAGCGTCTCGTGCTCCTGCGCGTAGTAGCCGAGCCGCAGCCCGTGGCCGTGCCTGACCTGCCCGGTGTCGGGCTGTTCCAGCCCGTTCAGCAGCCGCAGCAGGGTGGTCTTGCCCGCCCCGTTGAGTCCCAGCACCACGATCCTGGCGCCCCGGTCAACCGCCATGTCCACCCCGGCGAAGACCTCCAGCGAGCCGTAGGACTTCGACAGGTCCTCCGCCGTCAGCGGTGTCTTGCCACACGGGGCGGGCTCGGGGAACCGCAGCCGCGCGACCCGGGCCGCCGGGCGTTCCGCACTCACACCGGCGAGCAGCCGCTGCGCCCGGCGCTCCATGCCCTGAGCGGCCCTGGCCTTGGTGGCCTTCGCGCGCATCTTGTCCGCCTGTGCCTGCAGGGCGGCCGCCTGGCGCTGGGCGTTCGCCGCCTCCCGCTTGCGCCGCCGGGCGTCGGTCTCACGCTGGTCCAGGTAAGCCCGCCAGCCGACGTTGTAGATGTCGAGCTCGGCGCGGGCGGCGTCGAGGTGGAAGATCCGGCCGACCACCGCCTCCAGCAGCCCAGCGTCGTGGCTGATGATCACCACGGCGCCCCGGAACGCGCGGAGGTGGTCGCGCAGCCAGGTGATGGAGTCGGCGTCCAGGTGGTTGGTGGGCTCGTCGAGCAGCAGCGCGCGGGCGTCCGAGAACAGGATCCGGGCCAGCTCCACCCGCCGCCGCTGACCGCCGGAGAGCGTGTGCAGCGGCTGGGCCAGCACCCGGTCGGGCAGGCCCAGGCTGGTGGCGATGGCCGCCGCCTCGGCCTCGGCGGCGTAACCCCCGAGCACGACCAGCCGCTCCTCCAGCGCGGAGTACCGGCGCACCGCGGCGTCCCGGCGGGCCGGCACCGGATCGGCCATCGCGTGCTCGGCGGCCCGCATCCCCGCGCGCACCTCGTCCAGCCCGCGTGCCGACAGCACCCGGTCCATGGCCAGCGCCGCCAGGTCACCCGACCGGGAGTCCTGGGGCAGGTACCCGATGCTGCCGCGGCGCTGCACCGTGCCGGCGGCGGGCAGGCCGTCACCGGCCAGCACCCTGGCCAGCGTGGTCTTGCCCGCCCCGTTGCGGCCGACCAGCCCTACCTTGTCGCCCGGGCTGATCTGGAAGGTGGCGTTTTCGAGCAGCAGCTGCGCGCCAGCCCGCAGTTCCAGGCCGGTGGCCGCGATCACGTGGACCCACTCCTCACGCAGGGGACATCAGATTCTGTCAGCAGCCCCGCAGCCGGGGCATTCCCTTTTACGGCAGGAGCGGCAGCATACGGCCAGGGTACCCGCTCCGCCGCACAGGTCAGCGGTCTGGCTCGGTGAGCTGGATCCGGACCGCGCGGAACAGCCGCGGGGTGTCCTTGAGCACCGCCAGCCGGGGGTCGGGCACGGTGAGGAAGCGCTCGGCCGCCCGCGCCATGAACGGCGCCAGCCGCGGGTCGGCCCGCACCCCGGCCATCGCGCGCCGGTCGCCGCCGAGCACCACCGCGTCGAGCCGGCCCGCGTAGGGCCCCAGCACGGCGACGGCGGTGTCCGCGGCGGCCCGCAGCGCCGCCGCCGCCTGGTTCTCGCGACGGCGGGCGAACCGGTGCTGTGACCAGCCGCCGGCCGCGGCCCGGCCGTGCACGAGCCGTGACCCGGTCTTGGAGACGGCCAGCCGCGGCGGGTCGCCGGTGAACACGCCCACGGCATGGCCGCCGAGGCGGACGAGCAGGACCCCCACGGTCCGGCCGGCGGCCGCGTGCGCGGCCATGAGCTCGGCCTGCTCGGCCGGATCCTGCTGGGCCGGATCCTGCTGGGCCGGCCCCGGCTGCGGCATGGGCGGGAACGGCGGGTGGCAGGCGGCGACCGCGCCGTCGCGGGCGCGCAGCACCACGACCTGGCGGCCCGGTTCGGCGATGACCGCCCCATGCCGGGCGGCGAAGGAGTCCACCCAGCGCACCAGCCGTTCCGGCGGGACCTCCACCCAGCGGGCGCCGGCCCGGTTCCCTGCCAACGGTGACCTCCACCCGGCCGGGCTTCCCGGCTCTCCCGGCCCGGCGCTACCTGGCCGATACTTGATCGATAGCCGCGACTAATAGTATTTCTCTTAATCTTCCCCGGCCGGTGAGGCGCCGATGACACTCAATCAGCTCCGCACCTTCCTGGCCGTGGCCGAGAGCGGGTCGGTGCGCGCTGCGGCGCAGGAACTGGTGGTCACCCAGGCGGCGGTGTCGGCCTCGGTCGCGGCCCTGCAGAAATCGCTGGGGGTGGCGCTGGTCTCCCCGGACGGGCGCGGGCTGCGGCTGACCGACGCCGGCACGTCCTACGCCCGGTACGCGCGCCGCATCCTGGGCCTGCTCGACGAGGCGGGCCGGGCGGCGGCGGCCGCGGCCGACCCCGAGCGGGGTGAGCTGCGGATCGCGGCGGTCACCACCGCGGCCGAGCAGATCGTGCCCGCGATCCTGGGCGGCTTCCGGCAGCGCCACCCCCAGACCGGCGTCCGGCTGGAGGCCGGCAACCGCGACCGCGTCCGCTCCCTCCTCGACCGCCACCAGGTAGACCTGGTCCTGACCGGCCGCCCCGACCCCACCTGGGACGTGGCAGTCCACGGCGTCCGCCCCCACCAGCTCGTCGTGGTGGCCTCCCCCGACCTGGCCGCCGCGGCTCGCGCAGGGAGCGGCGGCGACCCGGCCGGCCTGCTCCCCTGGCTGGCCCGCCAGACCTGGCTGCTGCGCGAGCCGGGCTCGGGCACCCGCGCCAGCACCGACGCCCTGCTCGCCGACCTCGACATCACCCCCCTGACCCTGATGGTCGGCTCCAACGTGGCGATCCGCGAATCCGCCCAGGTAGGCCTCGGCGTCACCCTTCTGTCCCGCGACGCCGTCCTCGCCGAGCTGGCCGCCGGCCAGCTTGCCGAGATCCCCGTCCCCGGCACCCCGCTCCACCGCGACTGGTACCTGGTCGCCCACCTGGGCCGCCTCCCCCCAGCCGCCGCCCGCCTGGTCACCCACGCCCTGCACGACGGTGGCTTCCGCCACCCGGCCCCCGCCGACAGCACGGCCAGCGCCTAACGAAGCGGTACCCGCCGATGCCGGTGCGGGTGACGGCGTCCCCCTAATATCAATCTTTTATTTATGAATCATCCCAAAACCCTCAATAGACACCCCAGCAATCGCCTGGCATCGTGACGAGCGAGGGCCCGCCACCCGCAGGCCCCGCAGCCGACGGAGGAGCCATGGCCGCTGGCCAGGAACGCTGGAACGCGGGGGTCATCCCGTACGCGCAGATGGGTTACTACGCACCCGACTACGTGCCGAAGGACACCGACGTGCTGGCCGCGTTCCGCATCACGCCGCAGCCCGGTGTCCCACCCGAGGAAGCGGGCGCCGCGGTCGCCGGTGAGTCCTCGACCGCGACCTGGACGGTGGTGTGGACCGACCGGCTCACCGCCTACGACCACTACCAGGCCAAGTGCTACCGGGTCGAGCCGGTGCCGGGCCGCGAGGGCGAGTACATCGCCTACATCGCCTACGACATCGACCTGTTCGAG
>DATIXO010000031.1:0-2316 GCA_035518495.1 Streptosporangiaceae bacterium
AGCCGCCACTGCAGCTCGTTCAGATGGGGGCGCACCTCCGCGAGCATCTCCGAGAACCGCTCCTCATCCACCACCAGTTGTCCCATACCACAACCGTAGGAAACCATCTCGCACAAACATAGTTAATTTAGCGGAGGACGCCTAACTGAGGCCCGCCCCCACCGTTCCAGCTGTGCGAGATCTCATCGGCCAGCGTCGCCCACCGCTCCGCGGCCCGGTCAGCGGACGGATACCTCTCCTGGAAACCTTTAGGTACCTCGGCCACAGCCATTTCACTCCCGCCTATACCAGAGTCAAGCCACCCACGCAAGCACCATTCATGGCCTTACACGCTTAACGAATCACAAACCCTGCGGGAACGGCTGACTCAGCGTGATTCTAATCTTTCCATCTCAAGGAATACATCCACAACCCAAAGCCAAAAAACTCGCCGCCCACCCCCGCAGCCCCCCGGGATTCCCCTCAAACCGTGGAGACTTCCTCATAGCTGATTCGTGTAATTTTGCTGGCTTCTTCTGACTATCGAACGCCAGTTCACTTGCGTTCCCTGGCGTCGGGGTACCCGCCTGCGCCCGCCACCGCGAGGGGTTGCGCGCCGCGCGCCTGGCCAGGGCAGGCTCTGGCCTGGCCGCTCTTCCTGCCGCCAGGGGCCGCCGAGGTCTCCGGGGTCAAGGGCAGCCCGCAGGCTGTCGCGCGCAGCGCGATGCGCCAGCACCCTTGAGGACGGAGGAGCGGCCCCGTAGCCTGCGCGGCGCGCCGGAAAGTGAGCGGCGGCGTAGCCGCCTCCTTCTTCTTGCCCCGCCCGCGCAGCGGGCCCGCCGCGTTCACGCGGCGTCCTTTCCCGCCAGGGACTGCTCGTAATCCACCGGGCTGACCCTGCCCAGCGATGAGTGCCTGCGGTGGTGGTTGTAGTCCTCGATCCAGGCCGCGATCCCGGCCCGGGCGGCCGCCTTAGTCGCGAAGTGCTCGATGCGCCGCAGCTCGAACTCCAGGGTGGAGTGCCACGATTCGATGACCGCGTTGTCCAGCGCCGAGCCCGGCCGGCCCATGGACTGGCGGATGGAAAGCCGCTCGCACGCCGCCCGGAACCGGCCCGCGGTGTACTCGCTGCCCTGATCGGTGTGCATGATCACCCCGGGCACCGCGCCGCCGCGCACCGCCACCGCCACCGCCAGCGCCCCGTAGGCCAGCTCCGCGTCGTGGTGCTCGCCCAGCGCGAACCCCAGGACCCGGCGCGAGCCCACGTCAAGCACCGAGTCAAGGTAGAGCTTGCCCTCGCCGGTGGAGATCTCGGTGCCGTCGGCGTACCACTTGCGGTTGATGGCGGCCGCGCCGAAGTCCCGCCGGACCAGGTCCGGCGCCCGCCACCGGCCCTTCCCCGGCCGGGTGGCGCCCCTGCGCCTGTTCTTCGGCCGCGCGGCCAGGCCCATCTCGGCCATCACGGCCGCGACAGTGTTCTTGCTGACCCGCCAGCCGAGATCGCGCAGGTCCGCGGTGAGCATCGGCGATCCGCGCTTGCCCCGATGCGCCTCGAACAGCCGCCTGACCTCCGCTTTGAGCCGCGCCCGGCGCGCCCGCCGAGGCGATCCATCACCACGCCGCCACTTATAAAACCACGACTCGCTGACATCCAGCGCCCGGCAGGACACTGCCTGCGGGATGCCGTGATCTGCCCTCTGAGCTGCGATGAACCCGGCCACGGCTACCTGCTGCTGCCCATCGCATCCCGGACCCAGAGGGCCACCGAGCGCTTGAGCACATCGCGCTCCATCGCCAGCCCGGCGTTCTCCTTGCGCAGCCGGACCAGCTCGGCGCGCTCGTCCTCGCTCAGCACACCGCCACCGCCGTCCCGGCGCCGCCGGTCAGCACTGACCCAGTTCCCCAGGGTGCCCTCGTTGATCCCCAGGTCCCGTGCCACCTGCGCGATCGGCTTGCCCGTCTCCCGGACCAGCCGCACCGCGCCCTCCTTGAAGTCCCGATCGAACTTCCTACGCGCCTCTCCCATCGGAGAACTCCTCTCCCTTAAGAGGATCTCTCCACGCTGGGAGGGGAAACCCACAGAGCCGTTCCGGACCGTGCTGAATGACGAGGCTGACCGCATTGACGTGGATTTTGCACGCTGGTAGCCGCGGGCCGAGCGCCGTAATGATCGGTTCAGCGCGCTGGGTCGAGGTGCTGTAGCACACGGTTATGTGGGGAATCCAGCACCGGGCATTTCTGTCGCCGCCGCGCTCGCCGGTCACGATCTGTGTTGCTGCTTGCACGGCGTTGTACACAGGTGTCAGTACTCGTGGGGGTTTGACGGCGAGCATGATG
>DATIXO010000032.1:0-29293 GCA_035518495.1 Streptosporangiaceae bacterium
GGCATCCACGTCGGTGTCATGGCCGGGACACTCGACGTCATGCAGCGGTATTACGCGGGCACCCACGTCCGCGGCGATGTGCTGTACTTCGACCCCCGTCTCCCGGGCCAGCTGGATGGCTTGTCGTTCCCGATCCAGTTCCGGGACACGCCGATACTGGTCACCGTCACCGGCGAACAGCTGACGCTGGCCGTCCACCCCGAGAGCGTGAGCCGCCCGGTCGAGGCCGGTGTCCCCGGCGACGTTCGCGAACTGCGTGCTGGCGACCGCGCTGTGTTCGAGCTCAGCTAGGGACTCACTTCACCGGTGGAGCCATGCGATGATCTGGCCGTGGGGCCTGCCGAGGGATCGGATGCCGTTGCCGACCGCTGACAGCCACTGCCGCCCTGGTGCGGAACGGCGACCTGCCCTGCCCGCTCCAGCAGATCCCGTTCGACACCGCCGACCGCGTGACCCCGTCACCGGCATCCTCGCCGCCCATGGCAGCCCGCCGGGGGAGCAATTCGCCGATGTCGGCGACATCACCCGGCTTCCTAAACGGGTTCACTTTGCTTCCCGGATCGGCACCGTCCCCATCGACGCCTCCACCGGCCGGCACACCCGCTGCCGCAGGTTAGCGTTCAACTCCACGGTTAATGACGGTCAAACAATCTTGGAAGTCATCCTGCAACCTCCTCGTTAGCCCAGTGACCTGGGCTTATGGTCGGGATGGCCGGATTCGAACCGGCGGCCTCCTGCTCCCAAAGCAGGCGCGCTAACCAAGCTGCGCCACATCCCGTGGAACCGAACGTAGCCTACCGTCCACATGCCAGCACCCGGGGGTGCCGCAGCGCCTCGTGGTGTGGCACTGGCCTACGCGGTGCACTGGCCCGCCCAGGCATCTTCCTGCGCCCTCGGTGCCACCGAACCGGTACGCTATCGATGCTCACTTGGTGCTGGGCACGTCGCCCCACCAGGCGCGCGGGCGTAGCTCAATGGCAGAGCCCCAGCCTTCCAAGCTGGTCATGAGGGTTCGATTCCCTTCGCCCGCTCCAAAGTATAACCCCAGGTCAGGAGGCATCCCCTCGCTTGTGGCGATCCTGTGGCGTTCGGTGGCCGGTCATGCCATACGCGTGCCATTGAGCCTTCTCGGTGCCGCCTTCGATGAGCGCCCTCGGCGCGCGTGGTGTATCACATAACGTGATACACCACTGGCGTGACGTCAGCCATCAGCGTGCGCCTGGACGCCGAGACCCTCCGGGCGCTGGCCCAGCTGGAAGCCACCGGCCTGAGCCGGTCTGAAGCGATCCGACGGGCGATTCTCGACAGCGCCGCCCGGCTGCAGCGGCATGCCGCGCTGGCGGCCGAGGTGGCGGTGCTCGAGGCCGACGACGACGATCGGCGCGAGATGCTTGAGGTCGCGGCCGTCATGGAGATCATGCGTGCTGCGGGGTGACGTCCACGAATCCGCCTCCCGCGCGGGACCGGTCACGATCCGCCGGGCCGACGCTACGGCGTGATCGTTCAAGCCAACGAGCTCCTGCCGCGCTCGGTGGTGCTGGTTGCGCCAACGTCACGCAGCGCCAAGCCAGCATCATTCCGCCCCGAGATCGACCTGCTAGGGCGTGTTGCTAAACCCCCGATGGTGGCCCTCGGGCGATTCTGGATGTCGTGTCGCGTGATGTGATCTCGGATGAGGCGTGGGCCGTGATCGGCCCCTTGTTCCCGAAAGTGAGGGCCACCGGGCGGCCTCCAGTTGATCGTCGGACCGTGGTCGAGGCGACGGCGTGGCGGTTCCGGACCGGCGCGCCGTGGCGAGACGTGCCGGAGCGGTTCGGGAACTGGAACACGATCTACAAGAACTTCAACCGGTGGGCTGAGCAGGGCGTCTGGGCGCGAGTGCTGGAGAAGACACAGGCACTCGCGCAGCAGAACGGGGACCTGCACTGGGTCGCCTCGATCGACTCCACCATCGTGCGCGTGCACCAGCACGGCGCGACCCTACCGCGCACCACAGGGGGCCGGATCGAACTACAAGAAGTTCGGTGACGAGCCGCCCGATCATGCAATCGGCCGCTCCCGGGGCGGTCTGACGACGAAGAACCACCTGGTCTGCGACGGGAAAGGACGTGCGCTCGCGTTCATCCTCACCCCGGGGCAGGCAGCCGATACCAGCATGCTGGCGGCGACGCTCGAGCAGATCCGGGTGCCGGTCGGGCGCGGCCGTCCACGCACACGTCCGGACCGGGTGATGGCGGACAAGGGGTACCCGTCGAAAGCGAACCGGGCCTGGCTGCGTCAGCGCGGGATCGCTGCGACGATCCCGGAGCGTGAGGATCAGATCGCGCACCGGCGGAAGAAGCGGGGCCGTCCGATCGACTTCGGCGACGAGCAGCGGGAGCGCTACAAAGGCCGCAACGTCGTCGAGCGATGCTTCAACAAGCTCAAGCAGTGGCGCGGCATCGCGATGCGCTCAGACAAGACCGCCCGCAACTACCACGCCGGCCTCTGCCTCGCCGCAACGCTCCACTGGCTCATCACCGTCGCAACAACGCGGCCTAATGTTGTCGCGTGCCATTCGCGCGAAACAGAGATGTTCGGCTTCACTACACGGTGAGCGGCTCCGGGCGGCCGCTGCTGTTCATCCCGGGTCTCGGCGTCTCCATCGCAGACATGACGCCATTGGTGACAGCACTTGCCGCGCGCGCGACCGTCATCGCGGTCGACAACCGCGGCGCGGGCCTGAGCGACAAACCCGACGAACCCTACTCGATCGCCGTGATGGCGGCTGATGCGGCCGCAGTCGCGGAGGATTCTGGATTCGTGCCCGTCGATGTCCTCGGTTACTCCCTCGGCGGCAGGATTGCCCTGCAGCTCGCATTGGACCGACCTCAACTGGTCCGGCGACTGGTGCTGCTCTCGACCTCCGCGCGACTGCCCGCGCGTCGACGTTCCCTGATGATGGCGATCGCGCCGTTCCTCCCGATCGGCCCGAAGCCACGGCAGCCTGTATACGCGTTCCGGAGGCAGCGCGCCGCGTCAGAAGGCTACGATGCCCGCAATCGGCTCGCCGAGATCACCGCGCCCACGCTTGTCCTGGCCGGGCGGGCGGACACCATTGCGACGCCCGCGCTTTCAGAGGAACTGCACGCAGGTATCCCCGATTCGCATCTCGAATGGTACGCGGGCGGCCACAACACACCGATGATGTCTGGACGCGCAGCCGTCGCTGAGAGCATCGCGTCGTTCTTGCTCGCCGACAAATGAGATCGGCAGCCGCGCCCGCGCACCAACGTTTAGCAACACGCCCTAGGTGAGACCACTCGTGTCCTGGTTGAGCAGATCGGCGCCGTCGACGCAGGACGGCTGGGTGAACTCGTGGGCAGGGTGAGCCCGGAGCAGCAGTGGGGCATCGATGACGCCCTGATGACCGTCCTTGGGCTCCGCTAGCCGCATCTGCCGAACCGCCACAGCCGCCATTCCACCTACCCGGCCGCGGAATCGCTATCAGTTCGGCCGAGCTGCCGAATATACCTTCGGTAAGTAGTCAAGGCGGCTCCGCTGCGCTCCGCCGCTGCGGCGCTTCCCGCGCCGTGCTTTGGCTTGAGGCCCCGCTCGCACGGGCGCGCCGCACCTCGATGCGGCTAACCCCTTGGCTCAGGTGGCTCATCCTCCGCTTCCCGATTACCCGGCGTCGATCGGAACCCGCCGAGGGCGCTCCGCGTCGCCTGGCGGCGATGGCCTGGTTATCTGCAGTCCGGGGTGCGCGCCCAGCTGGTGCCCTCGGATGGGGTATAGCACAGCCTCTGCCGCCGCCCACGGTCCGGATCGCCACGGCAGCGGAAAGAGATCGAATGCTTACTCGTGGTCGTCGGCTGTAGACTCCGCCGTGAAGCGGGGTGTGAGACCTAATCCAGTGGAGGTGCCGGATGGCCAAGCTCCCACCGCCCCCAGAGGGAATTGTGCTGACCCACTTCATCGTCTCGGACGATGTCGAGCGCTCTCGGCGCTTCTACACCGAAGTACTCGGCGGCAGGGTGGCCTTCCCCGGAGATCCAGTCAATGTTGCGCTAGCCAACAGCTGGATCGTCATCAATGGCGGCGGAGGACCGACCGACGACAAGCCTACGGTCATCCTGGAGACGCCGCGTGATCCGGACCGGGTCAGCAGCTTCCTCAATATCCGGGTTAAAGACATCGAGGCCGTGTACGCCGAATGGAGCGCCCGTGGTGCTGAATTCCTGACGCCGCCGAAACAGCACCAGTTCGAGAAGCGCTGCTACATCCGCGATCCCGACGGTCATCTGATCGAAGTGGGGCAAACCACGGACCCAGAGGGTGACTGGTCGCCCGCTCACTGGCCGTCGAGTACGCCCGCCGAGGAGTCCGAGTGAATGCCGAGATCACCGGCGAAATCCCCTCACATCGACAGCGGCTAGGTCGGCCCATCGGGCCGTCGCTGCGCGATGGCTTCGCCAACCTAGACCGAACCTAGACCCAGCGACCACTCACCTGGGTTTGGCGCCTACGAGGAAGATGGCAGGGCCAGGCCCCCGGTCCGGTTCTCGGTAGCGGGCGGACGCGGCACGTACCCGCATCTGAGCCACCGTCAGCCCAGGAGCGCTTTCCCGTTGGGGCCGGCGACGCGTTGGAGCATGGTGTGCGCGAGCTGCTGAATTTGTGGTGGGAGGGGGACGTAACTGGTGGCGGCGGCATAGGCCTGGCCGCTGTGGGTGAGCCAGTCCAGCGTGGACAGGTAGTTGCTGAAGATGTAAGTCGTGCCTCTGCGGTGAGGCTGAGGTCCGAGCCTTCTGATATGCCCTGACACGGTTGTTCCTCTGCGTGAAGTAGCGGGAGGTTAGGGCTGCTGGGCGCGGACCCAGGCCTGGGCGCCCATCTGGACCGCCTCCCAGGGGCTTCCGAGCGGGGGTGTGTAGGACAGGTCCAGGTCGCTGACCGCGTCGACAGTCATGTTGTGGAAGATCGCGGTGGCGGCGATGTCGATGCGCTTGGCGATCTCGGCGTGCCGGTGCCCAAACAGCTGCAACCCCAGCAGCCGCCCGGTGGCGCGGTCGCCGGTGACGCGCATCTGGATGCGGTGGCTGCCGGGGTAGTAGGCCTTGTGGTCATCGGCCTCGGACCCGATAGTTACCGGGTCGAATCCTGCCGCGACGGCTTCGTGGTCGCGCAGGCCGGTGCGGGCGGCGGCCTGGTCGAAGATCTTCACCACCTGAGTGCCCAGGCTGCCCGCGAACGCCCGGTTCCCGCCGAGCGCGTTCTCCCCGGCCACGCGGCCCTGCTTGTGCGCGGTGGTGCCCAGCGGGAGGTAGGTCTCGCCGAGCAGCCGGTGGTGAGTGACCACGCAGTCCCCGGCGGCGAATACGTCCGGCAGGCTGGTCCGCATCCCGGTGTCGACCGCGATCGCTCCTTTGATGCTGAGCGTGGCCCCCGCCTCGGCCGCCAGGGCGGTATCGGGACGCACCCCGACCACCACCAGGACCATGTCGGCCAGCCGGGTTACGGCGGCGCTGTCGGCCGCAGTGGCCTGGACATGCAGCCGCCCGGCCTGGCCCGCCGCGGCGCGGCTGATCGCCTGGACGGTTGTGCCGGTCAGCACTTCGACGCCGTGCCCGGACAGCTCGGCGTGGACGAGCGTGCCCAGCTGCGGGTCGACCGTGGGCAGCACCTCTGGGAGCTGTTCCATCTGCGTGACTTGCAGCCCTCTGACGGTGAGGGCGTCGGCCATCTCCAGGCCGATGTAGCCGCCGCCGACGATGACCGCGCTGGCCGGGGCGGTGTTTCCCAGGGTGCGCATGACGGCGAAGGTGTCGCCCATCGAGTGCAGCAGGTGCACCCCATCGGCGGGGCCGAGCGCATCGGGTCCGGACAGCCCGCCGATCGGGGGCCGCACCGGGACGGCGCCGGTGCCGACGATCAGCTTGTCGTAGGCCAGCAGCTCCTCCGTGCCGCTGGGGGAGATGATGAGAAGCTTGCGGCCGGGCACGTCGATGCGGCGGGCGGTGGTGTTCAGCCGCAGCCACATCCCGGCCGCCTCCAGGTCGGCGATGGTCCGGTGGGCGAGGTTGCGCCAGTGGGTGACCTCGCCGGAGACGTAGTAGGGGATGCCGCAGATCGAAAAGTTAGGGTAGGCATCGGCGACCACCACACTGACCTCAGCGCCAGGGTGAAGTTCACGGGCCCGCAGCGCGGCGCTGATGCCCGCGTCGCTGCCGCCGATCATGACCAGGTGCATGGCAGCTCCCAGGAGAGGGTCCGTCAGTCAATGGGCTGGCGGTCGCCGGGCGGCCGGGCCGCGGAGGCACCGTCGTGGGCGGCCCGGGCGGTCGCAGGCTCGGCCTGGCTTTGATGGTGGGGGACGACGATGTCGGCGGCCTGCGCGGGGGTGATGCGGGGATACAGCGCCCTGATGACTACCACTGCTAGTACGCCGCCGACGATCTGGGCCGCGATGAAACTCGGTGCCGAGGATGGGGCGATACCGGCGAAGGTGTCAGACAACATCCGGCCGACAGTGATCGCCGGGTTGGCGAAGCTGGTCGAGGAGGTGAAGAAGTAGGCCGCGCCGATGTAGGCCCCCACAGCCGCAGGAGCGGCACGGGACCGGCCCGAGCGGGCCAGCGCGAAGATCACGAGCATCAGCCCAAGGGTGGCGACGATCTCGGACAGGAAGTGCGCCGGGGTGGCCCGGTGCCTGGTCGAGATGCTGACCGCTGGCAGGGCGAACATCAGGTTCGCCACCACCGCCCCGCCGATGCACCCGGCCACCTGAACCGGCAGATACGCGGCGGCATCCCGCCAGCGCAGCCCGCCGAACGCGGCATCCACGAAGGACACCACCGGGTTGAAATGGCCACCGGACACCGGCCCGAACATCAAGATGATCGCGAACAGCCCCGCTGCGGTCGCCGCCGCGTTCTCCAGCAGCTCCAGGCCGGTCTCACCCGGCGACAGACGCTGGGCGGCGATGCCCGAGCCGACCACAACCGCGGCCAGGAACGCACTGCCCAGCAGCTCGGCCAGCAGCCGCCGCCACAGAACCAGGTCGTTCATCGCCCGCTCCCGGCGTTGAACGGGCCGCGGCAGAACCCCGTCTCATCACCGGGACCGGGCGCGGCCAGGCCCGGCGACACTGTGGGCGTACGGATCCCCGAACCTCCGGTAGATTGATTCATGTCGATCCGAAACTAACGCTACGTATCGATGAATGTCAATCGGAGGATTCTGGATGCCCGCGGCGCGTGCCATGACGACCCTTCCGCTGATCGACGAGGCGCTGTGCGGGCCGCCGCTCACCGAGGTCCCGCTATCTGAGAGCGACTCGGTCAGCCTGGCAGCGGTGCTGGCCGCGCTGGCTGACCCGGTGCGGCTGCGGCTGATATCGATCCTCGCCGCCCAGGGCGAGGTGTGCAGCTGCCACCTGCAGGAGCCGCTCGGCAAGAGCCAGCCCACCATCTCCCACCACACCCGGGTCCTGGCCCAGGCTGGGCTCATCGAGGGGGAGAAGCGCGGGAAATGGACCTGGTGGCGGATCGTCCCCGGGCGCCTCGCCGCGGTCCGCGAAGCGCTCGGCGGCAGCTGAGCCCGGCAAGACTCACGCAAGACGAGCAGGCGGACGCAACCAGGCACCGCTGCCGAGTCTTGCCAATTACGTGGTCGCGGGCTTGACGGCGCGGATGATGGCCGAGTGCATCCCAGGGGCTGCCTCGTTCGTGAAGGTCACCGACGCGTCAGTGAACCCCCCTTCGGCGAGCCCGGCGAGATACTCGCTGCGGGACAAAGCACCGGCGATGCAGCCGACGTAGGAGCCAGCCGCCGCGCGGTCGGCAGGGGTGAGGTGATCTTCGGCGACCACGTCGGTGATGCCGATCCGCCCGCCGAGGACCAGGACGCGGAACATCTCTGCCAGGACCGCGGGCTTGTCGGTGGACAGGTTGATCACGCAGTTGGAGATCACCACATCTACCGACGCGTCCGGCAGCGGCAGGGCTTCGATCTCCCCCTTACGGAACTCGACGTTGCTCGTCCCGGCCCTGGCAGCGTTGGCGCGGGCCAGGGTCAGCATGTCGTCGGTCATGTCCACGCCGTAGGCGAACCCGGACGGGCCAACCCGCCGGGCCGACAGCAGCACATCGATGCCCCCGCCCGAGCCCAGGTCCAGTACCCGCTCTCCTTCGTGCAGGTCCGCGACGGCGATCGGGTTGCCGCAGCCCAGGCTGGCCAGCACCGCCTCCTCGGGCAGCCAGTCGGTCTCGCCCTGGCGGTAGAGCTGCTCACTGAAGCCCCCGACCGCCTCCACCGCCGACCCAGCGCCGCAGCACGAGTCCGTGGCCGGACCGCCGCAGCACCAGCCCGTGCCAGAAAGCTCAACGCTCTGAGCAGTGATGCCCGGCCTGGGCTCCAGCACCGCGCGGGCGGCTGCGGTGTACCGGGTCCGGACCTGCTCGCGCAGGTCGGTGCTTGCCTGGTCGGTCATCCCGATCACCCCTAGGCATAGATATCTGTCTATCTCTAGTCTGCCTGAGAGATAGATAGTTGTCAATGTCTGACGTATACTGGTCCGGTGACCACCTCCGCCGCCGGTACCCAGGAGCGGCCAGCCCTGCTGGCCGATACGTGCTGCGCGCCGCTGCTGCGCGAGCCGCTCACTGCCGGCCAGGCCGCCGAACTTGCCCGGCTGCTCAAGGCCCTGGCCGACCCAACCCGGCTGCGGCTGGTGTCGATGGTCGCCGCGCATGAAGGCGGTGAGGCTTGCGTGTGCGACCTCACCGAGCCACTCGGGCTCACCCAGCCGACCATTTCCCACCACCTGAAGATCCTGGTCGAGGCCGGGATCTTCGACCGCGAGAAGCGTGGCGTCTGGGCCTACTACTCGCTCGTCCCCTCCGCCCTGGACGCACTCTCCGCGGTGCTGAGCACCACGCGCTAGCACCCAGGATCCGTGCCACTAACGTGCCTGTGATGAGCCAGGGCGACCACCGGTCAACCACGGTTCCCAGGGGCTACCCGAACGGGGAAGCCGCCGCACCGGACGTGCTGGGCTCCGGCTACCACCTGCCGCCCGTGCTCTCCGGGCACAACGCCTTCTGGATGTGGGGACCTGGCCGCACCTCAAGCACTACGGCTGACCTCAGCGAGACTGGCGGCATGCCGCTGATCGATGTGACCTACGACGGGACGGTGGACGAAGGGGTTCTACATCGCCTTGCTGAGGTTCTGACAGCAGTCTTAACGAAGCCGTGCCCCTCCCCTTGACCAGCGCCCTTGATCGGGCAGGGATCAGGCGGGCAGGTGGAGGGCCTTGACCATGATCAGGCAAGGGTTGCCCGGCCACAGGTCGTGAATCTCCTCCAGCGGCCAAAAGCCCATGCGTGCGTAGAACCGCCGGGTCCGCTCATAACTGGCATCCGGCTGGGACGGGCCGAGCGTCTTGACCTGGAGCAGCTCCACGCCGTCAGCCAGCAGATCGGCTTCCAGCGCCTCGACCAGCGCCCGGCCAATGCCTTGCCGGTGTAAGGCAGGCTCGACCGCCAGCAGGTAAATCTCCGCCGCCTGCGGGAAATGGCGAGCCGCCAGCAGCACCCCCACCGGCTGCCGCTCCCTGTCCGGCACCGGCGATCCGGGCGCGGGCCGAGCCAGGTAGGTGGGCAGGTCGTGAGCCTTCTCAACGTAGTGGGCGTTCGCCGCTTCGATGCCGAACCAGTCCGGCAGCGACCGCAGCAACCGGTCCACGGTGCCCGGGTCCCGCTCGCCTGAGGTGACGCGCCACAGGCGGTCAGATCGGGTTCCCATGAGGCCACTATTCATGGGACCGCACGTTAGCGCGATCCGGTGCCGTCGCCGGTGCTCAGGACCGGCACCATACCGCAGCAAGTAACGGTCACCGCTGACGCGCCCATGCTGCAGGTGTCCTGACGATTAAGATCACCGTGGGCACGGTCAGGCGCGGCCAGCAGCAACCCGCGCCCGGACGCACCTGGACCGATGACCACAGACGATGAGCCGAGCAGACAGGACGCGCTGATGCCTGGACAGGACCGCCGCGACCGCGTCCTGAGCATCGGCGCCCCCGCGACATTTATCGATCGCATGCGCCCGGACGGGACGGTGGTCCGCTGGGAATCGCGGCGCCACCGCAAGCACCTGAAGGAGCGGGCCGCCGGGTCCACCTGGTGGGCGCCACGGGCCCGGGGATGGTGGATCGCCGTCCTGTTCGCCATCGGGTCCGCGCTATTCGCCCTCGGCGCGGTGCCCGCCTACGCCAGCGCGGCCGGGGCCCGCTGGGACAACGTGACGTTCTTTACCGGGTCACTGTTCTTCACCTCGGCCGCGTTCCTGACCTACCGGGAGGCGGTCGACGCCGCTCCCCCGGCGCTCAACCCCGCCCGTCGCCGGTTCTTCGTCTACCAGCCGGGGCGGATCGACTGGTGGGCCACCGGGGTGCAATTCATCGGCACCCTGTTCTTCAACGTCAGCACCGGCACCGCCATCGCCGCCAGCCTGTCCGCGCAGGCCGCACATCAGCATGTGTGGCGGCCGGATGCGATCGGCTCGGTCTGCTTCCTGGTCTCCAGCTTTCTGGCCTGGTATGAGGCCTGCCACGGCTGGGCGGGCTGGCGCCCGAAGGAGTGGTCGTGGTGGATCACGCTGGCCAACCTGGCCGGCTCCATCGCCTTCGGCATCTCCGCGGTCGCCGCCTACGTCAACCCGGTCACCGGCCAGGTGAACAATGTGCACCGGGCCAACACCCAGACCCTGATCGGCGCGTTGTGCTTCTTCGTCGGCGCCCTGCTGCTGCTGCCCGAACGCACCGAGAAAACCAGCGGCCAGGCGACGGCGCCCACCGCCGGTGGCACGAGCGCCCTCAACTAGGGCCTTCGCCCCAGACGTTCAGCGGCCGCATCCAGCCGGCCGGCCCATGCCCTGGCCTCCGCCGACCCGGCAGGGGTATCGGACAAGCTCAGCAGGCCCTGGACCGCGACAGCGGGCAGCACCTCCGCCAGGCCCGCCGACGGGCCATAGGCCGCGACCACGTCGTCCCATCGCGCGGGCTCGACCGACGACACCAGCAGCCAGGCCAGGTCGAGGACCCCGGGCGCAGCCGACACATCTTCCCAGTCCAGCAACGCCACCTCGCCGGCGGGACCAGTGCGCATGTTGGCCATGGACGCGTCCCCGTGCACCAGGGTGAGCGGGCCGGCCAGGCTGACGGCATGCTCGCTGTCGGCGACCTTCCCGGCCAGGTGCTCGGCCAGCCCGCGAACCCGCGGCGTGAGAGCCTGACTCGCGGCCAGGCCCGGCCAGACGCGCCCGAACAACTCCTGCACCAGATCAGCAGCGGCCCCGACCGGGCGCAACCAGGGCCAGCGTACGTGTGCCCGGCCTGACCAGCGTTGATGCATGCCATACAGCAGTCTGGCGGCCGCCAGCGGATCGGCCCCCGGCTGCCACGACGACAGGTCCTCCAGGACGAGCAGGGTGCCGTCGGCGGTGTCCTCGGCCCGGTAGCACGCCGGGACCCGTACCCCGGCTTCCGGAGCGATCTCCCGGTAGAACCTGACCTCAGCGCGGAAACTGTCCAGGGCCTGCGAGATGGAGCCTGGGGTCGGCGGCCCGCGCCGCTTCACATGACCCGGCATCGCGTCATGCTACGGCCACCCGGTGGGAGATTCGTGCCGATACCCGCCCCGGATCACGGCCCGGCGTGGCGGAACCCCGGCCGCCCGCACTGGCCGGTGCCGCGCCGCCTCGTGCCCGGACTAGCGGGGCTAGCAGCGGATATTACCGTAGTGTTACCATTGCATAACCGGTTCTTGATCATGACTCAAGGGGAGTCAGGGAAGAGCCGGTGTGATCGGCTGTGACGTGGCCGTCTGCACAGCCTTTGGCCACGGCCGGCCGGCAGGGGGACGGGGGGGAAACATGGCTGCGCCAGGAACCAGCGACGACAAGCTGATCACGATGGTGAAGGCGGCGGGCCACTTGCACGGTCCGGCCATCCTGGCCGAGTCCAAGCGCGAGGGGCTCCCGCTCGCTCTTGCACTCGCTCTAGTCGAGCAGGAATCGGGATTCCAGAACATCTTCGGCTGTGACCTCGGCCCGCAGACTGCCGCGCCCTGGTGCCATCAGCGTGTGACGCGCAATCGCGTACGAGCGCTCATCGCGCATGTCGAAAACGGCGGCACCTCGAACGGCGTGGGCCTGACCCAGCTCACCTCGATCGATTTCATCCGCCAGGCCGAGGCCGAGGGCGGCGCCCACACGCTCCACGCCCAGTGCCGAGTCGGGTTCCGGATTCTTCACGGCCTGATCGAGCGGCACGGGGAGCAAGTCGGAATCGGCGCCTACAACGGCGGCGAGGGGAACCCGAACCTCGACTATGCGAAATCGGTCCTTGCCCTGCGCGACCAATGGCAGGCCCGCATCAACCACACGCTCCTGGGGACCTGAGCCACCGCATCCGATGATGCGGCGCTCCGTGCGGCCTGGCGAAGGGTAGCCAGTCCGGTCCACCCATCAGGCCGCACGGCCGAGCGGCTGGAAGGCCGGCGCTGGTGACCCAGCGCGCCACGACCGCCGGGCAGCTGGCACGTGCCCGGCGGGCGTCAGGCCTGCGCGCTGTGATCCGCGACCCCATCCGGGTAGGACCGTAAGCAAACGGCGGCGCGGCGCTGTTGGGAGGAGGGCCGGCATGTTCGAGGCGGAAAACATCCGGGATTGGCGCGGCCACGATGTGGTTGACGCCGACGGTCACAAGATCGGCGAGCTGGAGGCCGTCTACGTTGATACCGGCACCGACCTGCCGTCATTCGGCACGGTCAAGACCGGAATGATAGGCCGGCAGCGGCTCGTGTTCGTGCCTCTCGACCGGGCGGCCGTGGCCCCGAAATATCTCAAGGTCGCCTACAGCAGGAAGCAGGTGAAGGACGCGCCGTCGATTGACACCGACGGCGAGCTGCTGGCGACCGACGAAGAAGCGGTCTTCAAGCACTATGGCCTGACGTACGAGCCGGGCGCTGGCGGTGAGCGCAGGCTGGGCCGCCGCTGAGCACGCAACGGGCCACATCCGGCTCGGCCCGGGCACCCGATAATGACTGTGACCAGCACTGATGTGCAGCATGGCCGCTATGATTGACGGTGCCAGCCGGGCCAGCGGGCGCCGCCGTGGAGGTCATCAGTGCACCGGAGGATCCGGACGGCGGACGACGTCCTGGGCATGCTGGACCGGCTGTTCCCGGCCGATGCCGACCGCTGGACCCCCGGCGCCTCCGGCTGGTGGGACCGGTTCTATGCGGATCGCGGCAGGCCGGTGCCGTTCTTCGAGCCCAAACCGGACGAGAACCTCGTGTCCTATCTCGACCGTGGCCTGCTCACCCCCGGCCGCGCCCTGGACCTGGGCTGCGGGCCGGGGCGCAACGCCATCCACCTCGCCTCGCGCGGCTGCGAGGTGGATGCCGTCGATCTGTCGCCCGCGGCCGTGGCCTGGGGTGAGGAGCGCGCCCGCGAAGCAGGCGCCCAGGTGCGGTTCCACTGCGCCGACATCTTCTCGGCCGATCTGCCGCCCGGGCGGTACGACCTCGTCTATGACTCCGGCTGCCTGCATCACCTGCCGCCGCACCGCCGCGTGAGCTACCGCGGCCTGCTGGACCGGGTGCTCGCCCCCGGTGGCCACTTCGCCGTCGCGTGCTTCGCCGCTGGCGCCATGGGCTCCGAGCTCCCGGATGAGGAGTATTACCGCCAGGGCTGCCTGCAGGGCGGGCTGGCTTACTCACCCGGGGAGCTGCGCTGGATCTTCTCGGACCTGACCGAAGTCGAGATGCGCCCGATGGATGAGCAGCCGCCAGGTTCACCGGTTTTCGGCGTCCCCTTCCTGCTGACCGCCTTGTTCCGCCGCCCGGTGGATGACTGAAGCCCGCGGCCGGGAACGGTCGCCGGCCAGCCGCCAGCCGCACACGCTGGCCAGCACCAGCAGGGCCGCGCCGACGGTGATCGCCGAGTCCGCGATGTTGAACGTGGGCGGGAAGTACGGCAGCTTGATCCAGTCGATGACGTAGCCGCGCAACGGCCCGGGCGCGCGGAAGAGCCGGTCCAGCAGGTTGCCGGCCGCGCCGCCGAGGATCAGGCCCAGGGCGATCGCCCACGGCCAGCTCCGCAGCCGCCCGGACACGCGCAGGATCGCGGCGAGCACCCCCACCGCGACCAGCGCATACACCGCCGTGTAGGACGGGCCCATGCTGAAAGCGGCGCCCGGGTTGCGGTACAGGTGCAAGGTGAGCAGCCCGCCGAGCAGGACCGCCTGCCGGTAGGGGGCCAGATGCGCCACGGCCAGCGCCTTGGAAGCCGCGTCAGCCGCGCACACCGCGGACCCGATCAGGAAGGCCGCTGCCGCGTACCGGTTGGACCTGATCACCCGCGCCGCCACCACTGCATGCTAGTGCCGCACCGGTGATCCGGGGCGCACCGCCCGGCGGTCATGCATAACGGCGGTGCCCGCCCGGGCCCGTGCCCCCGCCCGGGTGCCGAAGCGTCATCCGCCGGGCGGACACCGGCTACGCCGGTAGCATGGGGTGGCCCTGCCGGTACCGCGCTGTCACCGCCACGCCGCCGCAGGGGGACGCGGGGCATTGGGGGCAAGTCTGTCCTGCGGGCGGTACGGGCACGGACGCCTACCTGTCGACACACTGGACGAGGTGACCTGATGGAAGGGGCCGATCGCGACCGGTCTGCCCAGGCGGCCCCTGCCGCCGCGGGCACACTGGACGCCGGGGCCCAGACACCACCGGAGAAACCGGCGGCCAGCACGGATCCCGGGCGGCCGCCCGGGCGGTGGCGGCGCTGGCTGAGCGGGATCGCCGCCAGGCCGCTCGCCCGGCACGCGGCACTGCTGCTCGGCTTCATCGCCGCCGGGGCGGCGGTCACCTGGCGCCCCGGCCAGCGGCCGCTCGCCGGCTACCTGGCCGGATGGCTGCCGTCATCGCGCGACACCGCCAGCTACGTCTGGGGCTTCTGGTGGATCGCCCACCAGGTGACCCACCTGGCGAACCCGTGGTTCACCAAGCTGATGGCGGCCCCGGTGGGGGTCCAGCTCGGGTTCCACACCGTGATGCCGCTGCCGGGGCTGCTGATGACCCCGGTCACCCTCGTCTTCGGCCCCAGCGCCTCCTACAACCTGGTGGTCCTCATCACCCCGGGGCTGCTGTCGTACGCGATGTACCGGGCGGCGCGGCTGTGGCTGCCCTCGGCCACCGGCGCGATCGCCGCCGGGGCCTTCTTCGGCCTGTCGGCGATGCTCACCCAGCAGGACTGGTACCACCTGAACATCGCGCTCGGGGCGGCGTTCCTGCCGATGGCGCTGGAGGCGTCGGTGCGCCTGCGCCGCACCCCCGGCCTCCGGCAGGCCGTCATCCTGGGCCTGGTGATGGGCGCGGCCGTGCTCACCGACCAGGAGTCGGCGGTGCTGGCGGCGATCGTCACCGGGCTGGCGCTGCTGCCCTGGCTGGTGCACCGCGCCTCGTGGGCCAAGCTGCGCCCGGCGGCGCTGGCCGTCGCGATCGGCGCCGTGATCGCCGGCCCGCAGATCATCGCGATGATCGCCGAGGTCGTGCTGGCGCACGCCCGCGGCGGGCTGGCCATCGACCCGCATCTGCTGGCCGTGTCCTACAAGCAGTACGGGATCGGGCTGCCCGGGATGTTCACGCCGACGCCGCGGGTGGCCGACTTCGGCCTGGGCAGCCTGGCCGAGCCGTTCCTGCACGGCCGGGACAACGAGGGGCTGCCGATGTTCGGCACGGTCCTGACCGTCCTGGCGCTGTCCGGCCTGGCCGTCTCCTGGCGGCGGCGCAGTGCCTGGCTGCTCGCGGCGCTGTGGGCGGGCTGCGCCGCGCTCGCGCTGGGCACCTCGCTGTGGATCGGCAAGCACCAGTACCTGCCGCTGGCCCTGTCGTGGCACGGGGTGCGGGTGTCCGGGCTCATGCCCTACACCTGGTTCGTCCGGATACCGGGGCTGTCCAGCTTCCGGGAGGCGGACCGGCTGGCGATCCTCGGGCTGCTGCCAGCGGCCCTGCTCGCCGGGGCGGCGGTGAACTGGCTCCGCTATCACGCGCGGCCGCTGCTGGTGGTGGTGCTGGCGCTGGCGATCCTGGAGCTCGGCTACTCGGGGTCGGCGAAGGTCGGCGTCATGCCGACCAGCTACCCGCGGGTGGACCGCGGGATCGCGGCTGACCGTTCGCACTCGATCGTGGTGGACCTCCCGTTCGGCATGCGGGGCGGGATCCCGGTGTATGGCGCGCCCTTTTTCGCCAAAGCGCTGGTGATGGCCACCGCGGACGGCCACCCGCGCGCGATCGCCTACACCTCCCGGGTCCCGCAGTACGCCGTCCGGGCGATGGAGGCGCATCCCTTCTACCGCGACCTGGTCTACATCCAGCACCAGGTGCCGCCGGCCTGCCCCTGGGCCCTGCCCAGCAAGGCGGGCCAGCAGCACCCGTGGCTGATGACCGGCTGCGCCGATCCGGCCGGGGTGACCCCGCTGTACTCCCTCAAGCTCTCCCCCGCCCAGCTGGCCGCCGCCCGGCGGGACGCCCGCCGCCTCGGCATCGGCTGGATCGTGGTGTGGAAGCGGAACAACAGCGTGCAGAGCTTCATCCTGCCGTTCATCAGGGCCACCGGGTTCACCTACGCCTACCGCGACCACAACGTGCTGGTGTACCGGCGCGCGGCCTGACCTGCCCGGGCGCTTAGCGGCCAGCCCTCTATTCGGCCCTGAGCAGCTGGCCGGGACGTGACCGCGCGGCCAGCAGCGCCGGGACGGCGGCGAGGGCGTTCGCCGCGGCCAGCACCGCGGCCGCGAGCACCGCGAGCAGCAACGGCGGCACCACCGCCACCGGTACCACGCCGAAGCTGGTGGCGAACGCGCGCCAGACGAACTGCCCGGCCGCGACGCCCAGCGGCACGCCGGCCACGATCCCGATCACCGCCACGGTCGTCGCCTGCCAGCAGACCGCCGCGGCCACCTGATGACGGACGAAGCCGAGCACCTTCAGCAAACCTGTCTCGCTGCGCCGCCTGGCCACGCTGACCAGCAGCAGGTGCACCATGGTCGCGGCGCCGAACAGCGACAGCATGACGCCGAACAGCAGCGGGAAGTTGACCGCCTCGCCGAAGTTGACCAGCTCGGTCGGCTCAACCGGCCTGCTGGCGTACTCGTGGTAGGCGCGAACGTGCCGGGCCAGCGCCGTGGCCCCGGCTGGCCCAGGAGCGGGCCGGACCAGCACGGCCCACACGATGCCCTGCCGGGCGGCCCGCTGGCAGGCAGGCTGGCCGTGCCCGGGCGGGCACTGCGCGTCGATCAGCGCGCCGACGGTCATCGCGGCCCCGCTGCCCAGCCCTCCGGTGCCGAAGCTGACCGGGAAGGAGGCCCGGCCGACCACCCGGAAACGCGCCAGGTGCCGAGCCCCCGCGGCGTCGGTGACCGCCACCTGGACCAGGCCGCCCGGTCGCGCGCCGGTGGCGCGCATCGTCGCCGCGCCCAGGGCGATCTCCCGGTCGCGCTGCGGCAGCCGCCCATCCACCGCCGAGATCAGGGCCGGACCGCGGACCGCGGTCACGGCGAGCAGCCCTACCTGGCGGCCGTTGACGGTGATCTGCCCGGTCGTGGCCAGCGATATCCGCTGGATCGCGGGGTCCTGCCGCAGGCTGGCCAGCACCGGCCCGGTGACCGCGGCCCCGGAACCGGCTCCCTGGTTGCTGAAAGACACCTGGTACGGCGAGCCGTACAGCGCGGGCGACGAAAGCAGGTGCGTCAGGCTAGCGCCGAACACGGCGGTCGCGCACAGCGCGGCGACCGCCATCACGGTGCCGAGCAGCGCCGTCCCCACCGGCACCGGCTGCCCGCCGCGCCGCCGCTCAAGGGCGTTCCGGATCCCGATCACCGCGGTGGGCGGCGCGCCAGCCGCGGCCACCGCGCTCACCAGACCCGCCGCGGCCGCCCGCGGCGGGGGGAGGGTGCGCAGCAGCCGGGCGGAGCGCACCGCGGGCATGACCGCGAGCGCCATCACCGCGGCCACCGTCGCCAGCGCGCCCAGCGGGAGGATGAGCGGGTCGAATGCCAGCCGTCCCGGCGCGGCCGTGGCCAGCCGTGCCTCCCCCACCGGGGTCAGCGGGGAAAGCAGCGTGGCCACGACCACCGCCCCGGCGGCGCCGGCCACGCCGATGATGACCGCGCGGGCCAGGCCGGCCAGCACCAGCTGCCGGGGCCCCAGCCCCACCGCGGACAGGGCGCGATGGTCGGCCTGCTCGGTGGCCGACTGCCGCGCGATCGCCTGCCCGATGACCGCCAGGCCGGCCAGCGCGGCCAGACCGGCCAGCACCCACCAGCCGACGGCCTGCGGCTTGATATCCCGCTGCACCGCCGCGGCGTCGGTGACCAGGGGGTCGGTGCCGAGCACCTGATGCGAGCGGAGCCAGCTGTCCACCGCGGGCAGGTCGGCCGTGCCGTGCCGGAGCCGCAGGAAGTAGACCGGGAGCAGCGCCACCTGGTGGTTCACCGCGGCGGCGAACGCCGCCGTCGGGAACAGGTCGTACCGCACCCCGTTCCCGGCCGGGAACTCGTTCTCGGTCGCCACGATGCCCACGACCCGCAGCGTCAGCCGGGGGCCCTCCCCGGCCCGCGGCTGATGTCCCTGGTTGAGCGCGGCCGACTGCGCCGGGGTGAGCGTCTCCGCCTGGATCACCGAGCCGGCCCGGACGCCGTTGTCCCGGGCGAGCGTGTACGAGGCAAGCACCTCATGCGGGTCGGACTGGTCGGGCATACGCCCGAAGAGCAGCGTCACCATCCGGGCCAGGGCCGGCGGCGCCACCTCGAAGATCGCGAAGTCGCCGTAGCCGATCTGCTTGCGGCAGGACGCGCAGTGGGACGGGCCGGTGAAGGGCAGCAGCGCCGGTGTCACGTGCGTGACCTGGGGCAGCTTCGCCAGCTGCGGCAGCGGGTGCCCGGCGTACACGACCACGTCGTAGCCGTGCCTGGCGACAAAGCCGGGGAAGGCGGCCGCGGTCCGCCGCCCGGTGACCGCCGCCGCCAGCACGAACCCGCCGGCCACAGCGACCAGCACACTGAGCGCGAGCCAGGACTTCCAGTACTGCCGCAGCCGGGCCCGGAGCACCATCGCCACCGCCCGCATGGCCATTCCTCCCCCGCCAGCTGCTGCCGCTCCCCGCCAGCTCCTGTATAGGCAGTCTGGCGCATCGCCCCCGATCGGCAAGGTGGCCAGCTACCACTCCGGGCTCGTGATAGCACCACCGCCGCCGGCTCGCGCCCGGGTCACCTGGCGCGCCCGGTCGGGCGCTTCCCGCTCGCGCAACGCGACGAGGCGATCGCCTGGGCGGCCGCCTGAGGGCAGCTACCCCGCAGCCGGCTCGTCCTGGCCTGTGACCTTGCCGACCCCGCGTTTTAAGGCCCGCTTGGCCTCGGCGCTCAGGCCCCGCTGCCGCTGCCGCTGGTCCCACGCGACCGCGCGGGCCTGGCCGTCGCGGGCCAGGCCCCGCGCCGCGCCCACCGCGATCGCGAGCAGGATCACCCGCTGCTGGAAGCGGCTGTCCCACGGCAGCCGGGCGGCCCACGCCAGCAGGACCGTGCGCGCCACTCGCTTGCGGCGGCCCACCGGCGGTGCCTGCCGGGCCGGCTGGCCGGTGCCGGCCGTCATCGGGGTCCCCCGCGCCACCTGGGCGTATCGCGCAAACCGAGCATGTGACTCATCATTCACCGGATGGCGGCCGGGCGCATCACCCGGCCGGGATAGGTGCCCGTGACCGCTCACGGCCCGGGCCGGTCAGTTCACGGCTTCGGCGGGGGTGATGATCCGGGCCCACGGGCGTGATGACCCGGGCTGGGGTGATGACCAGGAGCTGCGGCGCGGCCGCCGGTCAGGGCCGGTCGTCCTCGCGCGTCCAGCGCGGGCGGCGGAACAGGCGTCCCAGGACGTCGTGCAGGCTGTGCCCGGAGTCGGCCAGGGCGTCGACCCGGTAGACCGGTGCCCCGTCCGGCGGCGCCAGCTGGCTGGCCTGCACGTCGTCGAGGCCGCACTGGATGTGGCTGCGCGTGATCCGCTGTATGTCGTCGGCGTCGATGAAGCGGAGCCCGGCCGCGGTGGCGATCACGATCCCGTCGAAGACGTCGACCTCGGGCACTTCCAGCACGTGCTCCAGGGTGCCGATCTGGCTGCCGCTGCTGCTCAGCACCGGCGTGCCGCGCGCCGCCGCCTGGTAGGAGATAGCCGCATCGTCGTCAGTCACGCTGGCACCCTATCTCGCCTCAGGGGGCGGGGCGGTCCCGCGCGCCGCTCCCGGCGCCGGATCCTCCGGATGACGGTCCGGAACGGTACGCATGCTGAACCGCTGGCCGCCGCCGGGCCCGGTGTCGCTCATCCGATCTCCCCGATCTCCTCGCTGAGGCCCTCCCAGGCCAGCTCGGTGTCCTCATCCCGCTCGTGCGGGCCGCGGAAATCGCGCAGGAAGAGCGCGATGTCGTCCAGGCTCCAGCGCAGCCGGTACATCCGCATGGCCGCGGTGCTGACCGGACGCCCGGTGAGCTCGGCGTAGCGGCCGGCGGCGCGGGGATCGTCACCGGCCACCGACCACAGGTCGCGCTCGGGCAGCGCCAGCCCGGCGGTGTCCCAGTCGATCAGGTGCAGCCCGCCCCCCGCGTCGCGCAGGATGTTGCCCGGATGCGGCTCGCCGTGGGTGAGCACGGCCGTCCCGCCGCGGGCGGCCTCGCGCACGAGCTCATCGAAGTGCGCCAGCGCCCTGCCCAGGCGGTCAGCGTGGCGCGCGAGCAGCTGGCGCGCGGGCTCGCTGTAGGGGCCGCCGTCCCACGGCTGGCCAAGCTCGCCGAGCGCGGTCTCCAGGACGGGCCGGCTGGCAGGGACGGGACCGCGGGCCGGCGCCGTCCGCCGGGCCAGCGGGGTGGCGGCATGGAGCCTGGCCAGGATGCCGATCAGGGCCAGCCGGTCGCCGTCCGGCAGCTCGCCGCCGGACTCTCCGGGCTCGGCGTCCAGGTACGGGAAGACGGTGACGGCGTTCCCGCTGCCGAGCGGGGCGAGCGCCTGCCCCCCGGCGGTGGGCACCGGCGCGACGGCGAACTCCAGGCCGGCCTGGTGCAGGGCGATGACGATCTCCATCGCGGCCCGCAGGTCCACGTACCCGTCCGCCGCGCTGGTGCCGCGCCAGCCGCCGGCCAGCTCCGCGACGGTGACGAACCAGCGACCGCCCGCGGCGTCGGTGAGCTCCCAGTGGTAGTCACCGAAACCCACCGGCAGGTAGCGCAGCCGGGCGGGTGCCAGGCCCCACTGCTCGTGCAGGATGCCCGCGAGCTCCGGCTGGCTGATATGCCCGGGTTCCTCACGCACGGCCTCAGCGTACGGATCATGGGGCGGGCGTTCACGCGGTTAATCCCACCGTTGCCCCGCTGGGACGGGCGCCTGCGGCGGACCAGCCCCGGTGGCCCCGCCGTCGACGCCTCCTATGACGCCGTGGTGGCCAAGCTGCTGGAGAAGGACCGCCCGCCCGCGTCCTGACCGGCCCGGGCCAGGCCGCCGCCCGCGGACGGCAGATGAAAGGCCCGGTCTCTTCCTGGGCGGAGTGGGTAGTTTGTCGGCATGGGCTCCTTCGTCACCCCGGAGCCGGGGCAGTGACGGACCTCTACGCGGACGCCGCTGGCCTGGTCGCCCGCTCGGCGGCGGCCTACGCCTCGAGCGTGCCCGAGCATCCCGCCGATGACGGCCTCTTCGGGCCCGGCAGCGTCACCTGGCGGGCGAGCACCGACCTGTCCTCGGTGGTGGCGGGCCTGCGGGCGCTGCTCGTGCAGGCGCTGCACCCGCTGGCGATGGCGGGCGTGGACCAGCACAGCGACTGGCGCCGCGATCCGGTCGGCAGGCTGGCCGCCACGTCGTCCTACCTCGCCACGGTCAGCTTCGGCGACCGGGCGGCGGCGCAGCGGGCGGCGGCCAGGGTCCGCCGGATCCACGAGCACGTCCGCGGCACCGACCCGGTGACCGGCCGCCGCTACGCGGCCAGCGACCCGGCGCTGCTGCTGTGGGTGCACGCGGTGCTGGTCGACTCGACGGTGGCCGCCTGCGAGCTGTTCGGGACGCCGCTGGCGCCCGCCGACGGCGACCGTTACGTCGCGGAGATGACGGTCGCCGCCGAGCTGGCCGGCGTCCCCGCCGCGATGATCCCGGCCAGCCTCGCCGCCCTGCGGCAGTACCTGTCAGCGGTGCGGCCCGAGCTGCGCTGCACGCCCGCGGCCGCCGAGGCGGCGGCATTCCTGCTCGATCCGCCCGGCCTGGATCCCGGCATCGCGGAGATCTGGCAGGACATCCGCGACGGCGCGGTCGCCGCGATGCCGGGCTGGGCGCGCGAGATGTACGGCTACGGCGCACCGGGAGACCTGGCCCCGGCCCGCCGGGCCGAGATCCGGCAGGCGCTGGGTGTGCTCGATGCCGTCTTCCTCGGCGAGCCCGGCGTGCTGGAAGCGCGGCAGCGGATCGCCCTGCGCATGCGCGCCGCGCAGCGCGGATGAGGAAAACCCTCGCCGCCGCGGCGGCAGGCGCGGCGCTCACGGCCCTCGTTGTGGCTGTGCTGCGCCGCCGCCGGGTGCGGCACCCACCCGGGCACGACCCGCCCGGGCAGGACCTGACGGGGCCGCACCGGCCGGCACGGCTGCGGCTGCGGCGCGGGCTGGCGGCCCTGCGGCTCGCCGCCCGCGGCGGGGCACGCTATACCCGCAGCGCGCCCGCCCTGTTCGCGTCCGCCGGGAACAGCCGGGAACAGCTGCGTAACGACCTTGCGCTGCAGACCGCGCAGGACGTCGCCGACACCCTGGGGGCCATGAAGGGCGTCCTGATGAAGATCGGCCAGATGGCCAGCTACGTCGACGACGGCCTGTCCCCCGCCGTCCGCCGCACCCTGTCCCGGCTGCAGGACAGCGTCCCGCCGATGAGCGCCGAGCTCGCCGCGCGCGTCGTCGCCGAGGAACTGGGCGCGCCGCCGGAGCGGGCGTTCGCGCGCTGGGATCCCGAACCGATCGCCGCCGCGTCGATCGGGCAGGTGCACCGCGCGATCACCCGGGACGGCCGGGCGGTGGCGGTGAAGGTGCAGTATCCCGGCATCGCCGAGACCATGGCGGCCGACCTCGACAACGTCGCGCTGCTGCGCAGGCTGCTGCGCGTGACCGCGCCCAGCCAGGACGTCGACGCGCTCATCACCGAGCTGAGAGACCGCGTGCGTGAGGAGCTCGACTACCGCCGGGAGGCCGACAACCAGCGGCTGGTGGGCGCCTACTACCAGGGCCATCCCACCATCGGAGTGCCGCGGATCGTCGGCGAGCTGTCGGCCCGGCGGGTGGTGACGAGCGAGCTGTCGGACGGGGCCCGCTTCGCCGAGCTGACCGGCTGGCCCCAGGCCGAGCGCGACCTGGCCGCGGAAACGATCTACCGGTTCGTGTTCCGCAGCCTGTACGAGGTGCACGCGTTCAACGGCGACCCGCACCCGGGCAACTACCTGTTCCACGGCGGCGGCCGGGTCACCTTCCTCGACTTCGGCCTGGTCAAGCACTTCACGCTGGCCGAGCTGCGGCCGCTCATGCAGATGGCGCGCAGCCTGTGCGTGGAGAACCGGCCCGAGGAGTTCCGCCGCGGCCTGGAGGACGCCGGCTTCCTGCGCCCGGGCGCGCCGCTGAGCACCGAGACGATCGTGGACCACCTGGGCGTGTTCTACGCCACCATCCGCAAGCCCGGCCGGCTGACCATCACCCCGGATTACGCCTCGGCCGTCGTCCGCCGGTTCTTCGACCTGCGCAGCCCGGTGGCCGCATACGTGAGCATCCCGCGCTCCTACGTCATCTTGCAGCGCATCAACCTGGGGCTGTTCGCGCTGCTCGGCGAGCTGTCCGCAACCGCCGACTGGCGGGCCATCGCCGAGGAGATCTGGCCGTTCGTCCAGGGCCCGCCGTCCACCCCGATGGGGCAGGCAGAGGCCGCATGGCGGGCAAGCCGCCCGCTGGCCGCGCGATCCGGCGCGTGAGCCGCCGGCCGGGCGGGGTGGTCAGTCGCCGGAGGCCGGATCGCTGTCGTGCAGGCGGCGTACCTCCAGCACCTGGGCACCGAGCGCCTCCAGCCTGGTCAGCAGGCCGTACAGCGCGGCCTGGTCGGGGAGGACGCCGTGCAGCATCGTCCCGACCGGCTCCACGCTGGCGTTGAGCTGGTCGAAGTCGAGCAAGGCTTCGGGTGGAAGTGTCCCCGCCACGCGGATCTCGTAGTGATGCGGGGAAGTCAACGTCAGGCCCCCAGCTCATTCGGAAGGCTATGTGCACTGATCACCATGCCGCCGATCGGCGTGCCGGACGCCACCCACGGTGGGTGATTCGTCACCCGGGTGAAATCCGCCCGGGGTGATGACAGCTCACCCGATCATCAGACAAATTGGGCATGGATCTCAGTTCGAGCAGGGTCACGGGCCGCTGCCGGGGCTCCCGCGTGCGGCGCGGGCGGTTCGCCGTGCGCGGAACAGGGGGATGCCGATGGTGGCCAGCGTGGCGGCAGAGGGGCCGGGACGTTCCCGGGCGCCGACGACAGCTGACGCGTCCATCCTGAGATCCAAGATCACCGTGCCGGGGCTGCCGGACTGGGCCGTCCCGCGGCCGCGGCTCGACCAGCTCATCGCCGAAGGCGTCCGCGGCCCGCTGACCGCGCTGCTGGGGCCCCCGGGAATCGGCAAGACTGCGGCCATGGCCTCCTGGGCGGCCGGGAACCGGTCTCCGGGCCCGGTGGCATGGGTCACCCTCGACGAGTTCGACAACCGGCCACGGGTTCTGTGGAGCTACGTCGTGGCCGCCTTGCGGCGGGCCGGCGTCCCGGTGCCGCACGCGTCATGGGCACCCTCCTACGTCGACTCGTTAGACCATGAGTTCCTGGTCCGGCTCGCCTCGGCGCTGGCCACGGTGGATCAGCCGGTCGTCCTGGTGCTGGACGACATCCATCTGCTGACCGAGCGCACCGCCCTGCAGGGCCTCACCTATCTCATGCGGAACGCACAGCCGGGCCTGCGCGTCATGGTGGCCTCGCGCATCGACCCGCTGCTGCCGCTGCACCGGTTCCGGCTGGCTGGGGAGCTGACCGAGATCCGGGCCGGCCAGCTCGCGTTCAGCGTCCCGGAGTCCAGGCTGCTCATGGCGCAGCACGACGTCACCTTGCCGCGGGACTCGCTGGAATGGCTCACCACGCGGGCCGAGGGCTGGGCCGCCGGGCTGCGGCTGGCGGCGATCTCCATGCACGGGCATCCCGACCCCGAGCAGTTCGTCAAGGAGTTCGTGGCCGAGGACAGCCCGGTGGTCGGCTACCTGGTGGAAGAAGTGCTGAACGCACAGCCGCCCGCGATCCGGGACCTGCTGCTGAGAACCTCCATCCTGGACAGCTTCGACACCGCCATCGCCAGCGATCTGAGCGACGCCCCCGTCGGCAACGACCTGTCCGACCTGATGCGGGCGAACGCCTTCGTGCTGCCGGCCGGATCCGGCTGGTACCGCTACCACTCGCTGTTCGCCGACGTCCTGCGCCTGAAGCTGCGCCACGAGCAGCCCGGCCTGGTGCCCGAACTGCACCGGCGGGCGGCTGGCTGGTACCGGCGGAACGGCCAGCTCACCCAGGCGGTGCGGCACGCGGGAGCGGCGGCCGACTGGCAGCTGGCCGCCCAGATCGTGGTCGGTGAGCTGGCGGTGGGCCAGCTCACCGAGCCGCGGGGGGACCATCCGCTGGCGGACGAGTTCACCGGCATGCCCCCCGCGCTGAACTGGGCAAGGCCGGAGCCTTTCCTGGTCGCGGCGGCGCTCGCGCTGGCTGGCGACGATCCCGCCGGCGGCACCTGGCTCCGGGCCGGGGAAGGAATGCTCGGCGAGCTGCCGCCCGGGGAAGCCGTCCCGGCGCGGCTGGCGGCCGCGCAGATCCGGCTCGCCCTGGCCTGGCGCAGCGGGGATCTGGAGTCGCTGGCGGCCGCGGCGGCCGAAACCGGGGCCATGCTGGATGCGGTGCCCACAGGTGTGCTGGCACGGTGCCCCTGGATAACCACCCAGGTGCTGTCGGGCCGCGGCGCCGCGGAACTGTGGTCCGGGCGGCTGACGGAGGCGGCCGCCACGTTCGAGGCGGCCGTCGCCGCCGTCCCGGACCCGGACGGCACCCATGAGCGGGCCAGCTGCCTGGGGTATCTCGCGCTTGCCGACGCCCTGCGGGGGCGGCTGAACCGTGCCGCGGGCGTGGCCGCGCAGGTGTGCGCCGCGCCCGGGGGTGACGGTGAGCGGCTCCCGGCGGCCGTCAGCCCCGGCGCCCACGTCGCGCTGGCGGCCGTCCATGTGGAGCGGTGCGAGCTGCGCCAGGCGCACAGCGAGCTGAAGCGGGCCGAGACCGCGCTGCGGCTGCACCCGGACCGGATGACCGGGCTGGCCGCCTGCATCGTGGCGGCGCGCAAGGCCCTGGCCGAAGGCCATCCGGACGGTGCCATGGAAGTCGTCCGCCGGGCCCGGCAGGGCGGCCCGGTCCCGCGCTGGCTCGAGTGCCGCCTGGCCGTGCTCGAATCACGCGCGTGCGCTGCGGCCGGTGACTCGGCGTCCGCGCTCGACGCGGCGGGGCGGGCCGAGCCGGGCTCCCTTGAGGCGGCGGTCGCGCAGGCCCACGCCTGGCTGGCCGCCGGAGACTCGCAGGCGGCCAGAAACGCGCTCGCCAGCCACCGGGAACGGGCCGAGACCGTGCCCGATCTCCTCCGGCTGGAATCATGGCTGGTCACGGCCCGGATCAGCTACGCCGACGGTGACCGTGCCGACGGCCGCCGGTCGCTGCAGCGCGCACTGCGGCTTGGGGAGCCGGAGCGGCTGCGGCTGCCGTTCGCCCTGGAGCGGGTGTGGCTGCGCCGGGTGCTGCGGGCCGATCCCGACCTGGCGCACGTCTACCGGGACCTGCTGGAGCCCGACCTGGTGGGCCCCGCGCGGGAGCAGGCCACCCGGCCCGGCACGGACCCGGAGCCGCCGGTCATGCTGGAGCCGCTCAGCAGCCGCGAGATTGAGGTGCTCCGGCACGCGTCCGAGATGCTCGACACCACCGAGATCGCCGCGGTGCTGTTCATCTCGGTCAACACCGTCAAGAGCCATCTCAAGAGCATCTACCGCAAGCTGGCGGTGACTCACCGCGGTGAGGCCGTCCGCCGCGCGAAGCAGCTCCGGATCATGTGACCGCCGGCCTGCCGTGACCGCTGGTGCCAGGGCGCCTAACTGGCGATGGCTGGCCCGAGTTCGTGCAGGCTGACGATGTGCAGCGAGAGCTCGTGGAACCGGTCGAGCAGCCCGTAGAGCTCGGACTCGTCGCGCACCGAGGCCACGACCGAGGTCCGTTCCCCGCCGGACTCGACGGCGAGCCCTTCGACCAGGCTCGCCAGCAGATCCCCGCAGTCATCCCTGACCACGATCCGGTAGCGATGGCCGAAGCTGGGCGTGGTCATCGTGCGCCTCCAGACAGGTACTCGTCCGTGGAGCGGCCGCTGCTCCTCTTACCGGAGTCTGGCGTCTTATTCATGACAGGCGAGGGGGTGAAACGTCATCACCCGCCACGGGTTGCCCCGGGGTGAACCTGAAACGGCCGCCAGCCGGTCAGCAGACGCCCATCCGGTGGCCCTGCTCGATCGCCTGGCGCCGGCTGCTCACGCCGAGCTTGCGGTAGATCATCCGGGTGTGGGTCTTGATCGTGTTGGGCGAAAGGTGCAGCTCCTGGCCTATCTCGCGGAGCGAGAGCGTGCCCCGCAGCAGCCGGAGCACCGTGACCTCGCGCTCGGTCAGCGGCTCCGGCGGCTCGTGCGACAGGCCGGTGAGTTCCTGCCTGAGCCTGCTCACCCGGGCGAGCTGGACGTCGGTGCCGTCCGGCAGCGCGGCCAGCAGCTCCTGCGCTTCGTCCAGCAGATCCGCGGCGGTGCTGTCCGCCAGGCCGAGCAGGACCTCGGCCAGCAGCAGCAGCGCCTCCAGGGTGGGCCACGGGCTGGCGCCGGGCGCCCGGCGCCGGAGCCGCAGCGCGCGGGTGAGCTCGCTCCTGGCCTGGTCAAGCTCTCCCTGTGCGGCATGGAGCGCGCCAGCGGCCATGATGGCAACGGCGGCTTGCGGTGCCTCACCAAGATCGCCACGGCCGGTGAGCGCGCTGACGGCCTGCACCAGCTCCTCCGCCCGCAGCAGCCTTCCCTGCCCGGCCGCCACCAGGCCGAGGGCGGACAGGGCCATCAGGTGTATCAGCTGGATGGAGGATTCGCAGGCGACCGCCTCATCCAGCACCGCGGCCGCTGCGGCGAGCTCACCGGACAGGTAGAGATTGAAGCCAAGCCCGGTCCGGGCCAGGGCGTACCACGGGGACGCCGGATCGTTCTCCAGCTCGACGGCCAGCTGGGCCCATTTCCGCATGACGCCGAGGCCCTCGAATCCGTGGACACCCCGCAGCAGGGCCGCCGAGGACTCCAGCGAGGCCATCCCATCGGGCAGCGGCCCGCGGTGATCGGCTGCCTCGAGGACCGGGAGCCAGCGCTCCACCGATGACCGGTCACCGGCGAGGGCCGCTGACCACGCCGCGCAGTGCGCCGCCAGCGGATGGGCGGCGACCTGGTCGTCGCCGAGGGCCTGCAGCCATCCGCGGATCGTCGCCACCCGGCCCAGGCCGGCGTAGGCGGACCAGCAGCCGGCGATCAGGTCCACCGCCCTGGCGACGTCCCCCCCGGCGAGTGCGTGGCTGATCGCCTCGAGCGGCGATCCCGCCTCCTGATACCAGGCGCTGGCGCGCAGGTGGAGGGAGGGAACGATGCCGGGCTCGGCCCGGGTGAGCTGGCTCCGGAGGAGCTGCGCGAACAGGCGGTGATAGCGGTACCAGCCCCGGTTCTCGTCGACCGGCACGACGAAAAGGTTCTCCCGTTCGAGCGTTCCGATGATCTCCGCGGCGTCGGCGGAGCCGAGCACGGCATCGGCCAGCGGGGCGCTGAATTCACCGAGAATGGCGGTCCGGGCCAGGAAATGGCGGATGTGGGCCGGCTGGCGGCTCAGCACCTCCTCGATCAGCAGGTCAGCGACGTACCGGCTGTCGCCGCTGAACTGGCGGACGAAGGTGCCTGGGGACGGGTGGCCACGCAGCGAGAGCGCGGCCAGATAGACCCCGGCGGGCCAGCCCTCGGTCCGCCCCACCAGGTCCGCGAGATCGGAGTCGGAGAGGGTGACCCCGGCGGTGCGGTCGAT
>DATIXO010000033.1:0-21840 GCA_035518495.1 Streptosporangiaceae bacterium
GCGATCCCGGCCAGGAGCCACCGGTTGGAGAACACCCCTACCGACCACAGTGAGGCGCGGTCGGTCCGGGCCGCGAATGCGGTGCCGATCTGAGCCATGACCATGGACAGGAACGTCATGGTGGTGGCCTGCAGGTAGGCGTGGTGCAGGGGCGAACCGGGCCCGGTAGGGTCGCCGGGATGCCAGCCGGCCCGGGTCAGCACGAGGAAGAACGCTCCCATCTGCAGGATGGCTGCGATCAGGCCGAGGAACAGCCAGGCCCGCAGCAGCATCGCCCGGGTGATGACACCTTGGCTCCGGGGCCGCGGCGGCCGGTTCATGATCCCTGGTTCGGCCTGTTCGCGTCCCAGCGCCAAGGCGGGCAGGGTCTCGGTCCCGACGTCGAAGGCGAGCAGCTGAAGCACCGTCAGCGGGAGCGGGACGGCGCCGCGGGCCAGCGCGAACACCAGGAAGGGGACGATCTCGGGGGTGGAGTGGGCGAAGATGTAGAGGATGAATTTGCGGATGTTGTCGTAGACCCGGCGGCCGGCCTGGATTGCCACCACGATGGTGGCGAAGTTGTCGTCGGTCAGCACCATGGTGGCCGCTTCCCTGGCCACATCGGTGCCAGAACGGCCCATGGCGACACCGATGTCGGCCCGGCGCAGGGCCGGAGCGTCGTTGACACCGTCGCCGGTCATCGCCACGGTGTGGCCCTCGGCTCGCAGCGCATCGGCGATGCGGAGCTTGGCTTCAGGCGAGGCCCGGGCGAAGATGAGCTCCTGGCCCGTGCGCAGCAGCTTGTCCAGGTCGGGTTCGCTCATCCGGTCGAGCTCGGCACCGGTGACGACTGGACTGTCCGCGGTCCCGATGCCGAGCTGGTGAGAGATCGCCGCCGCGGTGAGCGGGTGATCGCCGGTGACCACAATGACGCGGATGCCCGCGGTGTGGCAGCGGGCCACGGCATCGGCCACCTCGGGCCTGGGCGGGTCGGCCATGGCGGCCAAGCCGAGGAAGCACAGGTCACGCTCGGCGTCTTCCCGCTGTGCCGGCAGCCGAGCGCCGGGGCGGAGCTGGCGGGCCGCGAAGGCAAGCACGCGCAACCCGCCGCCGGCGTAACCGTCGACCACGCTGGCCACCTCGCGCCGCGTCTCGGGCCGCAGCGGGCTGGGCGGGCCGTGGCCGCTCATGATGGCCGTGCACCGCGCGAGCACCGCCTCGGGCGCGCCCTTGGTATGCACCCTCAGGCCGCCGGGCTGCTCGTCGATGGTGGACATGAGCTTGAGCGCAGGATCGAAGTGGAACTGGCCCCGCCGCTGGTCCTCCCGCCGCCCCGGATCAAGGTGATCTCCGGAGGCGGCCGCGGCCAGCAGCAGCGCGATCTCGGTGGGATCGCCCGATGGCCCGCTGTCGCCGTCCAGCCGTGCATTGTTGCACGCCACCATGACCTCCGCCATCGCAGCCACCGGCGGGTTCCGGTCGGCGGGAGACGCCTCACCGCTGGCTGTCCACAACCGGGTCACCTGCATCCGGTTCTGGGTGAGCGTGCCGGTCTTGTCGGTGCAGATCACATCGGTGGAACCCAGGGTCTCCACCGAGCTCAGCCGCTTGACGACCGCCCCGCGCCGGACCAGGTCGCGGACCCCGATCGCCAGCGCAAGCGTGATCACCGGCAGCAGGCCCTCCGGCACATTGCCCGCGATCAGCCCGACCGCGAACACGAGCGCCTCCGGGAACGACAGGCCCGCCCCCAGCGTGGCGACCGGCAGGAACGCTGCCGCCAGCACCACCGCGATGATCGCGATCAGCCAGGCGACCCGGCGGACCTGGCGCTCCAGCGGGCTCTGCTCGGGCTTGACCCGCTCCGAGAGGGCGGCAATACGGCCCAACTCGGTGCGCATGCCCGTGGCCACCACGATCATGCTGGCCTCGCCGCCGGTGCACGTGGTGCCGCTGAACACCAGATCCCTGGCCTCCAGCAGCGGGACCCCGGCGTCCGCCCAGGCGGCGGAGCGCGCTACCGGCACCGACTCACCGGTAAGGGTGGAGGTGTCGACCTCGACCGTCCCGGACAGCATCCGCGCGTCGGCGGAGATCCGGTCGCCCTCCTCCAGCAGCAGCACATCACCGGGAACCAACTGGACCGCCTCGACCGTGACCGGAGTCCCATCCCGCAGCACGGTCGCGTGCTGCGGCAGGTAGGCCTGGAGCGCCTCGACGGCCCGTTCGGCCTGCATCTCCTGCAAGAACGCGAACAAGGCATTGAGGAAGATGACGATCACGATCGCCACTGCCACCGCCACAATCCCGGCCAGCCAGGCCAGCCCGGCCGCCGCCCACAGCAGCAGCGCCAGCGGATGGGAAAACTGGCGGCCAAGCTCACGCCACACATGGCGCCCGCCCCGCCTGCGCAGCTCATTCGGGCCGTACACGATCAGCCGCCGCGCCGCCTCCCGCCCCGACAGCCCTGACCGCGACGACCGCAGATCACGCAGCAGCCGCTCGACCGGTTCCCTGGCATCAATGGTCCCTGCTGGGCCGTCGCCGGGCCCAGACGCGCTGCCCCGCATCGGCACGCCTGCCTCCTCAGCCCGCACCATGCCTCTCCCAGAACCCAGCGCTCACCCTCATACAGCCGATAGTGCCGGCACACGACCGGAGCTTCCAGGGCCGGAAGGACCAGCCACCTGAGACCAGCGGCCTGAAAGACGCGCGGCAGCGGGCATGCGAGAACCGGCAACATCTGGTGGGTGCAGCGCCCAGTGACCCGGAACCCGCGGGCCGGAGGTCACGCAGTCCGGCGAATCCCCGTCGCCGTCCGCCTTGCGGCAGGCTCGGCTCCACCAGCACTGTCGCCGCCCGCCGGATCCAGCCGCCGCGTGAGCGGCTCTGGGTATCCGCGGCTGATGGCCGTGCAACGCCGATGAGGCAGGCGGGGATTGAGCCGGATGCCGTCAAGAAGCGGTGGTCTGGACGGGGATACGACGCCCGGCCGCCTCCTCGTCGGTGTCATGGAGCCCGATGCTGACTTGGAGGATCCCCCAGTGGCAGGTCGCCTTGATGTCATTGGCGTCCGCGGTGACCGGCAGAGGCAGATGACGGCTGAAGGTCCCGTAGCGGAACTCGCTGCGGTGCTGGCCCTGCATGTCCTCATGCCGCTCCGCGCGGATGGTCAAGATGCCCTTGGCCACCGACACTTCCATGTCCTTGGCGGGGTCCACGCCGGGCAGCTCTGCCCGGACCACGTACCGCCCGTTAGCCACGTACTCTTCCATCCGCATCACCTGCGCCGCCACCGGGCGCGCCTCCACGAACGGCCCTTCCAGCCAGGCCAAAAGGTCAGGGTAAAAGCCTGCGGTCTCCCTGTGCGCCAGACCGGTCATTGACCACACCTTCTTCCAACTCCAGTCCCCCTGCAGCCAGCACACCGCCGCGCGATAGCTCCTGGAAGAGCCAGAGGCCCTGCGCCGCCGGGACCATCCGCCCACGGCGAGCCGTTGAGGCTTTGCCACGGCAACGATGCCGTGGCCACGATCGGCAGCCATCAGATACCAGGGGCAGCCCCGGCACCGGGCGCGCCACCAGGTGCACGAACTGCCAGGACATGACGGCTAATAGGGCCATTCGCCGGGCGGTCGGTGACGTCCGGCCCTGCCCGGGCATGGCCGGGAAGGCCATCCTGCCAGCAGGAGCCTGGTGCAAGCCGATCTCCGAAAGCCGCGGCCCGCATCCCCATTCAGAGCTGACAGCAGAGGTGTCGGTGATTGGGCGTCTGCTGGCCGGTGAAGTCTGGTTCGGGCCTGTGACCTGGGAGTGTCTACCCGGCCCCGTCGGGAACGTGTAGCCCGAAGGGAGTGTAGGCGCATGTCCACCATCCCTCTAGCTGATGGAGGTAATGAGATGGCACGCGACAAGGGCAACGCCCTGGCACCAAGACCACGCTCGGCACCCAGGGTGATAGCACCGAGGAATAAGGTAAACGTCGCCCTCCCTTTCTCGAAGATCACGGCTGAGGAGCCAGTGAACATGAAGGTGGGGGACTGGATCAGCCTGGCCGGATTGGCGGTCTCGGTCGCCGGATTCAGCGTTGTGATCTGGCAGCACATCCGCAGTACCAGGGCACCCGAAGCAGACTAGGCGAGCGCCGGCATCGCGCTGGGAGCCGGTTACCGTGACGGGTGGGTACGCCGGTGCCCGAACGCCCGGTGCCGGGCACAAGGGCAGGAACCCCGAGGACCTTTGCCGCCGAGGTTCCGGGGCTGTCATGTCAGAGCTTGAACTCCAGTGTTTGCCCGTGCCTGAGTTCGCGTGTCTGCCCGTGGCAGCCGACCCGGACCGGTGCGAGATTGCCCGGGCCGCTGCTGACAAGAACGGTGTGGTCGGCGATGGTCACGGTGACAGTGTGGCCGCGGTAGGTGATGCCGAGCTTGAGCATGCCGAGCCGACTCGGCCAGTAGGGGTCGAGCCACAGGATGTCGCCGTGGGTTTCCACGCCTGCGAAGCACCGCTGGAGCACGTCGATGGTCCCTGCCATCGCGGCCAGGTGGATGCCCTCGGCGGTCGTGCCGCCCTGGATGTCGGCTACGTCGCTGCGCAGCGCGTCGATGAATTCGCCGAACGCCTGCTCACGATTGGTGCGGGCGAGTACCCAGGAGTGCACCACCGTGCTGAGTGCGGAGCCGTTGGAGGTGCGGGCCAGGTAGTAGGTGATGGTGTCGGCGACGCGCTCCGGCGGCCACTTGTAGCCCAGGCGGTGCAGGAGGGTACTGAGTTCGCCGGGCGGCAGCAGGTGGAACAGCATGAGCACGTCTGCCTGCTTGGAGATCTGGTACCGGTTCGGGCTGTCCCCCTCTGCCTCGAGGATCCGGTCGAGCCGCCGGATGTTGCCGTATCTGGCGTAGTAGTCCTCCCAGTCGAGCTCATCCAGCTTGTCGTAGCCTTCGAACTGGCTGATGATGCCGTTGCCGTGGAACGGGACGTACATGCGCCGCGAGATGTGCTCCCAGCGCTCTAGTTCGGTAGCGGTCAGGCCGAGCGTCTGGGTGAGTTCGGTGCGGCGGGGTTCGGGCAGTAGGTCGAGGACCTCTGTGGCGCGCGTGAGCAGCCAGGTGGTCATCATGTTGGTGTAGGCGTTGTTGTCTATTCCCGCGCCGGGCGAGTCCGGGTAGCCGGTGTGGAACTCATCCGGCCCGACTACCCCGCGGATGACGTACCGGTCCAGTTGGCGGTCGTAGGCGGCGGTGCTTGCGAAGAACCGGGCGACCTCCAGAATGATCTCGGCGCCGTAGCGGGCGAGGAAGTCCTGGTCACCGGTGGACTGGTGGTACTGCCAGACGTTGTAGGCAACCGCGATGCCGACGTGGCGCTGCCGGTAGGTCATGTCCGGCAGCCACCGGCCCGATTGCGGGTTGAGGTGCACCAGGGCGCTTTGCTCGGTGCCGTCGCTGCCGGACTGCCACGGGTACAAGGCGCCGACGTGACCGGCCTCCGCCGCCGCCCGCCGCGCCGCGGGAAGACGGTAATAGCGGTATTCCAGCAGTGACCGGCTCACCTCGGGCAGCCTCAGGTTCAGCACCGGCAACACGAACAACTCATCCCAGAACACATGCCCGCGGTAGGCCTCACCGTGCAGGCCGCGCGCGGGCACCCCGACATCCAGGCCCACGCTGCTGGGGCCGACGGTCTGCAGCAGGTGGAAGATGTGCAGCCGCAGCACGGGCAGCACACGGTCGTCCTCGGCACCGGCCAGTTCCACCGGGAAGTGCGCCCACAGCTGCTCCCACGCCAGCACATGCTGGCGCAAGAGCTCATCAAAGGAGCCAGCGCCCTCCAGCCACGCGACCGCCGCGGCGCCCGCGTCGGAGACGGCACGGTCCCGGGAGGTGGCGATCGCCACCGTCTTCTCAACCACCACCGTCTGTCCCGCGGCGACCTCGATCGCGAACTCGCGCCCGATCCGGCCTGGCTGCTCGGCCGCCGCACCCTCCGCGGCCAGCCATGTGCCGTCCCGGAACACCCGGGTCCTCGCCACTTCGGCGATCCGGATGTGCGACTGGCTGGTCTCCACGACCAGCAACATGCTGCCGGCCGCCCGGCAGCCCGCCTCGACGGGCACCAGGTGCTGGCTGGCCAGCTCCCGGTACCGCGGGACGCCGCTGTTGGTGACCGTGCCGTCGAGCTCGGAGCGGATGCGCAACCGCCCCGACCACTGCGGCGTGATCGTCATCTCCAGCGCGGCCAGATGCGCCGATCCCATGTGCACGAACCGGCGGTGGGTGATCCGCGTGCGATGGCCGAGATTGTCGCCGACCAGCCGGCGCCGGGTGAGCACACCGCGGCGCAGGTCAAGGTCTTGGCAGTCCTCGAGCACCTCGACGCCTTCGCGGCCGAGCCACGGCCCGTCCCCGGCCGCGAACGTCAGGCACAGCCAGTTCGGCGCATTCACCAGGCTCTCGTTCTCCGTTGCGCGGCCGGCGATCACCGTCTGCAGCCGGTTGAAGCAGCCAGCGATATAGGTGCCCGGGTAATGCACGCCATCCGCCCGCGACTCCGGTGCCGCCCCCCGGGTAGCGAAGTAGCCGTTGCCGAGCGTGCACAGCGCCTCGCGGAGCCCTTCCCAGCGCGGTGCCACGTTCTCATAGCGCAGCGACCAATTCGTCACTGGAACGGGTTTTCCCTCTTGGCCGATCACTTCGTCACCTGCAAGCCATCACAATTCCCGCGCTCCGCGCGATCCGGCTACAGGCGCGCGGATATCTGGGTCACTCCCCATTTCTGGCGCAAGAGTCGCACGTGACCATGCCCGCTCCCCAGCCGGCCTGTGACCCAAATCCGTGGACCAAGGTCCCGCGGCCAGTTCACGGTCGCGGGATCTCAGTGCCTGGTCCACCACGGGCCCCGTTGCCCGCCAGTCTGCGTAGCAGGCGGCCGCGGAACGCGCCGTGCTGGCTCCCAGGCCGCATATCCGGCCGATCCTGGCAGCGATACAACGCTGCCCCGCCTACCGGGTTGCGGTCATCGACCGGCGGCTGCCGCAGCCCGCACCGGCCACGCACCGCTGCGCTCGGGCGGGTGATCGAGCCGGGCGCACGCCTGTGTTCGCCGTCAGTCGGGTGGAACGCACGCGACGGGGCCGTGCGCGTGGTTAAGGACCGCGTGCGTGACCGAGCCGACGCCTGTCCGGTCATGCTCGCGGTGCTTACCGAGAACGACCAGGTCGGCACGAGCCGACGCGCCAGCGAGCACCCGGCCCGGGTGGGCGTGCACGACTTCCCAGCCAGTCTGTACGTCCCGGTACTTCTGCCGCCATACGGCCAGGGTCTCATCCAGCCGCATGGCAGCGTACGCCTGCACCTCCTCCGGGTCGATCGCCGCCCGTTGGCTGCTGCCTTGCGCCCCCCGGGATCCGATGGCTGGACCGAACCGGAACCAGGCATGCAAGGCGAGCAGCCGGGCCTTGCGCAGGACCGCCTCCTGGAAGGCGAACTCCAGTAGGGCCGCCGACTCGTCCGGGTCCCGGATGCCGGCCACGATCTCCCGGTGCACGGCCATGCTTTCCTCGCGCGCGATCACCACCGGCACTGGCGAGTGAACGGCGGCATACCGGCTCACCGACCCGAGGGTCATCGCCGCGAACCCGCCCGCGCCGCGGGAGCCGACGACCAGCATGGAAGCGTGGTGGGCGGCATCGATCAGGGCTTGCGCGGGCGGCCCGGACAGCAGCTCGGTGTCGATCGTCAGGCCGGGGGCCACCTCCGCCGCACGCTCGGCGGCGCTGGCCAGAGCCTCCCGGGTTCCCTCGACCACCAGGCCGGCGACCGTCTGGCTGCCGGCCGGGCCGGGGCTCATCCGAGGCGGCAGTTCAGGCGCGGATACCACCCGCAGCGCCGCTGTCCGCCGCACCGCTTCCCGCGCCGCCCATTCCACCGCCCGCAGCGAGTCCTCTGAGCCGTCCGTTCCGGCGATGATCGGGTTGCCGTCCATGTCTGTGCTCCTTGCCACAGTCGCGCGCCGACAGTGCCAGCAAGATCGGCGGGCCTGGCCGTGTCGCCGGTCCATGGTCATGCCAACCGAACAGCGGGCCGCCTGGGTCAGGCATGAGCGGATCCCACCGCAGACTGCCCGGACCGTACTATCCGCCGCCCGCTGAAGCCGCGGGCGGCCCGGGCGGGCTAGCCGGCTTTGGTGATCGCGATCCGGCGGCCTTCCGCCTCGGCCTCCGGCACCGGGATGCTGATCTCGAGGATTCCCTTGTCATAGGTGGCGGTGATGTGCTCGGTATCCGCCCGGTCCGGGAGCGCGACCGACCGGGTGAACGAGCCATACCGGAACTCTGACCGGTGCGCCTCCTGCTGCTCCTCACGGCGCTCGGCCCGGATCATCAGCGTCCCGCCCTCGACGGTGATCTCAATATCCTTGTCCGGGTCCATGCCGGGCAGCTCGGCGCGGACAACGTAGTTGTTGCCCTTGACGTGATCCTCGACCCGGAACATGCTGGCCGGACCGAACGGCAGCAGCGGCGCCCACGGGGCATCCAGCCAGTCCCGCAGGTCCGGGAGCAGATGGGGTGCTTGCCTGCGCGCAGGCAGCTTGGCCATGGCAATCCCTCCTTGGTCCGCCGGTTCCAAGCTTCCATCCCACGCCTGTGGACGCTGCTAGCCCAGCGGGCCGAATGCCCTGATGCCCGGGACCTTCGGCCCCGCAACTGCGACGACAGCAGAGCAAGCCACCGCAGTTCGGTCCGACTGCCATGCGGCTAGTGCCGCCCGGCTCGATGCCGCCGAGGTGGGCGCGGCATGTCAGCGGCTGGCGGCAACCTGGCATCCAGTGGCGGTCGTTCGGCTGATGGCGCGGGGACTTTCGGCCCTGCCTGCCTTCGAAACGCGGTCTTACACATGAAGGAACGGAGGGCACGGAGGTCAGGTCATGAGGTGGAAGCCGATCCGCAAGAGTGGCCAGAAGAGCGGTTTCAACCTCGCCGACTATGAGGATGCGGCGCGGGAGTTCTCATGGGAGTGGGCTCGCGCGCAGCTCGACGGCCTGCCCGGGGGCCGGGGCCTCAACATCGCCTACGAGGCGGTGGACCGTCATGCGGCCGGGTCGCGCAGCGAGGCGGTTGCCCTGCGCTGCGTGGCGAAGGACGGCAGCGTCAGCCAGTTCACCTATGCCGACCTCGCGCGCCAGACCAGCCGGTTCGCCAATCTGCTGCGCACGCTGGGGGTGGGCCGGGGTGACCGGGTTTTCACCCTGCTGGGCCGGGTGCCTGAACTGTACGTCGCGGTCCTGGGCACGCTGAAGAACACCAGCGTCGCCTCGCCGCTGTTCTCGGCCTTCGGCCCCGAGCCGATCCGGGAACGGCTCCGGCTGGGCGACGCCAAGGTCCTGGTGACCAGCCCGGAGCTGTACCGGCGCAAGATCGTGCCGATCCGGGACTCGCTGCCAGGGCTGGAGCATGTGATCATCGCCGGGGAGGCACCGGATCCGGCCACGATCGGGCTGGCGGCCGCGCTCGCGGCCTGCGGCGAGGACTTCGATATCCCGGCCACCGATCCCGAGGATATGGCGCTGCTGCACTTCACCAGCGGCACCACCGGTACGCCCAAGGGCGCCGTGCACGTGCACGATGCGGTGGTAGCGCACTACGCCACCGCGGCATTCGCGCTCGACCTGCACCACGATGACGTGTTCTGGTGCACAGCTGACCCGGGCTGGGTGACCGGCACCTCGTACGGGATCATCGCGCCGCTCACCCACGGGCTGACGATCCTGACCGACGCGGCCGACTTCGACGCGCACCGCTGGTACCGGCTGCTCGCCGAGCACAAGGTGACAGTCTGGTACACCGCGCCGACGGCGCTGCGGATGCTGGTGCGCTACGGGCCCGAGCTTCCAGCCACTCACGACCTGTCCGCGCTGCGTTTCATCGCCAGCGTCGGCGAGCCACTCAACCCCGAAGTTGTGGTGTGGGGCGAAGAAACCCTCGGCCTGCCGATCCACGACAACTGGTGGCAGACCGAGACCGGCGCGATCATGATCAGCAACTTCGCGGCGATGGACATCCGGCCGGGGTCGATGGGGCGCCCGCTGCCTGGTGTGAGCGCCGCGGTGCTGCGGCGCGGCCCGGACGGGCGGGCGCTGGTGACCGGCGACCAGGTGTCGGTCGTCACCGAGCCGGGCGCCGAGGGTGAACTCGCCCTGCGGCCGGGCTGGCCGTCGATGTTCCGCGGCTACCTGCACGACCCGGAGCGTTACGCCAGGTGCTTCGCGGGTGGCTGGTATCTGACCGGCGATGTGGTCCGCAGGGACGCCGACGGCTACTACTGGTTCGTCGCCAGGGCCGACGATGTGATCAAGTCGGCCGGCCACCTGATCGGGCCGTTCGAGGTGGAGAGCGTGCTGATGGAGCACCCGGCGGTGGCCGAGGCGGGGGTGATCGGCAAGCCAGACCCGGTGGCCGGGGAGATCGTGAAGGCCTTCGTCGCGCTCAAGCCGGGCCGGGAGCCGAGCGATGCCCTGCGCCGGGAGCTGGTGGCGTTCGGCCGCCGCCGGCTGGGGGCGGTCGCGCCGAAGGAAATCGAGTTCGACCAGAACCTGCCGCTGACCCGCAGCGGGAAGGTGATGCGCCGCCTGCTCAAGGCGCGGGAGCTGGGCCTGGAGACAGGCGACGTCTCGACCCTGGAGAGCGCCCGGTGAGCCCGCGCCGCCGCCCAGCCGCCCCCGCTGCCCGCCAGGCAGCCAGCCCGCCCGCCGCCGCGCGCCAGCCCGTCATGCATAACGAGCCTGACGGGTCGGCCGCTCACCGCACGGACCTGCTGCGCCAGATGCTGCTCATCCGGCGGTTCGAGGAGAAATGTGTCGAGCTGTACAGCGCCGGGGAGATCCACGGCTTCGTGCACCTGTACATCGGGGAGGAAGCGGTGGCGGTGGGGGTCAACCAGGCGCTCACTCCCGATGACGCCATCGTGTCCACCTACCGCGAGCACGGCCACGCGCTCGCGCGCGGCATACCGATGACGGCGGTGATGGCCGAGATGTACGGCCGGACGACCGGGTGCAGTGGCGGCCGCGGCGGGTCGATGCACCTGTTCGACGCGCAGACGCGCTTCTACGGGGGGAACGCGATCGTCGGGGGCGGGCTGCCGCTGGCGGTCGGCATCGCGCTCACCGACCGGATGCGCGGCCGGTCCCGGGTGACGGCCTGTTTCTTCGGCGACGGGGCGGTGGCCGAGGGTGAGTTCCATGAGTGCCTCAACCTGGCCACGCTGTGGCAGCTGCCGGTGCTGTTCTGCTGCGAGAACAACCTGTACGCCATGGGCACGGCGCTCGCCCGGGCGCAGGCGCAGACGGACCTGGCGGTGCGGGCCGCCAGCTACGGCATGCCGGCCTGGGCGGTGGACGGAATGGACGTGCTCGCGGTCGAGCAGGCGGCCCGGCACGCCGCGGACGCGGTCCGCGGCGGCGGGGGGCCGCACTTCCTGGAGCTGCGCACCTACCGGTTCCGCGCCCACTCGATGTACGACCCCGACCGGTACCGGGACAAGGCCGAGGTGGAGGAGTGGAAGCGGCGCGACCCGATCGACGCGCTGGCGGCCCGGATGCGGGAGGCGGGCGAGCTGGCCGGCGATACGCTGGCGGCCATCGACGCCGACCTGACCGGGGAGCTCACCGACGCGATCGACAAGGCCCGCGGTGGCCCGCTGGAGCCGGTGTCGGACCTCACCCGTTTCGTGTACAGCCCGAGGCAGCCATGACCGGATCCGGGCCCGGCAAGACCACCTACCGCGAGGCCATGCGGGCGGCGATCCGGGAGGCGATGCTGGCCGACGAACGGGTCTTCCTCATGGGTGAGGACGTCGGCAGGTACGGCGGCTGCTTCGCGGTCAGCCTGGGGCTGCTGGAGGAGTTCGGCCCCGAGCGGATCAGGGACACCCCGCTGTCGGAGTCGGCGTTCGTCGGCGCGGGCATCGGCGCCGCGATCGGCGGGATGCGGCCGATCGTCGAGATCATGACGGTCAACTTCAGCCTGCTCGCCCTCGACCAGATCATGAACAACGCGGCCACCCTGCTGCACATGTCGGGTGGCCAGTTCAGTGTCCCGCTGGTGATCAGGATGACGACCGGTGCGGGCCGCCAGGTCGCGGCGCAGCACTCACACAGCCTGGAGGGCTGGTACACGCACATCCCCGGGCTGCGGATCGTCGCCCCGGCGACGCTGGAGGACGCCCGCGGCATGCTGTGGACCGCGCTGGCGGACCCCGACCCGGTGCTGATCTTCGAGCACGGCTCGCTCTACAACATGGCCGGCGTGCTCGCCCCGGACGCCGGGGCGGTGGACATCGACTCAGCGGTGATCCGCCGCCCCGGCACCGACGTCACACTCATCACCTACGGCGGCACCCTGGGCAAGGCGCTGGACGCGGCGGAGGCACTCGCGGGCGAGCAGATCCAGGCGGAGGTCATCGACCTGCGCACGCTCCGGCCACTGGACGACGAGACCGTCATGGCTTCGGTGCGCCGCACCCACCGCGCGGTGATCGTGGACGAGGGGTGGCGCTCGGGCAGCCTCGCGGCCGAGGTGAGCGCCCGGATCATGGAGCAGGCGTTCTACGACCTCGACGCCCCGGTGGAGCGGGTGTGCAGCGCCGAGGTGCCCATGCCCTACCCACGGCATCTGGAGGAGGCCGCGCTGCCGCAGGTGCCAGCGATAGTGGAAGCGGCGCGCCAGGCGGTGGGCTGAGGTGGCCGAATTCCGGATGCCGGCGCTGGGCGCCGACATGGAGCAGGGGACGCTGGTCGAGTGGCTGGTCAAACCCGGCGACCAGATCCATAAGGGCGACATCATCGCGGTGGTCGACACCGACAAGTCGGCCATCGAGGTCGAGTCGTTCCACACCGGGACCGTTGAGGCGCTGATCACCCCCGTCGGCGAGACCATGCCCGTGGGCACCGTCCTCGCGACCATCACCGAGACGGAAGCCGAGCCTGCCAGGCCGGGCGCGGCGGAGGCTGGCAGGCCGGGCGCGGTGGAGGCAGGAGTGCCCGCGGCGATGGGAGCGCCGGCCGCTGCGGCCGCCGGGCCGGCTGCGATGGGCGCTGGCCCGGCTGCGGTGGAAGCCGGGCGGCCGGCCGCAGCCGGGGCGCCGAAAGGCAAACGCGCGCCGGGCAAGCGTGCGCCGGGAAGAGCCCGCCCGGGCCGCACGCCGGCGCCGGCGGGGCCTGCGGCACCAGTGCACAGCACGCCGCTGGTCCGGCACGAGGCCGGGCAGCTCGGGGTCGATCTGGCCGCCGTGCACGGCACCGGCCGGGGCGGGACGATCACCCGGGCAGACGTCGAGTACGCGGCCGCTTCCCGGCGGGTCCGGGCCACCCCCCTGGCCCGCCGCCTCGCCGCCGAGCTCGGCGTCGACCTCGGCACCGTCACCGGCACCGGCACCGGCGGCGCCGTCCGGGAAGCCGACGTGCGCCGGGCCGCCGCCGCGGGCGCCCCAGCGGCCCAGCAGCCGCCGGCCCAGCCCCCGGCAGCCGCGGCCGCCGCCGGGCAGGCGCCCCACGCGGGGGAGGCCGGGCGTCCCGCGACAGCCGGGCGGGCGGGGACAGCCGGGCGGGCCGAGTCCATGCGGCAGGCGATCGCCCGGCTGATGGCCCGGTCCAAGCGGGAGATCCCGCACTACTACGTGACCAACACCGTGGACATGGGCACCGCCATGAGCTGGCTGCGCGAACGCAACCGCCGCCTGGAGGTGTCCCAGCGGCTGGTGCCGGCCGCACTGCTGCTGCGTGCCACCGCGCTCGCCGCCCGCCAGGTGCCCGAACTCAACGGGTACTGGGGGGAGGACCACTTCGTGCCCGGCCCGGCCGTCCACCTCGGGGTGGCGATCTCGCTGCGCGGCGGCGGCCTGATCACCCCCGCCATCCACCACGCCGACGACCTGGCGCCCGGCGAGCTGATGGCCAAGCTGCGCGACCTGGTGAACCGGGCCCGCGCCGGGCGGCTGCGCAGCTCGGAGATGACCGACGCCACGATCACCGTGACCAACCTCGGCGACCAGGGGGTCGAGTCGGTGACCGGGGTGATCTACCCCCCGCAGGTCGCGCTCGTCGGCTTCGGCAAGATCGTCGAGCGCCCGTGGGCGGTGAACGGGCTGCTGGGCATCCGCCCGGTGGTGGTCACCACGCTCGCCGCCGACCACCGCGCGACCGACGGCTACACCGGCGGCCGCTTCCTCACCGCCATCGCGCAACTGCTGCAACGACCGGAGGAGCTGTGACACCCGAGCAGGCACGCCAGATGATCAAGGACATCCTGCGGGAGATCGCGCCCGACTGCGACCCGGACACGCTTCCCGGCGATGCCGACCTTCGCGACTCGCTCGAGCTCGACTCGCTGGACTTCCTCAACTTCGTCGAGGAACTCGCCCAGCGGTCGGGACGGCGCATCGACGAGGACGACTACCCCAAGCTCGCCACCCTGGCGAGCGGAGCCGCGTTCCTGGCCGGGTCGTGACCCAGGCACGTGACTTCCTCGACCGCTTCCGCCCGGCGGGCGCGCCCGGCTCAGCGGCGCGCGCGGGCGTGCCCGCCGACCGGGCCAGGGAACTGGCCGCCGAGGTCGAGCCGGTACTGGCGCTTCTGGACGATACCCACGCCGAATGCGAGCAGATCATCGAAGCGGCACGGCAGGAGGCCGGCCGGATCATGGTGGAGGCGCGCGCCGCGGTAGCCAGGGTCGGGCAGGAAGCCGGCCGGAACGCGCGTGCCGCGGGGGAGGAGGCCGCCGCGGAGGTGCTGGCGCAGACCAGGGCCGAGGTGCAGGGGACCGCGGCTGCAGCCGGCCAGCAGGCGCTCCAGATCAGGCGGCTGGCGCAGCGCCGCCTCCCCGAACTGGTGGCCGTGGCGGTCGGCCTGGTGCGGGCCGGGCCCACCGGCGTCGGCGGGCCGCCGCCGTGAGCGTCGCCTGGGTCGCGGGGAGCGTGCGGGCGAGAGGGCTCGCCCACCGCCGTATCGGCCCGGAGGCGGCCCGGCGTGTGGCGGCCGCCGGGTCGCTGGAGGACGCGCTGCGGCTGCTGGCGGCCACCCCCTATGGGCGTGAGGCACGTCCGGGGCAAACACTCGCCCAGGCGCAGCACGCCGTCGCCGCGGCGGTCCTGTGGTACCTGCGGGTGCTCGCGGGCTGGCTGCCACAGGGCGGCGCTCACCTGCTGCGGACGCTGGCCGCATGGTTCGAGATCGCCAACGTGGACGAGTTGCTGCACGGCATGGACACCGGCCATCCCGGCGATGTCTTCACGCTCGGTTCGCTGGCGACGGCCTGGACCCGGCTGCGGGAGGCGGGCAGCGTGGCCGATCTGCGGGCGCGGCTGGCCGCCTCCGCCTGGGGTGACATGGGCGCCGACGACGCGTTTGCGGTGCGGTTCGGCATGCGTGCCCGCTGGGGATCGTGGGCCGCTGGCCTGCGCGACCCGGTCCGGACCTGGGCCACCGCCGCCACCGCCCTGCTGGTGGCGGGACAGCGGTTCGTGGCTGGCCAGGCCATCCCCGCGGCGATGCTGCCATCACTGCGTGCAGTGACAGGTGCCGCCGCCGAGGCAGACACGCTGGCGGCGATGGCCGCCGCGCTACCCGCCCGGGCCCAGTGGGTACTGGCCGGTGTCACGTCGCCCGGCGGCCTGTGGCGGGCGGAAGCGGCCTGGTGGGCGCGGGTCGAGCAGGATGCCTTCTCGCTGCTGCGCACGTCTGCCAACGACAGCGCACCCGTCATCGGCGCTACGGCTGCGCTGGCCGCCGACGCCTGGCGGGTCAGGGCCGCCCTGGCGATCGCAGCCGGCGCCGGCCCGCTGGAGGCATACGATGCCGTGGCTTGATGCAGCAGCGCCAGTGCGGATGAGACGCGTTGCCCTCGTGGCACCCGCCGCTTCGCTCCGGGACGTCCTCGTCGAGGTCGCTGACGCGGGGACGATGGAGATCGACCAGAGCGGCACCGACGCCGCCCGGCCCGGCCCGTGTACGCGCCTGCTCCGGGCGGCCGGGCGGGAGCACCAGGCCCCGGCACTGTCCGCCGTACCGCCAGACCCCGGTGAGCTGGACCGGGCCGGGCGGTACGACCTGCTCGCCGGGGAGGCGCAGCTGGAAGCGCACGCGGCCGGGGCGGTCCGGCGGTCGGGAGCCGCCGGGCTCGCGGGCTGGCTGCCAGCCCACCGGCTGCCCGAGGTCGCCGGCCGGATCGCGGATCTGGGCGGCGCGCTGGTGCCGCTTCCCTACCCCCCCGGCGTCCAGGCGCCCACCCTGATCGGCGGGCCGCCACTGCGGCGTTCCCTGACGCCGCTGGTGCGGACCTACGGCACCGTCCCCTACGCGGACATCGACCCGAGCTGGCTCGCCTGGTTCAGCTACGTGCTCATGTTCGGCATGATGTTCGGTGACGCCGGGCAGGGCATGCTGCTCGTCGGCGCGGCGGTAGCGCTGCGGGCAGGCTGGCCCGCCTGGGCGCGCCGTTACCGTGCTGCCTGGCCGTTTGTGGGCGGGGCCGGGGTGGCCGCGACTCTGTTCGGCTTCCTGTATGGGGAGTGCTTCGGCCCCACCGGCCTGGTGCCCACGCTCTGGCTGAATCCGCTCGACGAGCCGATCCCGCTGCTGCTCGCCGCGCTGGCGGTCGGCGCGGTGCTGCTGGCCGGAGCCTACGCGCTGGGCGCGGTCAACCGGTGGCGGGAAGGCGGCTGGCCGGTGGCCCTGTACGCGCCGTCCGGGGTGGCGGGCAGCTCGCTGTTCCTCGGGGTCGGTGTTGCCGCCGGTGGCTGGTACTTCCACCAGGGTGCGCTGGTCTGGGCGGGCGTGACCATCGCCGTGACCGGTCTGGTCCTGGCCTTCATCGGCTTCTTCACGGAGGCCGGGGGCCGCGGCACGGGTGTGGTCCAGGCTTCGGTGGAACTGTTCGATCTGGTGATCCGGCTGGGCTCGAACGTGGTCTCGTTCGCACGGCTGGCCGCATTCGGCCTGACCCATGCGGCGCTCGGGTTGCTGGTATGGGAGGGCACCATCGCCCTGTGGCACAAGGGCGGGGCGATGATGGTGGCGGCGGTCGCCGTGTTCGCCGTCGGCAACGCGGTCACGTTCGCACTGGAGGCGCTGGTCGCCGCCATCCAGGCGCTGCGGCTGGAGTACTACGAGCTCTTCTCACGGGTGTTCCAGCTGCAGGGCCGGGAATTCCGGCCCTGGCACGTGCCGGCCAGCAGCGACCCGGTGCCGGCCAGCGCCGCACCGGGACCGGGTAAGGAGGTGGGGATGCCATGTTCGCCTGGCTGATCGGGCTGCCGGTGATCGCGGTCGCGGTGATGGCGGCGCGGCTGGCCGCGCGGCGGGGCCAGCGCGCCGGTTACGTCTTCGCGGCGGTGGGCATCCTGCTCGCCGTCGGCGCTGTCGTGCTGCTGGTCGTCGCCGCCGGGCCCGCGGGCGCCACCAGCGCGGCCGCGACGGCCACGACCGCCGCGGGCACAAGCGGCAGCACGGCCGCACTGCTGGGGGCGGCGATCGCGGTGGCCGGCTCCACCATCGGCGCGGGGGTCGCGGTCGCCTATACCGGGGCGGCGGCCCTGGCCGCGATGAGCGAGCGGCCGGAACTGTTTGGCCGGGCCATGGTCATCGTCGGGCTGGCGGAGGGCATCGCGATCTACGGCCTGATCATCGGGATCATCCTCATCGGGAAGGCGTAGGCCAGGCGCGATGTCCAGGGTGGCGGTGATCGGCGAGGAGATGCGCGTCCGGGGTTTTGCGCTGGCCGGGGCGCTCGTGTTCGCGGCCGAGAACGCCGCCGGGGCCCGCGCCGCCTGGCGCTCGCTGCCCCCCGACGTCGCGGTCGCCGTGCTCACGCCCCGGGCTGCGGGCTGGCTGCGGGGCGTCACCAGCGGCGGCGCGGCGGCCGCCCCGCCAGATGGCCTGCCACGTCGGCCCGGGGTGCTCCCGGTTGTGATGCCGCCCGAGGCTGAGCCAGCCGAGGCAATGCCAGCCGAGGCAATGCCACCCGGGGCAATGCCACCCGGGGCGGGGCCAGGGAGGTGACGCCGCGGTGACCGGCACCCTGCACCGCGACCCGGAGACGGCGATGGAGGCCGCGCTGGCGCCGGCCCGGGCCGCACTGCTGCGCCGTGCCCGCGAGCAGGCCGCCGAGATCACCGCCCAGGCCCGGCGGCAGGCGGCGGACGCGCTGGACCAGGCGCATCGCGACGCCGCCGACCAGCTGATCCGCGCCAGGGAAGCGGGGCGGTCGGACGCCGTCCCACTGGCGGCGGCGCTGCGCACCCAGGGCCGCCGCCGGGCCCGGGCGGTCCTGCTGGGCGCGCAGCGCGAAGCCTACGAGGAGCTGCGTGCCCGGGTACATGCCTCGGTGGTCTCGCTCCGCGACGGACCGGGCTATGACCAGCTGCTGGAACGGCTCCGGCACGACGCCCGCGCGGCGGCCGGGCCCGGCGCGGTGCTCGCTGAGGCGCCCGCAGGTGGTGTCATCGCCCGGGCGCCGGGGATCGTGGTGGACTGCTCGCTGCCGCGGCTCGCCGACGCCGCGGTGGAGGCACTCGGTGACCAGGTCCCGTGGCTGTGGACGCCGGGCAGACGCGGGCGGCGGCCATGACAGACAGCGGAGCCGGTGGCCGGGTAGTGCGGGTGAACGGCCCCCTGCGGACGCCGGGCATACGCGGGCGGCGGCCATGACGGATAGCGGAGCCGGCGGCCGGGTAGTGCGGGTGAACGGCCCCCTGGTGGAGGTCGAAGGGCTGGCCGGGGTCGCGATGTACGACATCGTCGAGGTGGGCGCCGGCCGCCTGCCCGGCGAGGCGGTCTCCATCCACGGCGATCTGGCCACCGTCCAGGCCTACGAGTACACCGGCGGGCTCGCCCCCGGCGATCCCGCCTACGCGGGCCGCGCGCCGCTGTCGGGACGGTTCGGGCCACACCTGCTCGGCGGGATTTTCGACGGGTTGCTGCGCCCCCTCTCCGGCGAGCCAACCTGGCTCCGGCCGGGCCGCGTCGGCTCGCATGACGAGACCCCGTACCGTTTCACCCCCGAGATCGCCGATGGGGCCGCTGTCCACGAGGGTGACCGCCTGGGCTCGGTGACCCTGCCGGGTGGGGTCCCCTATCGGGTGCTGGTCCCGCCCGGGGCCGGCGGCACCGTGACCGGGGTCCGCCCGGCCGGCCCCGCCGATGGCCGGGCCGTGGTCGCGACGGTGGGGGGCACCGCCGTTCGGCTGACAACCACCTGGCCGGTCCGCCGCCCGCGCCCTTTCCGCGAGCGGGTGGAGGGCGACGTCCCCCTGCTCACCGGGCAGCGGGCGGTCGACATGCTGTTCCCGGTCACCCGGGGCGGGACGGCCGCGGTGCCGGGCGGGTTCGGCACCGGCAAGACCGTGCTGCTCCAGCAGATCGCCAAGTGGTGCGACGCCGACGTGATCGTCTACGTGGGCTGCGGCGAGCGGGGCAACGAGCTCGCCGAACTACTCACCGAGCTGGCCGATATCACCGACCCGCGATCCGGCGGGCGGCTCGCCGACCGGACGGTGGTGATCGCCAACACCTCCAACATGCCGATGATGGCCCGCGAGGCCAGCGTCTACAGCGCCGCGGCCGTGGCCGAGCATTTCCGCGACATGGGCCTGGACGCCGTGATCATCGCGGATTCCACGTCGCGGTGGGCGGAGGCGCTGCGCGAGTTCGCCTCCCGCACCGGGGAGCTGCCGGCCGAGGAGGGGTACCCGGCCAGCCTGTCCTCGGCGCTGGCCGCCTTCTATGAGCGGGCGGGCCGGGTGATCACCGCCGGCGGCGGGCTGGGCTCGGTGACCATCATCGGGGCGGTCTCCCCCGCGGGCGGGGACATGACCGAGCCGGTGACTGCCCAGACGCAGCGTTACGTACGGTGCCTGTGGTCGCTGGACCGTGATCTTGCCTACGCCCGGCACTATCCGGCTCTGTCCTGGGCCGGCTCGTTCTCACGTGACGCCCCCACGGTGGGCGCGTGGCATGCCCGCGAGCGGGACCCGCAGTGGACGGCCCGGCGCGCCCGGCTGGCCGCCATGCTCGCGGAGGCGGACCGGCTCGGGGCGCTCGCGGAACTGATGGGACCCGGCGCGCTGCCACCCGGGCAGCGGGTCACTCTGCTGGCAGGCCGGCTGATCAGGGAGGGCGTGCTGCAGCAGAGCTCACTGAGCCCGGTGGACAGTTACTGCGACGCCGCGCGGGGCGCCGCCCTGGCCGGTGCGGTGCTGGCGGTCGCGGATGCCTGCCAGGAACTGGCCGCGTCCGGGGTGGCGCCCACGGCGATCGAGGAGGAGGACTTCTCGACGGTGCTGCGCGCCCGGGAGGAGGCCGCTACCGCCGCCGAGGTGGACCAGCGGCGGGATGTCATGCTGACGCGGCTGGCCGCGCTCGCCACCGGGCATGGGCCGCCGGTCACCCACCTGCCCGCGGCGGATACCGCTCCTGTCCGGGAGGCGCCGGCATGACAGACTGGGCACGGCCGGAGTACACCAGCGTGGCGGAGCTGCGAGGCCCGCTGCTGGTGATGCGCGGCGTGAGCGGGGTGGGCTGGGACGAGTTCGCGACCATCAGGCTGCCGGCCGGCCCACCCCGGCATGGGCTGGTGCTGGAGGCCGACCGTGACCTTGCGGTGGTCCAGGTGCTGGAGGGCACCGCGGGAATGGAGCCGTCCAGCGTCCGCGCCTCGTTCGCCGGCAGCCCACTGCGGATCCCGGTGGGCGAGGGCTGGCTCGGCCGGGTCTGCAATGGGCGCGGCGAGCCAGCCGACGGCGGCCCGCCGGTCACCGGGCAGGCGAGCGCAGCGGTGGCCGGCTTCCCGCTGAACCCGCTGCATCGCGACCCGCCCGCCGAGGCGGTGCTGACCGGGATCTCGGTGATCGACGCGCTGACCACGCTGGCGCGCGGCCAGAAACTGCCCATCTTCTCGGTGGCGGGCCTGCCGCACCTGGACCTGGCCGCGCAGATCGCCGCGCAGGCATCGGCGGGTGGCGAGCCTTTCAGCGTGGTGTTCGCCGCCATGGGCCTGACCCACGCCGACGCAGCCGCGGTCCGGTCGGTGCTGGAGGAACGTAGCGCCGCCGGCGACCTTGTCTTCCTGCTGAACCTGGCCGACGAGCCGGTGATCGAGCGGCTGCTAACTCCCCGCCTGGCGCTGACCATCGCCGAGCATCTGGCCTTCGGGCTCGGCCGCCACGTGCTGGTGGTGATGGCGGACATGACCAGCTACTGCGAGGCTCTGCGGGAGGTTTCGGCGGCCCGGGGCGAGATTCCGGCCCGGCGGGCCTACCCCGGGTACCTCTACAGCGACCTGGCGTCGCTGTACGAGCGGTGCGGGCGGATCAAGGGCAGGCCCGGGTCGGTGACGCTGGTGCCGGTGCTGACCATGCCGGCCGGGGACATCACCCACCCGGTCCCCGACCTCACCGGGTACATCACCGAAGGGCAGATCGTGCTGGAACCCGGCCTGCATGCCCGGGGCGTGTACCCGCCGGTGGACGCGCTCTCCTCGCTGTCCCGGCTGATGCGCCGGGCCGGGGGCGCGGGCCGCACCCGCGAGGACCACCTGGACCTGGCGGCGCAGATGCTGGCCACGCTGGCCAGCGCCCGCCGCGCCCGCGAGCTGGCCGAGCTGATCGGCGCCGGCGCCCTGTCCGAATCCGACCGGCGCTACCAGGCGCTGGAGCTGGCCTACGAGTCCGTCCTGGTGGACCAGGGCCGGGACGAGGCCCGCGGCCTGGACGACACGCTCGACCGGGTCTGGCGGGTGCTGGCCACGCTGCCGCGCCAGCAGCTGACCATGCTGCCCGCACGGCTGCTGGACGTGCGGTACCCGGCCGGGTC
>DATIXO010000034.1:0-63362 GCA_035518495.1 Streptosporangiaceae bacterium
CGCCTTGTCGCGATATGGCCGCGCGGCCAGCCGGGAAGCCCTGGCCGCGCTGGCCTGCGGCCTGGCCGGCTACTTCACCGAGCGGGCGCTGCGGCCACCGCCTCCGGGGCTGCCGACCGTCCGCGCCTTCCAGGCCGCGCAGGGCACCGTCGCTCGCCGCTGGCTGGCGGAACTCATCTAACGGCCGATTCCGGCGGGCCGCTCGGCCTCCTGCCACCCCGTGAGCCCGGTGATCGTATAGTGACCGCCATGGCAGCAGGCTCGCCAGCACCGCAGGCGCCACCCCCGGTCACCTCGGTCGCCGGGGCGATCGCGCGGATGGAGGCGATCGGGGCGGCGCTGCCCGCCGGGGACGGGCTGGCCTGCTTCAACCGCATGTACCTCGGGGTAACCAGGCAGGTGAACAGCCGGCTGGGCCAGGGCTTTTTCGCCGACCCCGCCTTCATGACCCAGCTCGACGTGACGTTCGCCAGCCTTTACTTCTCCGCTGCCGACGCCACGGGCGGCCAGGCGGCGGTGCCGCTGGCCTGGCGCCCGCTGGTGGAGTCGCGCGCCGAGCCGGGGATCGAGCCGATCCAGTTCGCGCTCGCCGGCATGAACGCCCACATCAACCACGACCTGCCGCTGGCGATGGTCAGCGCCTGCGCCGCCCTGGGCACCTCGCCGCAGGCGGGCTCGCATCACGCCGACTACCAGAAGGTGGACCAGCTGCTGGACGCGGCCGAGCAGTCCGTCCGGCAGTCCTTCGAGTCCGCTGCCGAACTCGCCGTCGACCGCCACCTGACCGCGGTCGCCAACCTGGTCGCCAGCTGGAGCATCAACAGCGCCCGGGACCTGGCCTGGGACAACTGCCTGCTGCTGTGGGGGATGCGCGACGACCCGCCCGTGCGCGAGCTCTTCCTCGGCAGCCTCGCCGCCTCGGCGGCGCTCGCCAGCAGGCTGCTGCTGGTGGCGGTCTGAGCGCGGCCTGTCAGCCGGCCGCCCTGGCGAGCTCAGGGACGAACAGCGCGGCGTCGACCGTGCCGACGCCGCTGACGAGGTCGTATCCAGGCCGCGCGGCAAAGCCCCGCACCGTGTACGTCTTGCCCTGACTGACGAAGTGCCAGCTGTTGTTCCCCTGCCGGATGTCCACGATGCCCGGGTCATGGCGGGCCGCCATCGCGTACAGCGCCGGGTTGATCGCGCCCAGGGTGTGCCCCGCCGCCTGGTCGGCGAGCGCCACGATCCCGGCGAACAGCGGCGCCGCGACGCTGGTGCCGCACGCTGTGGACCAGGACGGCTCCGCCAGGTAGCTGGCGTACACCACCACGCTGCTCCCGCAGGAGGCGTCCATGGAGATGTCGGGGATGCCGCGCTGGCCCCCGGTGACGCCCGCCACGCCGGCCTGGTAGGCGGGCCGCGCAAAGGTGGCCGAGCGGCCGCCGCCGCTGCCGGACCAGGCCACATCCGGCCTGAGCCGGGCGCCGCTGCGGGCCAGGTCGAGCTGCGTGCCGCCCACCGCGGTCACCAGCGGGTCGCTGGCTGGCCACGACACCTGGCGGGTAGGAAAGAAGCTGCTCAGGTTGTACGTCGGGCCGGCCGCGCCGTTGTCGCCAGTGGACGCGACCACCGTCACCCGGTAGCCGGGCCGGGCCGCCAGCTGGTAGGCCGCGCGCAGTTGCAGGAGCGCGGCCTGGGACCGGAAGGTGGCCTCGGTCGCGCCGAAGCTCTGGCTGATCACGCCGCCGAGATGATGCCTGATCACGTACTCCTCGGCCGTGACGATCTGCGGGAAGCCGCTCCGTCCCTCGATCTCCGCGGTCGGCGTCTCCACCAGCAAGATCTTCGCGTCCGGCGCCATGACGTGCGCCCACTCCACGTCCAGCGTGGTCTCGCCGGCGGCGCCGGTCCGGTTGCCCGTGCGCCGGTAGCGGGCCACCGGGCCCGCTGGCTGTATCACCCGCAGCGAGGGCGGCGGCGCCAGGCCGAACCGCTGGTCGAACACGGCCAGGTCGTGCCCGATGGTGGGCGAGCCGAACGGGTCGACGATCACGATCGTCTGGCCCCTGCCGTCGATGCCGTCGTGCAGCAGCGGTCCCAGCTTGTAGGCCGCCCGGATCTGCGCGGGGCTCAGGCCGCCGCCGGGCACCGGCGGCGGCGTGCTCACCCGGCGCGGGCCAGGGGCCTGCTGGTGCGTGGCGCTGCTCGTGCACCCCGCCAGCGCTGCGGCCAGGCCGAGCGCCATGCCGAGCGCCATGCCGCTGGCGCTGATGCGGGTGGTGACCGGCCGGGCCTTGCGCACAGGCTGCTCCCGTCGGGTCGTGGTCGCGATCACGCTGTCTGGCTCACATGCGCACCCAACGTTATGTCAGCCCCGGCGCGGGCCCGGATCGTTCGGGCAGCCCGGCCGGCCCGGCCGCGGGGCCGCCAGGGTGGCGGGTCAGGCCGGCAGGTCAGGCCGGCAGGTCAGGCCGGCAGGTCAGGCAGGCCCTTTCCCGAGGCCGCCGATGCCGAGCGATCCGTCCGGCCTGGCAGGCGTGGCCGTGCTGGCCGGCGCCGCGATGCCGCGCTCGGCCTCGCGCACGTAGGCCTCCGGGTCCTTGTCCACCGGCGGGATGCCCGCGAAGTGCCTGGCCTCGAAGGCCGCGAAGGCCACCGCCAGGGTGTGGCGCAGCTGCAGCCCGGCCCGGCGGCGGAAGTCGGTGAGGCCCTCACGCTCCTCCTCGGCCATGTGGTCGCCGTTCGCCAGGTTCACCGCGGCGACCGCCGCGAGCCATTCGCCGCTGCCCACCTGGTGCCCGGCGACCGCGGCGATGGCGTCCCGGATGTCGTTGTGGTCGTGGATCGCATCCAGCGTCTCCGCCTCGGCGCCCGCCGCGATGCCGGCGCCGATGCCCACCCGCAGCAGCTCGGGGTAGAAGATCTCCTCCTCCGCGGCGGCGTGCACCTCGAGGAACGCGGACAGCCGTGCCCAGATCGCCGCCAGGGTCGCGGTGTCGGCGCGGTCGATCTGCTCCAGGATCGCGAAGAGCCGCCGTTGCTCGTGATGGTCATCCAGGATCAGCTGGGTGATGTCCAAGGTCTCCTCCGGATCAGATCCATTGCCGCTGCGCCCGCGGACGGGCTGCTACAGGACGCGCAGGGCCTCCACGGGGTCGCGTTCGCGGCGGGCCAGCGCCCGCAGGACCGCCATGTCCCCATGCCGGATGCGGGCCACGCCGACCAGCACCTCGATCGCGATGGCGGTCGTTCCAGGCTGCGGTGGCACCAGCTCCGCGCCCACGCTCACGGCGAGGTCGTCGGCGTGGACGGCGAGCTCCACCACGCGGGTGCGCAGGTACTCGTCCAGCGTCATGACCAGGCCAGCCGCGACGCGGACACGCCGGCCCGGCGCTTCCCTGGCGAGCCGGGATGACAGCCGCTCCAGGGCCGCCCGCGCCTCGCCCGCCAGGGCCGCGGGGCCGCCCGCAGCCGCCTCCGCACCGCGGGCCCTGACCGCCTCGTTGCCGGCATCGCTGACATCGGCAGAACGGATCACGGTGTCGAAGTAGCTGGCGGCGCTGATGCCCGGCCCGCTGGGCTCAGGCCCGTCAAGGTAGTGCCCGACAGTGGCCATCCCGCGGAACAGGTGTCCTGCCAGGGCTGCCACCGGGAACTGCCGCAGGACGCTGTCTTCGCCCCAGTGCTCTGCCAGTTCGCGCCGCTCCAGCAGGTCCACGGCCGTGGCGGCAGCGTCCAGGAACGCCGCGGCAGCATCAGCCATGACCACATTGTGCCCGCCGGCCCGGGCGGCGAGGGCCCGCGGGGGACGGGAGGAGCCGGCGGCGTGCGCCGCGGCGTGGAGCCGGCCGGAGCCCGGGCGCGCGGCGCCTGGAAATCAGGCCGGGTCCAGGGAGTGCGCCGCGGTGAGGATCCTGGCGCGCAGGTCGTCGTGGCTTGGCCGGTAGAAAATGGGGCTCCTGGCGTCGGTGAGCAGGGCGCAGGCCTGGGCGATGCCCTGCGCGGAGACCGGGCCGGGAGCGAGCAGACGGCGGATCAGGTCCTCGAGTTCCTGCGAGCAGTCCTGGACCCGTTCCCGGCAGACCGGGATCGCGGGGCGGCTGGCACGCGGCTGTACCGCCGCGGCCAGGACCCGCTCCGCGGCCTGGGCGAGGGATCGCCGGACCCGCACGCGTATCAGCGTCTGGGCCCGCAGCGCCAGGCCCACGGTCGCGTCGGGTGAGGCCCCAGCGGCCAGGGCCGTGTCGAGCCGGGACGCGCGCAGCCGGGCCAGGAGCCGGTCGCGGGGGTGGACAGCAACCGGGACGGGACATCCCTCGTGAAGCAGCACGAGCATCGGGCACCTCCGGGCCCATCCGGCCCGCTGGGGGCCATGGCGTGACCTCTAAACAAATTATACAGGTCATGCGTGACCGGTCAACGGCTTTAACTGGTCACGTATGGGGTAAGCTGGCACAGTGACGCTGCCTGCCTGGGTCCCGCACGCCGAGCTTAAGCCAGCGCCGGCACCGCTGCTGCTGGTGCAGGCGTTCGTCAACACCAGGGACCTTGATCTGGGCACCGACCTGCTGGCCGACCCCGGAACGGCCAGTCAGTGGCTGCACCAGAGCGCGCTGCTGGCGCCGGGCAGCGGTGCGGGGGCCGGGGACCTGCGCGCCGCGCGGGATGTGCGGGAGGGCATCCGGGCCCTGCTGGACCACAACAGCGGCGGGCCGCCGCCCGCCGCCGCCGACCTGCGCCCGCTGGCCACGGTGGCCGCCCGGGCCCGGCTGCCGCTGGCCGTCAGCCCGGACGGCCGCGTCCAGCTTGATCCCCAGCCAGGCGGACGGCTCGCGGGCGGGCTGGCCAGGCTCCTGCTGATCATCCGCGACGCCCAGCAGGACGGCAGCTGGGCACGCCTGAAAGCCTGCCGCAACCGCGACTGCCGCTGGGCGTTCTACGACCGCTCCCACACCCGCCAGGGCGCCTGGTGCGACATGGCCGTGTGCGGCAACCTCATCAAGAACCGCAACCTCCGGGCCCGGCGTGGGCGGGCCAGGACCCGGCCACGGTAGCGGTAGCCGGCGGCACGGGCGGCCTGGCCGCCGGGCGCCGCCGGCCTGCCGCCGGGCGCTGCCGGCCTGCCGCCGGCCACTGGCGGTCCAGCCGCCCCCGTGCCTGCCCAGCCGCCCGCCGCTGCCTGTCTAGCCGCCCGCCATCGCGCCCACGATCAGATACGGCTCCGCGCCGGTGGCGACCGCCTCCGGCAGCGGGGCGTCCGGCTGGTCGTGCGACAGGTCCTGCTCGCAGGCGAAGAACCGCACGAACGCCCGCCGCCGCCCGCTGCCGTAGTCGCGGATCGTCCCGCGCAGCACCGGGTAGCTGGCCTCCAGCGCGTCCAGGACCGAGCGCTGGGTGACCTGGCCCGCGACGGCCAGTTCCACCTCGCCGTCGACCCGGGCGAGGTTACGCAGGTGCGCGGGCAGCACCACCCGGATCATGGCAGCGTCTGGGCCTCGACGGACAGCACGGCCGGCAGGTCCCGGACGATCGGCGCCCAGTTGTCACCCGCGTCGGCCGATACATACACCTGGCCGCCGGTGGTGCCGAAGTAGACGCCGCAGTCCTCGAGGGAGTCGACGGCCATCGCATCGCGCAGCACGTTGACGTAGCAGTGCTCCTGGGGCAGGCCCCTGGTGAGCGCCTGCCAGTCGTCGCCGCCGGTCCGGCTGCGGTACACGCGCAGCCGTCCGTCCGGCGGGAAGTGCTCAGAGTCGCTGGTGATCGGGACCACGTAGACGGTGTCCGGCTCGTGCGCGTGCACCTCGATCGGGAATCCGAAGTCGGTCGGCAGGTTGCCGCTGACCTCGTGCCACGACTCGCCGGCGTCGTCGCTGCGCATCACGTCCCAGTGCTTTTGCATGTAGAGCACCTCCGGCCGCGCGGGGTGCAGCGCGATCCGGTGCACGCAGTGGCCGACCTCGGCGTCCTCGTCCGGGATGCCCTCCGAGTGCAGGCCACGGTTCACCGGCCGCCACGTCTGGCCCGCGTCATCGGAGCGGAACGCGCCCGCAGCCGAGATGGCCGCGAACATGCGCCCCGGCCTGGCCGGGTCCAAGATGATCGTGTGCAGGCACATCCCGCCAGCGCCCGGCTGCCACGACGGCCCCGAGCCGTCAGTGCGCAGCCCGGGCAGCTCCTGCCAGGACTGCCCGCCGTCGGCCGAGCGGAACAGGCCGGCGTCCTCCACCCCGGCGTAAACCGTGTCCGGGTCCTCCAGCGACGGCTCCAGGTGCCAGACCCGCGCGAACTCCCACGGATGGGGCGTGCCGTCATACCACTGGTGCGTTCCTGGCTCACCCTCGTAGCTGAACTTGTTGCCCACCGGCTCCCACGTCTTGCCGCCGTCGTCCGAACGCTGGATCAGCTGCCCGAACCAGCCGTTGGACTGGGAGGCGAACAGCCGGCCCGGGTCAGCAGGTGACCCCTTGACGTGGTAGACCTCCCAGCCAGCGAAATATGGCCCGCTGACGTCCCACCGCTCACGCTTGCCGTCCGAGGTCAGCACGAAAGCGCCCTTGCGCGTGCCAACCAGCACCCGTACACCGCTCACCGGAACTCCCTCCTGGCACGGCTGGCCGCGGCGGCCCTACCCGGCCCCCGCCTGGGCACGGTCCCGCCTGACCCGGCCGCTGCCTTGTCTCTCCTGGACTATCACAGCCTCCCGACAGTCCTGACTGCCGCCAGGCGGCAAACTCATCGCCCGCCCGGGGATTCCCGGCCGGCCCGGCCGCCGGGGAAATGATTCGTGCCCGGATGCGTGCGGAAGGATCATGGCATGGTGGATCATCTTGGCACCGCCGAGCTGCACGCCGGCCTCGATCACATCCGGGAGTCGCCGCCGGACAACGGCGTGGTCGAGCTGATCGTGCGCCGGCCTGCCGTGGACGAGCGTGAGGTGCTCGCCGTGGGCAGCCTCGACGTGGCAGCCGGGCTCACCGGCGACACGTGGCAGGCGCGCGGGAGCACGAGGACAGCCGACGGGTCGCCGCATCCCGGTATGCAGCTGACCGTGATGAACTCGCGTGCCGCCCTGCTCGTGGCCCAGGACCCCGGCCGGCGGATGCTGGCCGGTGACCAGCTCTACGTCGACCTCGACCTCAGCCCCGCGAACCTGCCGGCCGGCACCCGGCTCGCCGTCGGATCGGCCGTTATCGAGGTGACGGCGCAGCCGCACCTCGGCTGCGCCAAGTTCGCCGCCCGGTTCGGCAAGGACGCGTGGCGGTTCGTCAACTCCCGGGCCGGCCGCGAGCTGCGGCTGCGCGGCCTCAACGCCCGGGTCGTCGCCTCCGGGACCGTCCGCCCCGGCGACCCGATCCGCAAGCTGCCCGGCTGACCTGGGCGCCACACCTGAAGCCCACCGGGTGGCGCCGGCGGATCAGCCGCCGCGGACCCCGCACAGGATGCGGTTGCTGCCGCGCTGCCAGAGCGTGCCGACCTCGCTGAACCCGGCCGCGTGCAGCGCCTCGACATGCGTCGCGAGCAGGCCCGAGGCTGACCCGTGGTGCTCGGAGTCCAGCCGGAGGCGCTCGCGCCGGGCAGTCAGGCCGGCCAGGGCGGGATCGGCGGCGGCCGCCTCCCACCAGCCCGCCCACGTCTCAGTGTGGCCCTGCGGGAAGCGCCGCTGCTCCTCCCGCTCGATCAGCACCTCGGCCAGCTTCTCGATGACGGGGCAGGCGCTCTCGTCGCCCTTGAAGTGGTCGCCGTCCAGGAGCAGGGCGCCGGGCCGCAGCACGGTGGCCAGCTCGGCGTACATGGCCCGCAGCGCGGGGCCGGGCAGCCAGTGCAGCGCGGTGGTGCTGACCGCCGCGTCGGCCGGGCGGTCCAGGCCGAGCGCTGCCGCCCAGCCCGGTGTGCGGAGGTCGCAGTCGGCGAACCTCAGCTGTGCCCGCTCCCGGTAGGCGGCCCGGCCCAGCTCCAGCAGCAGCGGGTCGGCGTCCAGCGCGACCACGGTCGCGGCCGGGATCCGGTCGAGCAGCCGGACCGCCAGCGAGCCGGGACCGCAGCCCAGGTCCAGCACCAGCGGGTCGGGACGGCCGGCCCCCTCCTCGACCGCGTCGATCAGCACCGTGAACCGGTCCTCCCGGTCCGGCAGGTAGTGCTGCTGCTGCAGATCCCACCGGCCGACCCACCCCTGCGCTATCTGCTGGTCCAGGTCCGGCACGCCTGCCTCCTTGTTACTGGCGACTATGCTTTCGGCAGTCACAACCTACGAGCCGAGGGCGTAACTGGTCAAGTGAACTTCAACAGTCACATGGACATCGTGGTGGCGGTGGCCGTCGGCCTGGTCAACACGCTCACTGCGGGTGAGGCATGCGGCCGCAGCTACACCCCGCCGGACGGGCCGGACCTGGCCCGCGCGGCAACCGGCATGCTCCGGGCCGCCAGCCCCGGCACCCGCCAGCTCTCCGGCCATGAAGCCGCCCAGCTGGTCGAGCTCGCCACGCAGCTACGTGGCGTGTTCGCCAGCGTCGCCTGCGGCGACGTCGACGCGGCGGCGCGGCGGGTCAACGAGCTGATCGCGGCGACCGGGGCACACCCGTGGCTGGACCGGCATGACGGTGAGCCCTGGCACCTGCATTTCCACGGGGCGCAGGGCTCGCTGGTCACCGGGTGGGCGGCGGGCTGCGCCACCGGGCTCGCCGTGGTGCTCGGCAGCGACCTGCACGGCCGGATCGGGGTCTGCACGGCCCCGCACTGTGACCGTGTCTACGTGGACGCCTCACGCAACGGCACCCGCCGGTTCTGCTCCACCTCCTGCCAGAACCGGGTGAAGACGGCGGCCTTCCGCGCCCGGCAGGTCGCTGCGAGCTGAGCAATGGATGACATCGCTGCCATCTGGTGAGGATCTTTACCTGTGTCCCTAGGACGGCGTTAGCATTCGATCAGCACGCGCCGCGGGGCCTGCACGACGGGCGGTGACAGGGATGGAGTTCTGCCTGCTCGGGCCGTTAGCGGTGCGCTGCGGCGACACGGTGGTACCGGTACAGGCGGGCCGGACCTCCCGCCGGAGGTCTGGAACTGACGGACATCGGGAAAACAAGGAGGCCCGGCCGCTGTCCTGGCCGGGCCTCATGACCTGCTGTTTCAGTGGGGTGGGCGAGGGGACTCGAACCCCCGACCCCCAGGACCACAACCTGGTGCTCTAACCAACTGAGCTACGCCCACCATCGCCCGGCTGCCCGGTGGATGAAGCATAGCGGTACCCGGTCACTGGGCTGAACCCGATTCCGCCGCCCCCTGGGCGCCCGGTTCCTGGGTCTCCGGTGCCTGGGCCGCCGGCCCTGGCTCCATCGCGTAACGGGCGGCGATCTGCCGCGCGCGGACCGAGTCGGGCCCCGGCGACGCCACGAACACCGCCGCGCGGTAGTAGCGCAGCTCCTGGATGCTCTCCCTGATGTCGGCGAGCGCCCGGTGCCCGCCGTGCTTGGGCGGGCTGGCGAAGTACGCCCGCGGATACCAGCGCCGCGCCAGCTCCTTGACGCTGGAGACGTCCACCATGCGGTAGTGCAGGTAGGCATCGAGCTCGGGCATGTCGCGGGCGATGAAGGCACGGTCCGTGGCGATGGAGTTGCCGCACAGCGGCGCCTTCCTCGGCTCGGCGATGTGGCCGCGCACGTAGCTGAGGACCTGGTCCTGGGCCTCGGCCATCGTCACCCCGGAGGCCAGCTCCGCCAGCAGGCCGGAGGCGGTGTGCATCTCCCTGACCACGTCCTGCATATGGTCGAGCGCCTCGGCGGGCGGTTTGATGACCAGGTCAACGCCCTCGTCAAGCACCACCAGGTCGCCGTCGGTGACCAGGCAGGCGATCTCGATCAGGGCATCGCGCGCCAGGTCGAGCCCGGTCATCTCGCAGTCGATCCACACGAGCCGGTCGGTCATTACCCCAGCCTAGAGGCATGACCGGGGGGCTCCGCCACAGTTGCCGATCTTCAGGCGCCGTGCCCGCCGGCCGCCCCGTGCCCATTGACCGCCCCGCGCCGGCCGGCCCCCAGGCCCGTGATGTGGCCCGGCAGCGGCGTGCCCGGGGCCAGGGCCGCGTCCGGTTCCGGTTCGCCGAACGTCACCGCGATCGGCACCACCCCGGCCCACACCCCGGCGCCAAGGTCTTCCGGCTCGTCGGCGGGCGGGCCGGTCCGGATCTTGACGGATGCCTCCGCGAGCGGCACGGACAGCACCGCGGTGGCGGCGAGCTCCTTGCGGGTGGGCGCGCGCAGCGCCTCCCAGCGGCCGGGGATCAGCTGCTCGGTGACGGCCCGCAACGCCGCCAGGCGTTCGGCGTCGTCGGTCACGAGCGTGGCGACGCCGAACACCATCGCGCTGCGGAAGTTCACGGAGTGGCTGAAGGCCGCCCGGGCGCAGACCAGGCCGTCGAGGTGCGTGACGGTGACGCAGACCTGCTGGCCGTCGGCGGCCATGATGCTCCGGTTGGCCGAGGACCCGTGCAGGTACAGGGTGTCGCCGCGGCGGCCGTAGGCGGTGGGCAGCGCCACCGGCGATCCGTCCACCATCACGGCGAAGTGGCAGATCATCCCGGCGTCGAGCACCTCGTACAGCTCGGCCCGGTCGGTCCCGGCCCGCTCGGAGTGGCGGCGGAGGCGGGTGCGCTCGGTCGTGGACAGGGGGTGCACGGCGTTCATGCTCGCCAGGCTACCGGCAAAGTGGTCTGATAGTAGTAGCCACTTTGCCGGAAGAACGGGAGACCACTTTGGCCACCACCCTGAGGCGCGCGGGCGTGGACCTGCCACTCGCCGCGGACCGGGCGGGCCCGGCGCCGCTCACCGCCCAGATCGCGGGCCAGCTGCGGACGGCGATGACCGACGGGCGGCTGGCGGCGGGCGAGCGGCTGCCGTCCACCCGCGCGCTGGCCGGGACCCTGGCGGTCAGCCGGACGGTGGTGACCGGCGCGTACGCCCAGCTGTTCGCGGAGGGGTGGATCGAGGGCCGGCACGGCTCGGGCACCTATGTTGCCGGCGGTGCGAGCCGTACGCGCAGCGGGGGCGGGCCGGGCGGGCGTGCGGCCCGGGTTCCGGCCGGCCGCGGGCACCAGGCGGAGGACCGGGCCGGGCCCGGCGGCCCGCTGATCGAGCTGCGGCCCGGCATCCCCTGGGTGGCCGGCATCGACCGGGCGGCCTGGCGGCGGGCCTGGCGCAGCGCTGGCGCCGAGGCGCCCGCCGCGGCGGCGGAGCCGCAGGGGGACGCCGCGCTCCGGGCGGCGCTCACCGGCTACCTGCGGCGCAGCCGGGCCGTCCGCTGCGCGCCCGGGCAGATCATGGTCACCCGCGGCGTGGCAGGCAGCCTCGGGCTGATCGCGGCCGCGCTGCTGCGGCCGGGGGACCGGGTCGGGGTGGAAGAGCCGGGTTACCCGACCGCGCGGGCGGTGTTCGCCGCTCACGGGGCGCACCTGGTCCCCTGCCCGGTGGATGCCGACGGCCTGGTGGTGGACGCGCTCCCGGCCGGGTTGCGCCTGATCTACACCACGCCCGCCCACCAGTACCCGCTCGGCGGCCGGCTCCCGGTCCCGCGCCGGCAGGCGCTGATCGCCTGGGCGCGCTCCACCGGGGCGCTGATCGTCGAAGACGACTACGACGGCGAGTTCCGCTATGTCGTCGGGCCGCTGCCGGCCCTGTTCGGGCTGGACCCCGGCGTGGTGGTGTACCTGGGCACCACCACCAAGATCCTCACTCCGGCGCTCCGGGTCGGCTGGCTGGTGGCGGGGCCGGAGCTGGTGGCCATCCTGGCGGAGACGGCGGCCCGGCTGGGGGAGTGGGCGGGCGGCCCGGCCCAGCGCGCGGTTCTCAGCCTGGTCGCATCGGGCGACCTGGAGCGGCACATCCGCCGGATGCGGCACGAGTACGCCCGCCGCCGGAAGGCGATGACCGGTGTGCTCGGCGGCGGCGCGGGGAGCGCAGGGACCACGGGGAGCGCAGGGACCACGGGGGGCGCGGGAACCCTGGGGGCCACCGGCGCGGCGGCGGCCGCGGGCCGGCTGCTCGGCGAGGATGCGGGTATGCACATGGTCCTGCAGACCGGCCGGGACGCGGAAGAGATCGCCGCGGCGGCCTGGGAGCGGGGGGTGGCGGTGACCACGCTGGCGCGGTATTTCGCCGGGCCGGTCACCGTCAACGGGCTGGTGCTCGGCTACGGCGGCGCCAGCAGCACCGAGATCACCCGCGCCTGCCGGATCCTGGCCGGCCTCGCCACTACCGGCCAGGCGCCAGTTGGTGCGCGTGATGGGTCGCCAGCACAGCCCTTAGCGCACACGAACGCGATGGGGCATGCTGGGCTGGTCACCGGGCACCGGCAGGGTGGCCCGGCGCAGACGGGAGTGAGGCTGATGGCCGGAGGCGGCGTGCCAGGCGTCGACGACGTCGCCGGGCTCGGCAGGTGGCTGGCGGACAACGGCATCGGTGGCGGTGACGGGCCGCCGGAGGTGCGGCTCATCGGCGGCGGGCGGTCCAACCTGACCTACCGGCTCGACACCGGCGGGACGGGGCCCGGCCGCGCCCCGCTGGTCCTGCGCCGCCCGCCGCTCGGCCATGTGCTGCCCACGGCGCACGACATGGCCCGGGAGTACCGGGTGCTCACGGCCCTGACCGGCACGGCGGTCCCGGTGCCCCGCCCGGTCGCGATCTGCCAGGACCCGTCGGTCATCGGCGCGCCGTTCTACCTGATGGACTACGTGGACGGGGCGGTGCTACGGGCCCGCGAGGACGCGGACGTGCTCACGCCCGCCCAGGCGGCCCGGCTGTCCGGGCGCTTCGCGGAGATGCTCGCCACCATCCACGGGCTGGACGTCCGGGCCGCCGGGCTGGCCGGGTTCGGCAGGCCGGAGGGATACCTGGCCCGCCAGCTTGACCGCTGGCAGCGGCAGTGGGAGCTGTCGGTGACCCGGGAGATGCCCGGCTACGACGACCTGACCCACCGCCTCGCGGCCGGGCTGCCCGCGGTCAGCGAGGCGGCTCCGGCGGGCGGCCTGGTCCACGGCGACTACCGGCTCGACAACATGCTGGTCGTGCCGGGGGACGAGCCGCGCATCGCGGCGGTGGTGGACTGGGAGATGTCCACGCTCGGTAACCCGCTGGCCGACCTGGGCCTGGCCCTTGTCTACTGGACCGAGCCCGGTGAGCAGGGCTGGCTCGCACTGGGGGGTACGGTGACCACCGCGCCCGGCTTCGCGACCAGGGAGCAGCTGGCCGCCCAGTACGCGCGGATCACCGGCACCGACCTGTCCCGGATCAGCTATTACATGGCGTTCGGCTGCTTCAAGCTGGCGGTGGTGCTGGAGGGCATCCACGCCCGGTTCCTGCAGCGCAAGACGGTGGGCGAGGGATTCGAGCGCGAGGGGAAGGTGGTGCCGGTGCTGATCGAGCGCGCCCACCAGCTGCTCGATGACGACGGGCGGCGCCCAGCCGGGCCGCTCCCATGACATGCAGATAACATGAGGCCCGGCGCCCCGCTAGCGCCGAGCCTCATCTCCACCGGACCGGATGATCCGGCAGAAGCTGTTGATGAGGCCCGGCGCCCCGCTCTCGCCGGGCCTCATCCCCGCCGGGTCAGGTGACCCGGCAGGAGCCTTATGAGGGCCCAGCGCCCCGCTCTCGCCGGGCCCTCATCCCTGCCGGGCCATGAGCCCGGCAGGAGCTTTTGTGAGGCCCGGCGCCCCGCTCTCGCCGGGCCTCACACCCTCCGGACCGGGTGGCCCGGAGGGAGCCTGCGCGAGGCCCGGCGCCCCGCTCTCGCCGGGCCTCGTAAGCAAGACGCGCGACGCTCAGATGTGGTTGACATCGGTTGCGCGGGTTTCTGCGCGACTTCCGTCCGCCCCGGCCTGCGCCGTATCGATCCCCGTCAGCTGGTGCAGGACGACTTGCAGAGCGCGCTGGACATGGTCTGGTACATGACCTGGCCGAGCTGGGAGTAGTGCGTGATGGCGATGGCCTGGCCGCTGGTGGTGGCGGCGATCCGCCGCAGCGCGCCCAGGTCACCTCCCCGGCCGAGCATGATCGTCACGATTCTGACCGGCCGCCGCGGGTCGTAGAGCACCTGCAGGTCACGCACCAGGGTGGCGGCGGAGATGTCGCCCGGGTCGTGGTCGACCCCCGCGGTCAGGACCAGCACCGCGTTGATGCGGCGGGGCTGGTAGGTGGCGAGCATCTGCCGGTATGCGTTCAGGATGGTGCTGTACAGGGGGGCCGGGGTGCGCGGCAGGGGCAGGCTCGCCTGCGCCACCCGCTCGATCCGCTGCCTGCGGGTGAGGTGCCCCAGCCGATCGGGCAGCGGGCCGATCGGCACCAGCTCCTGATAGGACAGGCCGTCCACGATCTGGCTGGGGAAGGTCCACAGGCCCATCTGGGTGCTGTCGGGGAACTGCGCCAGGTCAGGGCCGGCGGCCCGGACCAGCACCTGTTCCAGCTCCGGCCCGCCCGGCCGGGCCCGGGCGGCCATCGCCGAGGAGATGTCGATCAGGGCGAGGTCCCGTGAGCCCAGGCTGAGCCGCTGCCACGTGCGGATGGCGGCTTCCGCCTGGGCCGGCGGCGGCGGGGGCAGCAGGCGCGGGCCGCTGCTGGCCAGCCCCGGCCAGGCGGCCCAGGCGCCGGCCGCCCCGTCGCCCGAGCGGAAGCCCGCATAGCGCACGTACGAGGCGGCATAGGCCGACCGCAGCAGCTCACCGAACCTGTCGGCCGTCGCCAGCCGCAGCGGGCTGGTGGTGGTGAGCACGTAGGGATAGCTGAGTTCCTGGCTGCCCTCGGCCGGGTAGCGCACGGCCAGCGGCTGCCGCGGGTGGGCCCGGTCGAACTGGACCACCGCCTGCTCGGTGGTGACCGTGACCGGCGCGGTAGCGGCGCCGGTGCCGGGCAGCGGCGCCCAGGCGGCCAGCGGCGCCAGCGGCGATGCGCCGCCCGGCGTGGGCTCGACCTGGGCACTCACCGCGAGCCTGGCGAGATCAGCCTGGCCGGCCCGCCCTCCGCCACCGCAGAGCCGCTGGAGCTCGGTGAGTGCCACCATGCCCGTTGCGCTGCTCGTGGGGTCGGGGAACTCGACGTGCAGCCCGAGCGCGGACGCGGGACCGCCGGCGGCCTGGGGGAGCAGGAATTTCCAGCTGACCGAGGAGCCGAAGGCGGGAGCCAGCGCTGCGGCGGGCCGGGGCATCACGATGACCAGCGCGGTTCTGGCGAGCGTGATGCCGGACAGCCGGACGCGCGCGCCCCAGGACGCTGACCGGCCCGCGAGGTCAGCCCACAGGGGCGAATCGGGAATCCAGGCGTCGGCCTGCGGCAGCTGCCGGGGGCCGCCGCCCGCGAGCTGCGCCACCACCTCGCGCGGCGGCTCGGTGGTGACCGCGACCCGCACGCAGTGGCCGTCCACCCGCGGGCGCATGCTGTTGAAGTACTGGCCGAGGTGGCGGACGACCGGCCCGATCTCGCTGGCGGCGGCCACGTTGACGACCACCGGGTGGTTGACGCAGCTGGAGCGGGCGACGACGGCCCGGGCGCCCAGCGTGAGCAGGAACGTGGCGGCGATGGCGGCCGCGAGGCCGGTCAGCGCGGCTGTCCGGGTCCGGCGCTTGCGCGCCGCCCGGTAGCCGCTGCCTCGTCTGGTCGGTCCAGCGTTCACGGCAATCCTCGATCGACCGGGCCGCAGCTCGCCGGCAAGGGCCGCGGCTCCCCGGACGCGGGAGCTCCCGCAGGCGAACCGGCGTCGTCCCGGGCGCCTGCGCCTGCTGGGTCTTCGCGCGGATGACTGTACCGGACCGGCGCGTGATATGACGCGGCTTGTCCTATTCGCAATAACTCCGCCGGCCAGACTGGGGCAGGTGGGCGACGTGATCCAGGTGGACGACCCCGGTGACCCGCGGCTGGCCGATTACCTGCGCCTGACCGACTCGTCGTTGCGCACGAGCCTGGAAGCGGCGCACGGGCTGTTCGTGGCCGAGGGGGAGAAGGTGATCAGGCGGGCGATCGGGGCCGGGTACCCGGTGCGCTCGCTGCTGCTGACCCCGGACCGGCTGGCCGGCCTCGCCGATCTGGCCACCTCGTGCGCGGGCCCGGTCTACCTGGCCCCCCACGATGTCGCGGAACGGATCACCGGCTACCGGGTGCACCGGGGTGCGCTGGCGTCGATGGCGCGGCGGCCCCTGCCGGAGGCCGGCGCGGTGGTGGCCGGCCACCGCCGGATCCTGGTGCTGGAGGACCTGGTCGATCACGGCAACGTGGGGGCGATCTTCCGGTGCGCGGCCGCGCTCGGGGTGGGGGCGGTGGTGCTGGCGCCCCGGTGCGCGGACCCGCTCTACCGCCGCGCGGTCAAGGTGTCGATGGGCGCGGTCTTCGCCATCCCCTATGCCCGGATGACCGACTGGTACGGGGGCCTCGCCGGGCTCCGCGCCGCGGGCTTCCGGCTGCTTGCCCTGGTGCCCGACCAGTCCGCCGTGGCCCTGGACCAGGTGGCGGCGGGCGGCCGGGTCGCGCTCATGCTCGGCTCCGAGGGCGACGGCCTGTCCTCCCGCTGGCTACATGAGGCCGACGAGCGCGTCTGCATCCCGATGAGCTCGGCTGCGATGGCGCTCGGGGTGGACTCGCTGAACGTGGTCGCCGCCGCGGCGGTGGCCTGCTACGCGCTGATGCGCGGCCCCGGCTGACCGGGCGCGGCCCCGGCTGACCGGCGCGGCTCAGCCGCCGGGTGGACGCCGGCGGGTCACAGCGGCGAAGTACTGGCTGGATTCCTTGCGCCACAGCAGCACGATCGCGCCCAGGCCGATCAGCCAGACCAGTACCGCGAGGACCAGGTTGACCGCGGTGGCTCCCCGCAGCACAGCGAGCAGCAGGCCCACGGTGTTCAGCGCGAACAGCACGGTGGCGGCGATCCGCCCCCAGGTGTACCCGCTCCTGTTCGCCCAGGCCATGAACAGCCACAGGCCGAGGGTGATCACGGCCTCCACGATCGCGGCGACCACGAGCTGGTGCGCCTGCTGCGAGGTGTAGTTGGCCTTGTTCTCCATGGTCGTCTCGATGGAGTGGATGGTCAGCGCTGTTATGACCAGGGTGACGGCGGTGACGGCCGCGCCCGCGTACATGAGCAGGACCGCGGTCTTCACCGGGCGCGGCGGGGTGGGCCGGGCGGCTCCGGCGGGCATGGGCGGCCGCTCACCACCCTGCGGATACGGCTGGTACATGTCGCCTCCTCACCCAACCCCGGCGGGCATGCCGAACGGATGACTCGTGGTTGACGGGGACGCAGCGCACCGAGCCTAGCCGTGCCGCTGTCCCTTGACCAGATGCGTGCCGGCGCCCATGGCCAGGCGCCCGGGCTGGTTGCTGGGCTGGGCGCTGCTGCGGCTCAGTCCTCCGGCCGCAGCAGCGCCCAGACGACCTTGCCGCCCTCGTCGAGCAGGTGCCAGCCCCACCGCACGCTGCAGGACTCGACCACGTTCAGCCCCCGGCCGCTCTCCGAGGTGGGGCCCGACTCCCGCAGGACGGGGATGTCGCGGCCCGGGTCGGTCACCATGCACATCACGAAGGGGGCCTGTGCGAGCAGCCGCAGCCGGATGCAGTGCTCGCTGACCAGCGTGCGGGCGGACGGGACGCCGTGCCGCAGCGCGTTCGTCACCAGCTCGGACACGACGAGCTCGGCCAGGTCGGCGAGGGTGTCCAGATCCCAGCCGGCCAGCGTGGCGCGGGTGAAGTCCCGGCCGGCCTTGACCGACTCGGGCCGGGACGCGAGCTGGCAGGTGGCGCTCGGCTGGGCCAGCGCGTAGCTGGTGCCTCCCGGCTGTGATGGCAGCAGGCCTGCCTGGCGCATGCCCCCGGGTGTGCCCGCCGCGAGGAAGCCGACGCGGCTCACACCGCTGACCTCCGTCGTCAATGGCAAGGCCGCCCGGTGTGCGGTCATCGGCATCCCGTCTTCATCTCGCACGTGGTCACTGGCAGGTGAGTCGTGCGCTTGCCGCGCAAGCGCTATCATCCCCTTTGTACCTTGCAAACGCAAGGCCGAATGCACGTGCAGATGACATTATCAGGTTGCACGTGCGCAGGCCGGACGTCTGACGGAGGACTTGCCCACAGACCTGCAAGCGTGAGCTGAGGGGAGCCGAGGTGATAACAGCGCAGCCGGGGAGCGGCCCGACCGTTCTGCGCATCCTTCTGGGTTCCCAGCTGCGCATGCTGCGCGAGGTGAAGGGGATCACCCGCGAAGAGGCCGGCTACGCCATCCGCGCGTCCGGCTCCAAGATCAGCCGGATGGAGCTGGGCCGGGTCAGTTTCAAGGAACGCGATGTCACCGACCTGCTCAGGCTGTACGGCGTCGACGAGGACGAGGCAGCCACGCTGGTGGAACTCGCCATCCAGGCCAACTCGCCCGGGTGGTGGCACAAGTACGGCGATGTGCTGCCGGACTGGTTCCAGGTCTACGTGGGCCTGGAGGAGGCGGCCTCGCTCATCCGGCTCTACGAGGTGCAGTTCGTGCCCGGTCTGCTGCAGACGGCGGACTACGCGCGGGCGGTGGTGCGGCTCGGCCAGCCGGGGGCGGCGACCGAGGAGATAGAACGCAGGATCAGCCTGCGCATGGGCAGGCAGGAGCTGCTCACCAAGCCGGGCGGGCCCCGGCTGTGGGCGATCGTGGACGAGGCGGCGCTGCGGCGCCCCATCGGGGGAAAGGAGGTGATGCGAGCGCAGCTCGTGCAGCTGCTGGAGGCCACGGAACAGCCGCAGGTCACGCTCCAGGTGATGCCCTTCAGGTCAGGCGGTCACGCCGCCGAGGCCGGGGCGTTCACCATCATGCGGTTCCCGGAGCCCGACCTGCCGGATGTGGTCTACCTCGAGCAGCTCACAAGCGCCCTGTATCTCGATAAGCGTGACGACGTCGAAAAGTACACCGAGGTCATGGAACGACTCAGTGTCGAGGCCGAGTCACCGGAACGATCTGTCCATATCCTGAGCGGGATGCTTGAGGAAGTCATGGGTATATGAACACCTACAATGGAATGCCGGCCGCAGAGCTTTCTGGGGCCGTGTGGCGCAAAAGCAGCATCAGCAACTCACAGGGAGCCTGTGTCGAGCTTGCCAAGGTCGGCGTGGACGAGTTCGCTGTGCGTAACTCCAGGAACCCGGACGGCCCGGCCCTTATCTACACCCGGGCCGAGATAGCAGCGCTCATCGAAGGCGTCAAGCTTGGCGAATTCGACGACCTGCTTAACGGGGTAGCTTTCTGACGGGGGTTAACCGGGCTGCGTGGCCTGCCGGGGGATTATTCGCGGTCAATATCATCGGGTACATCCCTGGTGGTAAGCCTGTCCTGTTAGCCCATCAAATACCACAGCGACGGCAGTTTACTGCCTGTGCCCGCCACGGCGGGAGCGTCGGCCGCCGCGTCCGCCTGACGTGGCGGCTGCCGCATGCCCGGGTACCGCGCCACCGCGCGCCCGGGCCGTCCGCGACGCGTGCCCGGGCCGTCCCCGGCCCGCGCCGTACGCGGTAGCCATCCCTGGCATTGCGCGGTGCCCCTGTGTGGTATCTGAGCCGTCGTTAGGCTTGGTATGCCCAACTTAGGCTGTGCTGACCCGGCGTCCTGAACGACACGCGGCTCCGGCCCGGCGGAGACCGCGGCCAGCTACGGAGAGGATCACCCGTGCCCGCAAGCCAGATCGCCATCCTCGGGGCCTTCGCGGGCCTCACGATCTTCCTCGGGCTGCCGCTGGGCCGCGTGCGCGCGCAGATGCCCCGGACCAAGGCGTTCCTCAACGCCCTGGCCATCGGCATCCTGATCTTTCTGCTGTGGGACGTGCTCACCAACGCGTGGGAGCCCACCGACGAGGCACTGGGCCTTCACCACTACGCCACGGCGATCACCGACGGCACCGTGATGCTCGTGTGCGTGGGTGCCGGGCTGCTCGGCCTGGTGTACTTCGACCGCTGGATGAAGCACCGGGCGGCGCGGCTGCGGCCGGAGGGGCCGGGAGCGGCGACCGCGCGGCCGGCCCTGATCCCGGCCGGCCCGGATGCCGCCCGGGCCGCCGCCGCCAGCCTGTCGATGCTCATCGCGGTCGGCATCGGGCTCCACAACTTCGGCGAGGGACTGGCCATCGGCGCCTCCGCCGCGGCCGGCAAGCTCAGCCTGGCGGTCCTGCTGGTGATCGGCTTCGGCGCGCACAACGCGACGGAGGGCTTCGGCATCGTGGCGCCGCTGGCGGCGGCCGGTGAGCGGCCCACCTGGCCCCGGCTGGTGCTGCTCGGGCTCATCGGCGGCGGCCCCACCTTCGTCGGCACCGTCGTCGGCATGCAGGTGACCGCGCCGCTGCTCGGCATCGCCTTCCTGGCGCTGGCGGCGGGCTCCATCCTGTACGTGGTGATCGAGCTGCTGGCCGTCGCGCGTGCCACCAAGCTCAAGGAGCTGGTCACCTGGGGGATCATGCTGGGGCTGGTGCTCGGGTTCGTGACCGACGCGATCGTCTCAGCCGCCGGCGCCTGAGGCTGAAGGCTGGCTCTAGGTTTACTCCTGATCAGCTGCAGATTGACTCCAGGCAGGCTCCAGGGGGCGGTGCCCGGCCACCTGCCTTATAGAGTCCAGGGGTGATCCCGGAGCACGACACTGGCCTGCCGATTGCCCCACCGATCACACGGCAGCAGCTGGGCTGGGAGATCGTTGTCGTCTTCGCGGTGTCGCTCGGCGCCAGCGCGCTGCTGGCGATCATCAGCCTGATCGGGTCGCTCACGGCCCGCAGGGCGCTGGGGCACCAGCAGGCGCTGCTGGTCGGGTCGATGGCGCCGGGCCGCCCGTTGCTGGACCTCTCGCTGCAGCTGGCGAACATTCTGGTCACCCTTGCCCCGGTGGCGCTGGTGTTCTACCTGCTGGCCAGGTCGGGTGAGTCGCCGTCGGACATGGGCCTGGACACCACCCGGCCAGCCAGCGACCTGGCCAGGGGCGCGGCCCTGGCGGCCATCATCGGCGGGCTGGGCCTGGGCCTGTACATCACGGCGTTCCACCTCGGGGTCAGCCTCAACGTGGTCCCGGAGAGCCTGCCCGCGGTGTGGTGGCGGATCCCGGTGCTCATCCTCAAGGGCTTCCAGAACGGGATCCTGGAAGAGATCCTGGTCATCGGGTATCTGCTGCGGCGGCTGGATCAGCTCGGCTGGACACCGGCCCATGCGATCATCCTCAGCGCGGTGCTCCGCGGCTCGTACCACCTCTACCAGGGGCTCGGCGGGTTCCTCGGCAACGCCGCGATGGGCCTGGTGTTCGGCGTCCTGTTCCGCAGATGGCGGCGGGTGACCCCGTTCATCGTCGCCCACGGGCTGATCGACACGGTCGCTTTCGTCGGCTACGCGGCCCTGCACGGCCACGTGTCCTGGCTCCCCTGACGGAGCCGGCCCACCCGGCACCGCTGCAGAGCGCGGCCGTTCCGGGCGTTGCCGGAACGGCAGCCGGGCATGATCACCAGTGGCGGAGGGGCGGTTATCCTTCCCCCATGCCAGAGCCCCCCGCGGTCAGCGAGACGATCCCAGGCACCACGATCGACGCCAGCGGGGCGACCGTCGCCGCCCTCCGGGCAGCGCTGGCGGCCGGCACCCTCACCGCGCGCGGGCTCACCTCGTTCTACCTGGACCGGATCGGGCGGCTGGACCCGCTGCTGCACGCGGTCATCAGCGCCAGCGGCGACGCGCTCACCGAGGCGCAGGCCTGCGACGAGGCCCTGGCGAGCGGGGCGGCCCGCCCGCTCGAGGGCATCCCGGTCCTGATCAAGGACAACATCGCGGTCAGGGGGATGCCCGCCACCGCCGGGTCGCCCGCCCTCGCCGGGGCCGAGCAGGGCGACGCCTGGCTGGTCGCCAGGCTGCGGGAGGCGGGCGCGGTGATCCTCGGCAAGGCGAACCTGTCCGAGTGGGCCAACTTCCGGTCCTCCCACCCCACCAGCGGCTGGAGCACCCTCGGCGGGCAGGCCGCCAACCCGCACGCGCTCGACCGGAACCCGTCCGGCTCCAGCTCCGGCTCGGCGGCCGCGGTCGCGGCCGGGCTGGCCGCGGTCACGGTGGGGACCGAGACCGACGGCAGCATCGTCTGCCCGGCCAGCGCCTGCGGGATCGTCGGCCTCAAGCCCACGCTGGGCCTGGTGAGCCGCGGCGGGATCGTGCCGATATCGGCGGCCCAGGACACGGCCGGCCCGATGACGCGCAGCGTGGCCGATGCCGCGGCGCTGCTGTCCGCGATGGCCGGCGCCGACCCGGATGACCCGGCCACCGCGGCCGCGGCCGGCCAGCCAGGCGACTACACCGCCTTCCTCGACCCGGGCGCCCTGGCCGGGGCCCGCATCGGCGTCTGGCGGGAGGGTGTGAAGGCGGCGGGCGCCGCCACCACGGCGGTGCTGGAGGCGGCCCTGGCCGAGCTGGCCGGCCTCGGTGCCGACCTGGTCGACCCGGTGGACCTGCCCGGCGCGGAACAGATCTCCGAGCCGGAACTGGCTGCCCTGCTGACCGAGTTCAAGCACGACCTCAACGCCTACCTCGCGGCGCTGCCTGGGGAGCACCCGGCGACGCTGGCGGAGCTCATCGCCTTCAACACCCGGCACGGCGCCAGTGTGCTGGCCCGGTTCGGCCAGGAACTGTTCGAGCAGGCGGAAGCCACCGGCGGCGACCTGGCCGACGCCGGGTACCTGGCCGCGCGGGGGGAGGCGGCCAGCCGCGCCCGGGAGGCCCTGGACGGCCCGCTCGCCGCTCACCGGCTGGACGCCATCGTCGCGCTGACCGCCAGCCCGGCCTGGCTGACCGACTACCATCTCGGCGATCACGACCTCTTCCACACGTCGGGGCCGGCGGCGGTGGCCGGGTATCCGTCCATCTCGGTTCCCGCTGGTGGGGCCTTCGGGCTCCCGGTCGGGCTGTCGTTCACCGGCCCGGCGTGGAGCGAGCCGCGGCTGATCGCGCTGGCGCACGCGTACGAGCAGGCGGCAGGCGCGCGGCTCACCCCCGCGCTGCTCGACACCTGCCCGCCGCCCGCCCCGTCCGGCCGCGCCGGGCTGCGGCGATAGCCTGCGCTCATGGATTCCTGGCGTGCTGTCGGCGTTCCCTCCCTGCCGGGACGGGGCCCGGACCCCTTAATCCATGACACCGCGGCCGGTGAGCTGGTGCAGGCGGCGGCCGGGCCGACCGCCACCATGTACGCGTGCGGCATCACCCCCTATGACGCGACCCATATCGGCCACGCGGCCACGTTCGTCGCCTGGGATCTGCTGGTCCGGGCCTGGCGCGACGCCGGGCACAACGTGATCTACGTGCAGAACGTCACAGACGTGGACGACCCGCTGCTCGAGCGCGCGGACCGGGACGGCGAAGACTGGCGTGAGCTGGCCGCCCGGGAGATCGCGCGCTACCGGGGTGACATGGAGGCGCTGCGGGTGCTGCCGCCGGCCCGGCTGGTGGGCGCCGTGGAGGCGCTGCCGGTCATCGAGCGGCTCGCCCGCCGGCTGGCCGAGCGCGGGTCGCTCTACGACCTGGAGAGTGACCTCTACTTCTCACGGGCGTCGGATCCCGAGTTCGGCTCGGTGTCACATCTCGGCCCGGCGGAGATGGCCGTGCTCTTCGCCGAGCGTGGCGGCGACCCGGCCCGGCCGGGGAAGAAGGACCCGCTCGACGCCATGGTCTGGCTGGCCGCCCGGCCGGGGGAGCCGTCGTGGGCCTCCTCGTTCGGCCCGGGCCGCCCGGGCTGGCACGTGGAATGCGCGGCGATCGCCACCGAATACCTCAGCCGCGTGTTCGACGTGCAGGCGGGGGGATCCGACCTGATCTTCCCGCACCACGAGATGAGCGCCTCACACGCGCGGGTGGCACTCGGCGATGGCCCGCACGTGTTCGCCCGCCATTACCTGCACGCGGGCATGGTGCGGCTGGACGGCGAGAAGATGTCCAAGTCGCTGGGGAACCTGGTGTTCGTGTCGTCGCTGCTGGCCGGCGGCACCGACCCGATGGCGATCCGGCTGGCCATCCTGGCGCACCGCTACTCCCATGACTGGGACTGGACGGCGGAGGGGCTGGCGGCCGCGGCGCAGCGGCTCGCGCGCTGGCGGGAGGCGGTGGGCCGGCTGCTCTCCGCCTCTGGGGGACCGGCGTCCCAGCCCGGCGGCCCGGCGTCCCAGCCAGGCGGCCCGGCGTCCCAGCCAGGCGGCCCGGCACCCCAGCCAGGCGGCCCGGCACCCCAGCCAGGCGGCCCGGCGTCCCAGCCGGGCGCCCCGGTGTCCCCATCGGGCGCGCTGGCGGCGGCGGAGGCGGTGCTCGCCGCTGTGCGCGAGCGGATGGCCGACGACCTGGACGCGCCGGGCGCGCTCGCTGCGGTCGACCGCTGGGCGCAGGAGGTCGCGGGCATGCCGAGCCTGCCAGCGGGTTCGGCCGCGGCGGGGACGCTCGCCGCCGCCGCGGTGGACGCACTGCTCGGCGTCGCGCTCTGAGGGCCGCCAGCGACAGCGCCGCTGACGCCCGCCCGGCCGCCGTGGGCCGCTGCCGCCCGCTGCCGGGCCGCCGTGGACCGTCGCCTGGCCGCCGTGGGCCGCTGCCTGGGAGCGGCCGAGCGCTGCCCCGCTGTCAAGGCGGCCCCCGGTGGCTGTGGATGGCGCACGCAGCCTGCCCGGCCCGGTCCACAGATGCCGTTCCCCCTCTCGTCCCGGCCCGCCCGGCGGCCCAGCCTGGCCGCATGGACACCTCACAGCCCGCGGGCCGCGGCGCCCGTCACCCGAAGGACCGGACCGGGCCGCCCCGGATCCGGCTGAGCTCCCCGGCCGGCATCCTCGCCGCCGTCCCTCACCTGTTCGGGTTCCATCCGGGCCGGAGCCTGGTGGTGATCGGCGCTGGCGGCCCGCGGGACCGGGTCAAGCTCGGCTTCCGCTACGACCTGCCCGACCCCCCGGACGATGAGGCCGCACGCGGGATCGCCGGGCATGCGGTGGCCGTGCTGGCGGAGCGCGGGGCCACCAGCGTGATCGCCGTCGGGTACGGCGAGGGCAGGCTGGTCACCCCGGTGATGGACGCCCTCACCGCGGCCGCCGGGGAGGGCGGGCTCGCCGTCCGTGAGCTGTTACGGGTCGAGGACGGCCGCTACTGGTCCTACCTGTGCCAGGACGTGAACTGCTGCCCGGCCGAGGGGCTCCCGTTCGACCCCCGCTCCCACCCGGTGGCCGCCGCGATGTCGGTGGCCGGGCTCGCGGCGTACCCGGACCGGGAGGCACTGGCGCGTACCCTCGCCCCGCTCACCGGCGGCCGGGCCGTGGCCAGGGACCAGGCGGCCGAGCGGGCGTGCGCACGGGCCGCGGCCCTGGCCCAGCGGGCGGCCCGGCAGGGCGGCAACCCGCTGCGCCTGGTGATCAGTGAAGGACGGCGGGCGGTCAGGGATGCGATCGCCCGCTACCGCGGCGGCGGTGTGATCACCGACGGCGACCTCCTCGCCTGGCTCGTGATCAGCCTGGCCCAGCTGCCGGTCCGCGACGACGCGTGGGCGCGGATGGAGCCTGAGCACCGTGATGCGCACCTGCGGTTGTGGACGGACCTGGTGCGCGCCGCGGCCGACCCATGGGTGCCCGCTCCGGCGGCGCTGCTCGCGTTCACCGCCTGGCAGTGCGGCGACGGGCCGCTCGCCAGCATCGCGATCGACCGCGCGCTGGCCGGTGACCCTGATTACTCGATGGCGCTGCTGCTGCGGGAGATCCTCGCCATCGGTGTGCCGCCGTCGGCGGCGCGGCTGCCGATGAGTCCAGAGGAGGTCGAGCGCAGTTACGAGCGCCCGGCGCCACGGGGGCGCGGCCGGGCAGGCGGCCGTCAGCGCGGCCGTGGCGGGCGTGCCGGGGGTAAACCCCCGGCAGTCCAGGAATAAGCGGGTGGCAAACCCACGATAGACATGCTGTGCCGCCCGCCCGGCCGGTGCGGGGCTTGCCGCCCCGGCCCGGAGCGTTCATTCTCACTGGGAGACCGGCTGCAGCGAGCGGAGGGAGGGCTGGCGTGACCCACGCCACGCACCGAGGGCGACAAGCACCTGCCACCGGGGCCACCGGGGCCACCGGGGCCACCGCGGCTCCACGGGTACGGCTTCCGGCCACCGTGGCAGCGGAGCACCAAGCTGCGGTGGCCGCGATCCGCGCGGCCTACGCGGCTCTCCCGCCGGGCAGCCCGGTCCGGCTGGCCAAGCGCACCTCCAATCTGTTCCGGTTCCGCGACGCACCCACCGGCCAGGCCGGGGGCGGGCCAGCGGCGGCGCGGGGCCTGGACGTGTCGGCGTTCACCCGGGTGCTGCACGTCGACCCGCGGGCCCGGCTGGCGGTGGCCGGGGGCATGACCACCTACGAGGACCTGACCGACGCCACCTTGCGCTACGGCATGATCCCGCTGGTGGTGCCCCAGCTGAAGACGATCACGCTCGGCGGGGCGGTGACCGGGCTCGGCATCGAGTCCACCTCCCTGCGCAACGGCCTGCCCCACGAGTCGGTCACCGAGATGGAGATCCTCACCGGCGATGGGCGGGTCGTCACCGCGGCCCCGGCCGGGGAGCACGCCGGCCTGTTCAGCGGCTTCCCGAACTCCTACGGCACGCTCGGCTACGCTCTCTCGCTCACGATCGAGCTGGAGCCGGTCCAGCCGTACGTGCATCTGCGGCACTTCCGTTTCGCGTCCCCGGAGGCGTGCGTGGAGGCGGTCGGCCAGATCGCGGCCGAGGGGAGCCTGCACGGCCACCGGGCGGACTTCGCCGACGGGACCGCCTTCAGCCCGGATGAGATCTACCTGACGGTGGGCGCTTACAGCGACATGGCCCCCTGGGTCAGCGACTACACCGGCCAGCACATCTACTACCGCTCGCTGCGCGGGCCGCAGGAGGACTTCCTGACCATCCGCGACTACCTCTGGCGCTGGGACACCGACTGGTTCTGGTGCTCACGGCCGTTCGGCGTCCAGCATCCGGCGATCCGCCGCGCCTGGCCGCGCCGCTACCGGCGGTCGGACATCTACCGGGCGCTGGTCGCCTTCGACCGGCGGCACCAGCTCTCCGCCACGCTGAACGCCAACCGGGGCCTGCCCCCCCGCGAGGCGGTGATCCAGGACGTGGAGATCCCGCTGGCGCGCTGCGCCGATTTCGCGCGGTTCTTCGCCGGCGAGGTCGGCATGAGCCCGGTGTGGCTGTGCCCGCTGCGGCTGCGCGCGGGCCAGTCCTGGCCGCTCTATCCCCTGCGGTCCGGCGAGGTGTATGTGAACTTCGGTTTCTGGGGGACGGTGCCACTGCCCCCGGGGCGTCCGGACGGGTACTTCAACCGCCTGGTGGAAGCGGAGGTAGCCGCGCTGGGCGGCCACAAGAGCCTGTACTCGACCTCGTACTACTCGCCGGAGCAGTTCTGGGCGCGCTACAACGGCCCCGCCTACGCGGCGCTCAAGGGTTCCTACGACGGCTCCGGGCGGCTGGCCGGGCTGTATGAGAAGTGTGTCGGCGGGCAGTAGGGCACGCCCAGGCGAAAGGATGGATGGCATGGCGCTGGCGGAGGTGTTCGAGAAGGTGGCGGGGCCGGACGCCCCGGTGGAGTTCCGCGCCTACGACGGGAGCTCGTCAGGCACCGCGGGCGCGCCGGTGCGGATCACCGTGCGCTCCCCGGTCGCGGTGTCCTACCTGGCCCAGGCGCCGGGCTCGCTCGGGCTGGCCCGCGCTTACGTCTCGGGCCACATCGACGTCGACGGGGACATGTACACCGCTCTCGCCCGGATGACCCCGGTGCGGCAGGTGCAGCAGAGCACGGCGGAAAGGCTGCGGCTGATCGGCCAGCTGGGCGGACCGAAGCTGCTCTACCCCCGGGTGCCCCCGCCCCCGCAGGAGGTGCGGGTCCGCCGCCGCTGGCTGAGCGGGCGGCGCCACACCAAGGGCCGTGACGCCAGCGCGATCTCTCACCACTACGACGTGTCCAACACCTTCTATGAGTGGGTGCTCGGGCCGTCCATGACCTACACCTGCGCCTGCTACCCGCATGCGGACGCGACGCTGGAGGAGGCACAGGACTACAAGCACGACCTGGTCGCCAGGAAACTGGGCCTGCAGCCCGGCATGCGGCTGCTCGACGTCGGCTGTGGATGGGGTGGCATGGTCCGCCACGCCGCCCGGGAGTACGGCGTGAAGGCGCTGGGCGTGACCCTGTCCGAGCAGCAGGCGGCCTGGGCGCAGCGGGCCATCGAGGAGGCCGGGCTGTCAGGGCTGGCCGAGGTGCGCCACCTCGACTACCGGGACGTGCCGGAGACCGGCTTCGACGCGATCAGCTCGATCGGGCTCACCGAGCACATCGGCAAGGCCCAGCTGCCGGCCTACTTCTCCTTCCTGCACAGCAAGCTGAAGCCAGGCGCGCGGCTGCTCAACCACTGCATCACCAGGCCGGACGACAGCGTGGCGGCCCGCAACGTCGGCGGGTTCATCAACCGGTACGTGTTCCCCGACGGTGAGCTGGAAGGCCCCGGGCATCTGGCGTCACGGATGAACGACGCGGGGTTCGAGATCCGGCACGAGGAGAACCTGCGCGAGCACTACGCCCTGACCTTGGCCGGCTGGTGCGCCAACCTCGACGCGCACTGGGATGAGGCGGTCGCCGAGGTCGGCCAGGGCACGGCGCGGGTGTGGCGGCTGTACATGGCGGGGTGCCGGCTCGGTTTCGAGCGGAACGTGGTCGCGCTGCACCAGATCCTCGGCGTCCGGCTCGAGGCGGACGGGCGCTCCGGGATGCCGCTGCGCCCGGATTGGGAGCGGGCGGCCCAGCCGGTGGCCGGCTAGCCCAGGCGCCGGTCCGGGTCCGTTCAGGCGCCCGGGCACGGGCGTCCCCGGGCGCCGGGTTCAGGCGGGCACCCGGGCCGCGGGTGAGCCCAGCGGGACGGTGTGAGCCCAGCGGGACTGCGGCGCGCGCACCGGGGCACAATGGCGGGGTGGATTCCTCCCGCGGCGGCCCACGCAGCGTCGTCCTGCTGGGCTCGACAGGGTCGATCGGCACCCAGGCCGCCGACGTCATCCGGCGCAACCCGGACCGGTTCCGGATCGCCGGCCTGGCGGCGGGCGGCGGCAACCCTGGCCTGCTGGCGAGCCAGGCGATCGAGTTCGGGGCCGAGGTGGTGGCCGTCGAGCGCGAGCCGGCCGCCGCCTCGCTGCGTGAGGCCCTGCGCGCGCAGGGCGCCCGCACCCACCCGAAGGTGCTGGCCGGGCCGGACGGGGTGGCCGCGGCCGCGGCCTGGCCCTGTGATGTCGTGCTCAACGCGGTGACCGGGTTCAGCGGCCTGGCCGCCACCCTGGCGGCGCTGCGCGCCGGGCGGGTACTCGCCCTGGCGAACAAGGAGTCGCTGATCGCCGGCGGCCCGCTGGTGGCCGGCCTGGCCCAGCCGGGCCAGATCGTCCCCGTGGACTCCGAGCACTCCGCGATCGCGCAGTGCCTGCGCGGCGGGGCGGCCGGCGAGGTGGCCAGGCTGGTGCTGACCGCGAGCGGCGGGCCGTTCCTGCACCGCAGCCGCACCGATCTGGAGCAGGTCACGCCCGAGCAGGCGCTCGCCCACCCCACCTGGAACATGGGGCCGGTCATCACCATCAACTCCGCGACACTGGTCAACAAGGGCCTGGAGGTGATCGAGGCCCACCTGCTGTTCGGGGTCGGTTTCGAGGCGATCGAGGTGGTGGTCCACCGGCAGTCGGTGGTCCACTCGATGGTGGAGTTCACCGACGGCTCGACGATCGCGCAGGCCAGCCCGCCCGACATGCGGATCCCGATCGCGCTCGCCCTCGGCTGGCCGGACCGCGTCGCCGGCGCCGCCCCGGCGGTGGACTGGTCCGCCGCCCACACCTGGACCTTCGAGCCGCTGGACGAGCATGCCTTCCCCGCCGTCCGCATCGCCCGGGAGGCGGGCTCGGCCGGGGGCACCGCCCCGGCCACCTACAACGCGGCCAACGAGGTCTGCGTGGACGCCTTCCTGGCGGGCCAGCTTCCGTTCCCGGGGATCGTCGACATCGTCGCCCAGGTAGTCTCGGAACATGATGGCCGCGCGGGGGACGCCGCCCAGTTGGCGGATGTCCTCGCCGCTGACCGGTGGGCGCGGGGCCGGGCCAGAGAACTGACTAGCAAACTGGTGCGCCGTGCCGCGGGCGCGAGCGGCAGGAGGGGAGATTCCGCCGGATGAGCTTCCTCCTCGGCATCCTCATCTTCATCCTGGCCATACTCTTCTCGGTCGTGCTGCACGAGGCGGGCCACTACGCCACCGCCAAGAAGTTCGGCATGAAGGTCACCCAGTTCTTTGCCGGCTTCGGCCAGACCCTCTGGTCAACCCGGAGGGGCGAGACCGAGTACGGAATCAAGGCGATCCCGGCCGGCGGCTTCGTGAAGATCGTCGGCATGACCAATATGGACGACGTTGCCCCGGCCGACGAGCCCCGGTCGTTCCGCCGCCATCCCCGGGGGCAGCGCATCATCGTGCTGGCCGCCGGGTCGGTCATGCACTTCGTGCTGGCCTTCGTGCTGCTGTTCGCGGTGGCGGTGTTCATCGGCCAGGCCAACCCGGGCACCTCGACCACCGTCGGCGCCATCGACGCCTGCGTGCCGGCCAACCTGACCACGCCCTGCACGACGTCCAACCCCGCCTCACCCGCCAAGCAGGCCGGCATCCGCGCCGGGGACAAGATCATCGCGGTCGCGGGGACGCCGGTGCGGGACTGGACCCAGATGGGCAAGGTCATCCGCAGCCAGCCGGCCGGCACCCCGGTCGCGGTCACCGTGGAGCGCGACGGGCGGCAGCTGACGGCGCATCCCTCGCTGGCGGTGGTCCACGGCCGTCAGGGGTCCTACCTGGGCATCTCCCCGGTCGTCGTCTTCCAGCGGTCCGGCCCGCTGGGCGGCATCGGCTACGCGGGCAGCCAGTTCGGCCAGATCGTGAGCAGCTCGGCCGGGGCGGTAGCGAGCCTGCCCAGAGCCATCCCGGATCTGTTCGCCAAGAACCGTGCCGACACCCCCGCCGGCAACGTCGGCAGCCTGGTCGGCGCCGCGGACACGACCGGCCAGGTGGTCGCCGCGCCGATCAGCTGGCAGGCCAGGGTCAGCGTGGTGCTGCTGATCGTCGCCTCGCTGAACATCTGGTTCGGCCTGCTGAACCTGCTCCCGCTGCTCCCGCTGGACGGCGGGCATATCGCCGTCGTGATCTACGAGCAGTGCCGCGCGTGGCTGGCCAGGCTGCGGGGGAGGCCCGATCCCGGCCTGGTGGACTACCGGCGGCTGATACCCGTGAGCGTGGGGGTGCTCGTCCTGCTGATAGGTTTCTCGTTGCTCCTGATCACGGCCGACCTCGTCAATCCGGTGCACATCATCCAGTGAGGCAGCAGGCGTCATGACGGTGGACCTTGGCATGCCCCAGCCAGCCCATGAGCCGCTCGCGCCCCGGCGCAAGTCCCGCCAGATCATGGTGGGCAAGGGCAAGCACGCCGTGCCGGTGGGTGGCGGCTCCCCGGTGTCGGTCCAGTCGATGACCACCACGCTGACCGCCGACGTGAACGCGACCCTGCAGCAGATCGCCGCGCTGACGGCCACCGGCTGCCAGATCGTGCGGGTGGCCGTTCCCTCCCAGGACGACGCCGACGCGCTGCCGGAGATCGCCCGCAAGTCGCAGATCCCCGTCATCGCCGACATCCATTTCCAGCCGAAGTACGTGTTCGCCGCGATCGACGCCGGCTGCGCCGCGGTCCGGGTCAACCCGGGGAACATCAAGGCGTTCGACGACAAGGTCGCCGAGATCGCCCGGGCGGCCTCCGGCGCGGGGGTGCCGATCAGGATCGGCGTCAACGCGGGCTCGCTGGACAAACGGCTGCTCGCCAAGCACGGCCGGGCCACCGCCGAGGCGCTGGTGGAGTCGGCCCTGTGGGAGTGCTCCCTGTTCGAGGAGCACGGGTTCACCGACATCAAGATCTCGGTCAAGCACCACGACCCGGTGGTGATGATCAACGCCTACCGCCAGCTCGCGCAGGCGTGCGACTACCCGCTGCACCTGGGGGTCACCGAGGCGGGGCCGGCCTTCCAGGGGACGGTCAAATCGGCGGTCGCGTTCGGTGCGCTGCTCTCCGAGGGCATCGGCGACACCATCCGCGTGTCGCTGTCCGCACCGCCGGTCGAGGAGGTCAAGGTCGGCATCGCCATCCTGGAGTCACTCGGCCTGCGTGAGCGCGGCCTGGAGATCGTGTCCTGCCCGTCCTGCGGCCGCGCCCAGGTCGACGTCTACACCCTGGCCGAGCAGGTCACCGCGGGCCTGGAAGGCCTGGAGGTGCCGCTGCGGGTGGCGGTCATGGGCTGCGTGGTCAACGGGCCCGGCGAGGCGCGCGAGGCCGACCTGGGGGTGGCGTCCGGCAACGGCAAGGGCCAGATCTTCGTGCGCGGCGAGGTCATCAAGACCGTGCCCGAGTCCCAGATCGTGGAGACGCTCATCGAGGAGGCCATGAAGCTGGCCGAGGCGGCCGGGCAGGATGGTCAGGATGGTCAGGCCGGCCAGCCCGGCAGCCCCACGGTCACCGTGTCCTGAACGCCGCCGCCGGGCTCGCCCGGTGCCCGGCCTGCCCGGGCAGCCACCTTCGCGACCACCAGCGTGCCGACGCGGTCGGCGACCAGCGCCTGCGCCTCCGGTGGCAGCCCGTCGTCGGTGACCAGCGTGTCCACCTCGGACAGGTCGGCGAACGAGCAGAGGCCGACGGTCCCCCACTTGGTGTGATCGGCCACCACCGTCACCTTCCGCGCCGCCTGCACGAACGCCCGGTTGGTCTCCGCCTCGGCGAGGTTGGGCGTGGTGAGGCCGGCGGTGGGATCGATGCCGTGGCAGCCGAGGAAGAGCAGATCGAGGTGGAGCGAGCGGATGGTCAGGTCGGCGATGGGGCCGACCAGCGCGTCGGAGGGGGTGCGGGTGCCGCCGGTGAGGACGACGGAGGCGTCCCTGGCGCTGTGCTCCGCCGCCTGGCCGCTGCGCAGCAGGCTCATCACCCGCACCGAGTTGGTCACGATGGTGACGCCGGGGATGCCGATCAGCCGCTCCGCCAGCGCGAAGGCCGTGGTCCCGGCGGACAGCCCGATCGCGCTGCCCGGCGTGGCCAGTTCCGCCGCCGCCCCCGCGATCGCCGCCTTGGCCGCCTGCTCCAGGGTCGACTTGGTGTCGAAGCCCGGCTCGTGGCTGCTCGGGGCGCCCGGCAGCACGGCCCCGCCGTGGACCTTGTCGATGAGCCCGGCCCTGGCCAGCACCTCGAGGTCACGGCGGATCGTCATGTCCGAGACCCCGAGGCGCAGCGTCAGCTCGCTCACCCGCGCGCTGCCCGCTCCCCGCACCTCCTGCAGGATCAGCGCCTGTCGCTGCTTGGCAAGCATCCCGTCACCCTTCGCTGGGGGTGCCATGGGCAGCCGTCCTTGCGGTGGCGGCCGTTCCTCCCGATGGTGTCCCCGGGCCGGCCGGGCGTGAGCGGAGGACTGCCCAGCGGATGTCCACAGATTGCCACAAACCTACTCCGCTGGCGGTGGTGACCAGCGCTGGAGCCGTAGATCACATGTTCGCATCTGACGGTGTCTGTTCGTTGACGATCAAGCTTGTTTGGCTTTACGTTAAGGCGTCACAAGAGCGGTCGTCCCCGGGCAGCCCCGGGCCGGCCAGCTTTCTTGGGGGCAGGTAGCGCTGCCCCGGGACGCCTATGCGGTGCGGCGCCGGATTGGTTCCGGTGCCAATTCGCGGATTTGATGCCGAATCGAGGGCAGGCCATGCGGCGATCAGGGGAGTTCGCTGCCGGTGCCCGGTGCGGCCCCAGGTCCAGTTCCTTTGCGGGCGTCCGCATCAGGCCCGTGCCCCAGGCAGAGACGCCCGTCCCTGCCGTCCCGCCCGCTGGCACGGGCTGCATCGCTGTTCTCCTGGTCACATGTTCTGGAGGTTAGATGAGAGACGTCGACCCCAAGGTCGAAGAGGCGATCGAGACCCTCAACATGAAGGACGGCACCACCCGCCGGAAGCTGCTGACCGGCACCGGGCTGGTAAGCGCCACCGCGGCCGCCTCGGCGCTGCTCGCCGCCTGCTCGTCGAGCAGCAGCGGCAGCACCACCGCCAAGGAGGCCGCCGGGGACTTCCCGTCCACGCCGAAGTGGAAGTTCACCTTCGTCAACCACGTCACGACCAACCCGTTCTTCGTGCCCACCCAGTACGGGTTCGCTGACGCCGCGGCCCTGCTGGACCTGCCCAAGCCCGCCTGGACCGGCTCCGCGACCTCGAGCGTGCCCGAGATGGTCAGTGCCACCAACGCCGCCATCTCGGCGAAGGCGAACGGGATCGCCGTCGCGGTGATCAGTGCGACCGCGTTCACCGCCCCGGTGAAGAACGCCATGGACGCCGGGATCCCGGTCGTGTCCTACAACGCCGACGGCAACGTCGGCGACCCCGGCACCAACCGGCTGGCCTACATCGGCCAGGACCTGTTCGTCTCCGGGCAGGCGCTCGGCCAGCGGATCGCGGCATCGGTACCGGCCGGCGGCGAGACGGTCGGCTTCATCGCCACCCCCGGCACGGCCAACATCCAGCCGCGCATCGACGGGGCCAAGCAGGCGATCCAGGCCGCGGGCAAGGGCATCAAGTTCACCTCGGTGGCGTCGGGTGCGGCGCTGTCGCAGGAGAACACCACCATCAACGCCTACGTGCTGGCGCACAAGTCCACCCTGAAGGGGATCTTCGCGGTGGACGCGGGCTCGACCCAGACCGTGGGCCAGATCATCGCGAAGTACGGGCTGACCGGCAAGGTCGCCTCCGGCGGCTTCGACCTGACCCCGGTCACGCTGTCGGGGATCAAGGCCGGCAACCTGGACTTCACCATCGACCAGCAGCCGTACCTGCAGGGCTTCCTGCCGGTGCTGTCGCTGTACCTGTTCAACCTGTCGGGTGGGCTGGTGAACCCGCCGGAGACCAACACCGGCCTCACCTTCGTCACCAAGGCCAACGTCGGCCCCTACCTGACCACCACGTCGCGGTACGAGGGCTCGAGCACCCAGGAGAAGTACATCACGCGCTCCGGCCCGATCGCCTGACCAGGAGCAATCAGGCCGGATGGGTGATATTCCGGTCGGCGGCGGGCACGAACCCAGGCAGGAAGGGTCCGTGCCCGCCGTCGGCGCGCCGCCGCTGAGGTGACCACCGGCCGCCGGGCGCGTGAGAGGAACGGCAATGAGGGGCAGGGAACGAACGTGAGCGATACGGTCCAGCAAGCCCCCGAGGTCGCGGGCGGCCCCCCTGGGGAGCCCTCGTCCGGCGGCCCGGTCTGGCACGGGGTCAAACGGGCGGCACTGCTGTTCGCCGAGCAGCGCGAGGCGACGGTCCTGGTGGTCGTGATCTTGCTGTGCGTCTATTTCGGGCTCTTCTCCTCGGCCTCGTCGGACTTCTTCACCAGCGACAACATCGCGAACATCACCTGGACGGTCGCCCCGTGGGCGATCATCGCGATCGGCGAGGTGTTCCTGCTGGTCTGCGGCGAGCTGGACCTGTCGGTCGGCTTCATCCTGGGCTTCTCCCCGTACCTCATGCACTACCTGATCGACTTCTACGGCGTGCCGCCGCTGCTGGCGGTCCTGCTCAGCCTGCTCATGGGTGTGGCCGTCGGCTTCGTCAACGGCTTCATCACCGTCACCCTCGGCGTGGCCTCGTTCATCACCACCCTCGGCACCGGGTTCATCCTCCTGGGCATCATGCTGGTGACCTCACACGCCTACCCGGCGGTCATCCCGGCCAGCGCCACCGGGGTCGGCCACTACTTCGGCTCCTGGACCTGGTCGGAGATCACCTGGACGATCATCCTGGTGGTGGTATTCCAGATAGTGCTCAGCCGGACCCGGTGGGGCCTGCACACGGTCGCGGTCGGCGGCAACCTCCTCGGCGCCAGCGAGGCCGGCATCAGCGTGCCGAAGATCAAGTACGGGAACTTCATGATCACCGGCTTCATGGGGGCGCTGACCGGGCTCATGATCACCTTCCAGACCAACTCCATCGACCCGAGCAACGCCAGCTACACGCCCATGTTCTACGCCATCGCGGGGGCGGTGATCGGCGGCACCGCGCTGGCGGGCGGGTCCGGCACGGTCATCGGGGCCTTCCTCGGCACCCTCATGCTGGCGATCCTGTTCGACGGCTTCAACCTGATCGGCATCAGCGCCAACCCGCTGCCGATCATCCTCGGCGGCGCGATCCTGGTCGCCATGATCGCCAACGTCCAGCTGGCACGGCTGCGGCGGGCAGGGAGGGCGCGATGAGCACGCCAGCACCGGACGGCACCGGGCCCACGGCCGTGCCCGACCCCAGCAGCGGGCCGGTGGCCACGAGCGACGACGTGCTCCGGGTCGAGCACATCTCCAAGCGGTTCGGCGCGGTGACCGCCCTGGTGGACATCAACCTGCACCTGCGGCAGGGCGAGGTGCTCGCTCTGCTCGGGGACAACGGGGCGGGCAAGTCCACGCTGCTGAAGATCCTCTGCGGCTTCCAGCCACCCGACTCCGGCCGGATCATCCTGAACGGCCAGGAGGTGACGCTCAAGTCGGTGGACGCGGCGCGGGCGCTCGGGATCGACGTCGTGTATCAGGACCTGGCCCTGATCGACGAGCTCACCGTCTACCACAACATGTTCCTCAAGCGGGAAGCCGTGCGCTGGCCGCTGCTGAACAACCGGGCCATGCGCAGGATCGCCCGGCAGCGGCTGGACGACATGGGGATCGGCCTCAAGTCGGTCGACGCGCAGGTGGCGAGGCTGTCCGGCGGGCAGCGGCAGGCGATCGCGATCGCCCGCGCGATCTACTCCGACGCGAAGGTCCTGCTGCTGGACGAGCCGCTGGCCGCCATGGGCGCGAAAGAGGCAGCGATCATCCTGGACCTGATCAAGGACCTCAAGCGCAAGGGTGACGTGTCGGTCATCGTGATCGCGCACAACTACGGCCAGGTGCTGGAGATCGCCGACCGGGTCAACCTGCTGCAGCACGGCGAGATCACCTTGGACAAGCCGAGCGCCGAGACCTCGGTGCAGGAACTCAACGACATCGTCATCGCCGAGTACCGGGCAGCCCTGCAGGCGCGCCAGCGCTCGGGGTGAAAGCCGGCCGGCGCACCCACCGGCGTCGGGCAAGATAGCTGGCATGCCGATGAAGCGCCTGCCCAGCTCCGCCGTGCTCGCCGCCGCGGCCCTCGCGTGTGCCATCGCCGTCGCCGGCTGCACCTCCGGCGGGCCGCCGGCCCCGGCCGGCTCGTCGGCCAGCGGCCCGGCGGCCGCCACCGGGCAGGCGAGCACCGGGCAGGCGGGCACCCTGCGCTGGCACCCCTGCACGGTGCAGGGCGCCAGCATGCGGTGCGCCAGCCTGCGCGTGCCACTGGACTACCGCGATCCCGCCGGGCGGAAGATCACTCTGGCGCTGTCGGAGGTGCCGGCCACCGCGCCGGCCGGGCAGCGGCAGGGTGACCTGCTGGTCAACCCGGGCGGCCCGGGCGCCAGCGGCCGGGTGTGGGCCGCGATCGTGGCCCAGGGCCTGGACCGCGCCGTGTCCGCCGAGTACAACATCATCGGCTTCGACCCCCGCGGCGTAGGTGCCAGCGTCCCCGCGCTGCACTGCGACCCCGGCTTCTTCGCCGGGGTGCGGCCCGACTACATCCCGGCCAATGCCCGTGCCGAGCAGGTGCTCATCGGGCGGGCGAAGCTCTACGCCGCCGACTGCCAGCGCCGGTACGGGTGGCTGCTGCCGTTCATGACCACGGCCGACGCGGCGCGGGACATGGACTCCATCCGGGCCGCCCTGGGCCAGCAGCAGATCAGCTACCTCGGCTACTCCTACGGCACCTACCTGGGCCAGGTGTACGCGACCCTGTTCCCGCACCGGCTGCGCAAGATGGTGCTCGACAGCGTCGTGGACCCGCGGGGGGTCTGGTACGCCGACAACATCGGCCAGGACTACGCGTTCGAGGGCAGGATCCGGGCGTTCTTCTCCTGGGTCGCCGCCCATGACGCCTCCTACCATCTCGGTTCCACCGGGGCGCAGGTCCAGCGGGCGTGGTACCAGGCGCGCGCCAGCCTCGAGGCGCACCCGATCGCCGGCCCGGCCGGCCCGATGATCGGCCCCGACGAGTTCGACGACACCTTCCTGCAGGGCGGTTACCTCAACGACTACTGGCCGGGCCTGGCCGCCGCGCTGGCCGACTACCTCCACCTGCACGCCAGCGGCCCGATGATCAGCCAGTACCGCGAGCTCGGGACGCAGGACGAGAACCTGTTCGCCGTTTACAACGCGGTGCAGTGCAGCGACGTCAACTGGCCGCGGAACTGGGCGAAATGGGATGCCGACACCAGGCGGGTCTACCGGACGGCACCGTTCGAGGCCTGGGACAACGCCTGGTTCAACGCCGCCTGCGTATTCTGGCCGGTGCGGGGCCCCGCCCAGCCGATGCAGATCCGCGGCGCGGGGCTGCCGGGCATCCTGATGATCCAGGGCACGCTGGACGCGGCGACCCCCTACGCGGGCGCCCTGGTGGCCCGCCGCGCGCTGCCCACCGCCCGGATGGTGGTGGTGGCCGGTGGCGGCAACCATGGCCAGTCGCTGTCGGAGCCACCCAACACCTGTGTCAACGGCTACCTCAACCGTTACCTGGCGACCGGGGCGCTGCCGCAGCGGCCCGGCCTGGTGAACGCGGCCTGCCCGGCGCTGCCGCCCCCGTCCCCGGCTGGCTGACGGCCCGGGCCGTCAGCCAGCGGCCGGCGATTACCGGCGGCCGGTAACCTGAGCGCATCCAGGGCCGATACGCTGGGAGGGTGCTGCGCACCAAGACGCGGCGGTCGTCGTCGCTGCGCCTGCTCGACAACCGCGACCGCCACGAGGTCATCGACGTGTGCGACCGCGACCCGGTCGTCAACGTCTTCATCGGCGCCCGGGTCCGCGAGGCTGGGCTGGACCCGTCACGGCTGGGCGCGCAGGTCTGGGGCTACCAGTCGGGCGGGCGGCTGACGTCGCTGTGCTACGCGGGCGCCAACCTGGTCCCGGTCGCCGCCACGCCCCCCGCGATCACGGCCTTCGCGGGCCGGGCCCGGCTGCTCGGCCGGCGCTGCTCGTCGATCGTGGGCCTGGCGCCGGACACCCTGGGCCTGTGGGAGCTGCTGCGGCCGTACTGGGGCCGGCCACGTGAGGTCAGGGCCGCGCAGCCGGTGATGGCCATCTCCGGGCCGTCGGCGGTGGTAGCCGATCCGCTGGTCCGCCGGGTCCGCCCCGACGAGCTGAGCATCCTGCTGCCCGCGTCGGTGGCGATGTTCACCGAGGAGGTGGGCGTCTCCCCGGTGGGCCCCGACGGCGGCGCCGCCTACCGGGCCCGGGTGGGCGAGCTGATCGCGATGGGACGCGCGTTCGCCCGGATCGAGGACGGCCAGGTGGTGTTCAAGGCGGAGATCGGCTCGGTCACCCCGCTCGCCTGCCAGGTCCAGGGGGTATGGGTCCGGCCCGAGCTGCGCGGCCGCGGGCTGGCCACGGCCGGGATGGCCGCGGTGGTCGCCGAGGCGCTGCGCAACGTCGCGCCGGTGGTGTCGCTGTACGTCAACGACTTCAACGCCCCGGCCCGGGCCGCCTACCGCCGGGTGGGCTTCACCGAGACCGCCACCTTCGCCTCCGTGCTGTTCTGAGTGCTGTTCTGAGCGCTGTTCTGAGCCGTCCCGCCCGGCCGCGCGGGCGGTCACACGCGACGGCCAGTACCGGCTCCGGCACGTTTTAGGATGACCCCATGTCGGAGACAGCCACGGCGGTGACCGCCTGCGGCGAGGCAGCCAGGGACGGTGCGCGGAGCCTGGCCACCGCGCCGGACGCGGCCATCGGCGAGGCGCTGCGTGCCATGGCCACCCTGCTCGGTGAGGCGGCCGGTGACGTGCTGGCCGCCAACGCCGCCGACGTCGCCAGCGGTGAGGAAGCCGGGCTGGGCAAGGGCCTGCTGGACCGGCTGCGGCTGGACGAGGCCAGGATCACCGAGATGGCGCGCCAGATCGGGCTGCTCGCGGGCCTGCCGTTCCCGCCCGCCGAGGTGGCCGTCGGTGACCTGCCGGGCGGGCTGCGGCTGGCCGAGCGCCGGATCCCGGTGGGGGTGATCGGCGCCAACTACGAGGCGCGCCCGAATGTGACCGTGGACGTCGCCTCCCAGCTGCTGAAATCGCGCAACGCCGGGGTGCTGCGCACCGGGGGAGCGGCGCTGCGGTCGGCGGCGGCACTGTTCGACCACGTCATCGCGCCGGCGGTCGCGGCCGCCGGGCTGGATCCCCGCGCGCTGCAGCTCGTCCGCTCCGCCGACCGTCAGGCCGCCTCCGAACTGGTCCGCCAGCCAGGGCTCATCCCGCTGGTGATCCTGCGCGGCAGCGGCGCGACCACCCGCGCGCTGGCGGCGGAGGCGGCCCGGCACGGGGTGCGCACCCTCGCCCACGCCGACGGCGGCGGGGTGCTGTACCTGGACGCCGCCGCCGACCCCGCGATGGCGGCGCAGATCATCACCGGCAGCCTCGACCGGCTCGGCGTGTGCAACCGGCTCAACCTCCTGCTGGTGCACGAGGCCGGCTGGGACGCGCTGCTGCCGGTGGCGCTGGGCGCGCTGGAGGCCTGCGGCGTCGCCGCGGCTCTGCCGCCCCACGACCGCCCGCTCGGCCACGAATGGGCGCTGGACGAGGGGCATGAGGCGACCGTGACGGTGGCCCCGGCGCAGGGCCCCGCCCAGGCCGCGCGGGTGGCCAGCGAGCAGACACCCGGGCTGGCGGCGAGCGTGGTCACCACCGACGCGGCGGCCGCCCAGGCCTTCCTGGCCGCCTACACCGGGACCGGCGCGTTCTGGAACGCCAGTACCCGGCTGCTGGACGGCTTCAAGCTCCGTGGCATGCCGGAGACCGGCATCAACGTCGATCACGTGCCCGGCCCGCGCGGCCCGGTCACCTTCCTCGACCTTTACCTGCGCCAGTACGTCGTCACGCCCACCCCCGCCTAACGCCGCAAGCGCAGCGGTGATGCCGCGGGACGCCGGGCTGACGCTGCGGTCACGCCGCAGGCGCCGGGCCACGGCGCTTGCTGGCGCGCCTCCGGCACGGCCCAGCGCCAGCGGTGTCCCGGCGCCGAGGACCCGTCTCCCCGCAACGCTTGCTGGCGCGCCTGCGGCACGGCCAAGCGAAGTGCTTGCTGGCCCGCCTCCGGCGCGACGCACCGCGAGGGAGACAGACAGGCCCGTTAGCGGGTTGTCGAGCTGCGGCGGGCCAGCGAGTCCACGGTGACGGCGGCGAGCAGCACCACCGCGGTCCAGATGTTCTGGGCGGCGGCGCCCAGCCCGAGCAGCAGCAGGCCGTTGTAGATCACGCCGACGACCAGGCCGCCGAGCACCGCGCCGAGCATCCGGCCGCGCCCGCCGAACAGGCTGGTGCCGCCGATCACCGCCGCGGCCACCGCGAACAGCACCAGCTGGCCGCCGTTGACGTTGTTGGAGATCGAGCCGAGGAACGAGGTGTAGATGATGCCGGTGATCCCGGCGGTCAGCCCGCAGAGCGCGAAGGCCGTCACGCGGATGCGCCGCAGGTTGATCCCGGCCCGCCGGGCCGCCTCGGCGTTGCCGCCAATCGCGTAGACGTACCGGCCGAACCGGGTGCGGTTGAGCAGGGTCGTCCACAGGACCAGCAGCACCAGCACGACCACCACCACCCAGGGCACCCCTTCCAGGACGGTGAACCCCACCCCGCGGTTGGTGTTGCAGATCAGCACCACGACCACCCCGGCGACGGCCATCAGCGCGATCTTCAGATACGTCACGCTGGCCGGCGGGGCGGCGAGGTTGTTGGCCCGCCGCCGGGTGTCCCGCGTCACCATGTACACCGCGGTGAGCGCCACGGCCACGATCATGACGATCCAGCCCGCCGCCGGGCTGAGGCTGCCTCCCTCGATGCTGGTGATGACGGAGTTCGATATCCGGATCGTCCCGCCCGAGCCGGGGGCCGCCACGTCAATGAAGAAGATCAGCAGCCCGAAGCCCGCCAGGTAGCCGGCCAGCGTCACCACGAACGACGGCACGCTCAGCCTGGTGATGATGACGCCCTCCAGCCCCGCGAAGACCGCGCTGAACGCCAGCCCGGCCAGCACCGCCAGCCACCAGGGCAGTGGGTGGGCGAGCGTCAGCAGCCAGGCCATGATGACCGCGCCGAGGGCGGCGTTGAACCCGCTCGACAGGTCGATCTCGCCGAGCAGCAGCACGAACACCTCGGCCATGCCCAGCGTCATGATGAAGGCGGCCTGGGTTATCAGGTTGACCAGGTTGCCCGCGGACAGGAAGAGCGAGCTGCGGATCTGGAAGTACACCACGATCGCGATCAGGCCGACGACGACCGGCAGCGCACCGCTCTCGCCACTGCGGACCCGCCGCAGCCACAGGCGCGCGTACTCGGACAGTGAGTTGGCCATCACCTCGGGCGCGGCGATGGCCACCGCCGCCTCCGGCGTGGCCTCTTCGGCCCTTTCGACGTCGGTGACGACCCTCGTCGCGGCGTCGGGATCGCGCTCTTCCATCGGATCCGGTGTCATCTTCCGCCCCCCGGGCCGCTGGTGCCGTCGTGAAGCGGCATGTCTTCCCCGGCTCCGTTTACCTGCCGGCTGGTCGTTCCCGTCGTCATCAGGTCCACCACGGACTGCCGGTCGAACTCTGCCGTAGGAGCGACTGCGACCAGCCGCCCCAGGTAGAGCACCGCGAACCGGTCCGCCACCTGGAAGACGTCATTGAGGTTGTGCGAGATCATGATGACCGCGTGACCGCGGTTGGCGAGGCGCGCGATCAGGCTCAGCACCAGCTCGGTCTGGCTGACGCCGAGCGCGGCGGTCGGCTCGTCCATGATCACTAGCTGGGCGTCCTGCATGACCGCCTTGGCCACCGCGACCGCCTGCCGCTGGCCGCCGGAGAGCGAGCCCACGGCCTGGCGGACCGACCTCACGGTGGTGACCCGCAGGTCGGCGAGCGTGGCCTTGGCGGTCTGCTCCATCGTGATCTCATCCAGCAGCCCGTGCCGCAGCGGCTCGTGGCCGAGCTGCATGTTCTGCACGATGTCCAGGTTGTCGCATAGCGCCAGGTCCTGGTAGACGGTGGCGATCCCGAGCCCGGTCGCGTCCCGGGGGCTGTGCAGGTGGACCTGCTTGCCCTTCCAGAGCATCGCGCCGCCGTTCGGCTCCCAGATCCCGGCGATGCATTTGATCAGGGTGGTCTTGCCGGCCCCGTTGTCACCCACCAGCGCCGTCACCTGGCCGGCCGGGATGTCGAGGTTGATGTCGGTCAGCGCCTGAACCGGGCCGAAGTGCTTGCCGATGCCCCGCAGCCGCAGCAGCGGCTGGCCGTCCACGTCTGCGGCGCCGGCACCGGGCGGGGGCGTGTCGGCCGGCGCCCGGCCCGCCGAAGCGGGCCGGGCGCCTTCTGCGCCAGATGTCACTGCGGACGTCCGATTCTCCGTAGGGACTGGTTCACACCGAGATCCCGGCTGCCTTGCAGCCAGCTGCGTACTTACCGGTGCAGAGCTGCTGCGCGGGCACGAACTGGTCCTTGATCACGGTGTCGTTCATGTTGGCCGTGGTGACCCATTCGGGGGTCAGCAGGACGGACGGAACCGCGGTGTGGCTCGTGCTGTCCGTCACGCTGTTGTTGATCAGTGCCTTGGGCGGGGTCACACCGGCCCGCAGGAACATGGCCAGCGCGGCGGCCGCCTGGGCCTCCAGATAGATCGGCTTGTACACGGTGCCGCACTGGTAGCCGGCCAGGATGTTCTGCAGCCCGACCAGGGTCGCGTCCTGCCCGGTGACCGGGAAGGACTGGGCCTTGACGCCCTTGCGCTGCAGATAGGTGATGATCGGCGCCGCGTTCTCGTCGTTGGGGGTCAGCACGGCGTTGATGTTCGGGTGCGCGGTGAACTGCTGCTGGAACTCGGTCAGCGCGGTGGGCGGGTCCCAGGTGCCGGCGGCCTTGCCGACCTGGCTCCAGGTTCCGGCCTTGAACAGCGGGTTCAGGACGGCGTTGTAACCGTCGCCGAACAGGGTGGCGTTGTTGTCGGTCGGGTCGCCGTACATCACCAGCACGTTGGGCTTGGCGACGTGCCATGACGAGACGCAGTTGACCAGGCCCTTGCCGAGCAGCGTTCCCACGTACACGTTGTTGAAGCTCACGTAGTACTTCCGCTGGCCGCCCAGGGTGAGCCGGTCGTAGTCGATCACCGGGACGCCGTGCGCCTTGGCGTAGCTCTCGATCTGGGCGCCGACGCCGGAGTCCAGCGGGTCCATGATCAGCACGCTCGCGCCCTTGGTGATGGCGGTCTGCGCGTCACTCAACTCGGTCGCGTCGCTGCCCTGTGCGTTCTGCACCGAGAACTGCGAGGGGGAGAGCCCGGCGCTCTGCAGCGCCTCGGTCAGGTAGGGGGCGTCAAACTCGGTGTAGCGGGCGGAGGAAACGGTGTCCGGCAGGATGGCCGCGACGTTCCCCTTGCCCTTGGCGGCCAGCGGCTTCAGCAGGGTCATGGCAGCGAAGGTCCGCGTGAAGGAGGCGGGGGTTATCTTGATGGCCGAGACCGACACGGAGGAGCCGCTGGACGACGTGGTTGACGAACTGCTGCACGCGGCAGCGAGGAGGCCCAGAGCGCAGACCCCTGAGGTGATGGCGAACTTCCTGGCGATTCGTTTCAACTAACCCACCTTTGTCCATAGGAATCTCGCTGCACGAGGTCCCCGCCGCCGGTCGGGCGGCCGGGAGATCGCAGCGCACCGGGCTGTTTAGGACCGACAGTAGGGGGCGGTACATAAACACTTTGTGAACATCCGATAAGGCTTGTTAACAATCCATGAACGAATCTGCATACTGTCTCCACGCCTGGCATCACTCCGACGCCATCCGGTAGCCGGCCCGGGGGTGGGTGAGGATCAGCGGCGGCCCGCCATCCGCCTCCAGCTTGGCGCGCAGCCGCCGGATGTAGACCCGCACATACTCGGTCTGGGTCACATACCCCTGGCCCCATACCCGGCGCAGCAGGTGGGCATGGGTGAGCAGCTTGCCGCGGTTCAGGGCCAGCTCCCGCAGCAGCGCGAACTCGGTCGGGGTCAGGTGCACCGGCTGGCCGTGCGCGGTGACCTGCTGGCCCGCCAGGTCGATCACGACGTCGCCCACCGCCAGCACCTGCGCGGCCGCCTCCGGCGCGGTCACCGGCCTGGTCCTGCGCAGGGTGGCGACGATCCTGGCGAGGAGCTCCTCGATGCTGAAGGGCTTGGTCAGGTAGTCGTCCGCGCCGACATGCAGGGCGGTGACCTTGTCCCGTTCGCCGCCGCGGGCGGAGACGACGATGATGCCGACCGCGGAACGCTCGCGGATCTGCCGGCACAGCTCGAAGCCGTCGGCCTCCGGGAGCATCAGGTCGAGCAGCACGATGTCAGGCGCCTCGGTCTCCAGCAGCTGCAGGGCACGCGCGCCGTCGGCCGACACGATGGTGTCGAAGCCCCGCATCGACAGGTTCGACCGGATCAGGTCGACGATGTTCGGGTCGTCCTCCACGAGCAGGGCCCGGGTAGTGGCCGCGCTGTCAGGCATCGTGCCCCGCTCCCTCCGGCAGGTCGTCGGCTCTTCCGTTCCCGGCCGTCTTCCCGGTGGCGGTGCCGCTGGCGGCGTGCCTCCTGGCGCCGGGGGCCCTGCCCGCGCCGCCCGCTTTCCCGTTGGCCTGAGTGGCGCCGTTGGCCTGGGCGGCCCCGTTGCCCGGGGCGTTCCCGGCCTGGGCCCCGTTGGTCTGGGCGTTGCCGCCCTGGGTGGCGTTGCTCTGGGCCTGGCCGGCCTGGGTGGCGTTGCCCTGGGCCTGGCCGGCCTGGGTGGCGCCCCCGGCCCCGATGGCGACGCCTGGCCGGGTGGCACCGTTGGCCTGGGCAGCAGCGCTGGCCTGGCCAGCAGCGCTGTCGTGCGCCTCGACCGGCAGCCGGATCTCGAACCGGGTGCCGGTCGCCGTGCCCCCCAGCCGGATCTGCCCGGCGTGCGCCGCTACGATCCCCTGCGCGATCGACAGCCCCAGGCCCGCCCCGGCGCTGGCCGAAGGCCCGCGCCGCTTCGGCCCGAACGGCGCCGCCGCCAGCTCCGGCGGCAGCCCGCAGCCGTCGTCGCAGACGGCGATCATCACCTCGCCGCCGCGGCCGGGCTCGGCCGTCACGCTCACCAGGGTCCCCGGCGGGTTGTGCCGGATCGCGTTGTCGAGCAGGTTGACGAACACCTGCTCCAGCCGGTCATGGTCGGCCCAGACGGTCGGCAGCGCGGGGTGGCAGGTGACCTCCACCATCGACGCACCCGGCTGGGGGAGGCAGGCGATGGCCGCCTCCAGCACCAGCGCGATCTCGCACCAGTCGTGCTGCAGCCGCAGGATCCCCGACTCGATGGCGGAGAAGTCGAGCAGGTCGCCGACCAGCCGGCCCAGCCGCGCCGACTCGGCGGAGATCCGGCCCAGGAACCGGTGCTGCGAAGCGGCGTCCCAGGTCACATCGGTCTGCAGCAGGCTGGTCGCGTAACCGCGGATCGCGGTGAGCGGCGTGCGCAGCTCATGGCTCAGCCTGGACAGGAAACTCCGCTGGAGCTCCTGTGACCGGCGCAGCGTGGCCGCTTCCTCGTGCGCCGCCGCTGCCGCCTCCCGCTCCAGGGCCAGCCGCAGCGAGTGGGCCGCGTCCTCCATCAGCGCCACCGCGTCCGCGGTGGCCGACCGGCTCCGCCAGCTGGCGACCAGGACCGCCGGGCCGCCCGGCGCCGGGAACGCCACCGACAGCTGCCGCTCGCCGTCGGCGCTCCTCGCCCTGCCGTCGTGGTGGGCGGCGGCGAGCGCCTGGGCCGCGGTGCCGGCCACCGGCTGGGACAGCCGGCCCGGCTGGTGGCTCCCGGCGTGTGCGCGGCTGCGCGGCGCGCCATCGGGGGAGTGGCTGACCAGCGCCACCTCATCGGCCTGCAGGCCGCGCCGCAGGGCCCGCAGCGCGACGCCGAGCCCCTCGGGCACCGGGACGGGGCCGGCCAGCGTCTCCAGCATCTCCCGGATCGTCTCCAGCACCCGGTTGCGCGCGGTGACCTGGTCGAGCAACCGGTCCCGCTCCACCGCGCTCGCGGCATGGCCGGCGTACACCGAGACCAGGTCGAGCTCGTCCCGCTGCGGGCGCCCGGTGACCTGCCGGAACACGGTGATCACGCCGATCAGCCCGCTCGGCCCCAGCACCGGCACCGCCCACGAGCTCCTGACCTTGGCCGCCCTGGCCAGGTCCTGGAACGGTGCCCAGGTGGCGCTGGCCCGCACGTTGTCGTCCACGACCACCTCGGCGGTGGCGGCGGCGAGCCCGACCGGGCCGCCGGCCGGGCCGTAGCCCAGCCGCGACCAGGCGGCCAGCAGGGCCGGCGGGAGGCCGAGTGACGCGGCGCAGACCAGGGTTTCCGTGCGCTCAAGCAGGTGGATGCACAGCCGTTCGGTGCCCAGGGCGGCGCCGAGCGCGGACAGGATCAGCGACAGGCTGGACGAGGGGTCGGCCGAGGCCAGCCTGTCGGCCAGCCCGTGCAGGCGGGTGAGCTGGCGGCGGGCCGAGGAGTCCACCCGCTGGCCCGACACCAGGGCCGCGACCTCGTCCGGGTGGCCGGAATCGGGGCGGACGTCGCCGGCCACCCGGCCGTGGCGGAGCACCACGATCCGGTCGGCCAGCCGGAACATCTGCTCGATGTCGTGGGAGACCATCAAGATGGTCGTGCCCTGCAGCCGCAGGCTGGTGATGAGCCCCTCCACCTGGGCGGCCTCGGTCACCCCCAGGGATGCCGTGGGCTCGTCCAGGATGAGCAGCTGCGGCTGGCAGCTCATCGCCCGCGCCACCGCCAGTAGCTGGCGCTGCCCGCCGGACAGGGTGCGGACGCTGCGGGACGGGTCGTGCAGCGGGATCCCCAGGGCGCGCAGCAGGTCGGCCGCTGCCGCCCGCTGCCGGGTGTCGGAGAGCAGGAACCTGCTGCGCTCGCGCCCGAGCAGCATGTTCGCCGCGATGTCCAGGTTGTCGCAGAGGGCCAGGTCCTGCCAGACCACCGCGACCCCGCGCCGCAGCACCGCTGCCGGGTCCGCGGGCACCGGCCGTCCCGCCAGCAGTATCTCCCCGGCATTGGGGGCCATGTCACCGGAGATGCAGCGGACCAGCGTTGTCTTCCCCGCCCCGTTCTCGCCGGCCAGTGCCACCAGCTCACCCGGCCGCAGGCTCAGGTCGACGCGGTCGAGCGCCCGCAGCGGCCCGAACCGGGCGGCGAGCCCCTGGACGGACAGCAGCGGCCGGGCTCCCGCCTGCACCGGCGGCGCGGCATCTGCGGTCATGGCGACATTGTGGCGCTTAACCAGGCCGCCCGGCCAGGGCCGCCGTCCGCCGCGCGGGCCGGCATCGGGCCCGCGCGCGGGCGGTTGGCCGCTACCCGGGCGGGGCCAGGCTGGCCGGGAATGGCTGCCCCCAGCCCGCCGGCCGTGACCGCCCCGGCCCGTCCCGCCCGCCCCGGCCGCAGAAAATCAAGCTGACCGCGGCCAAAAAATCAAGCTGACCGCGGCAAGGGGACTTGGTAGGCTGCTGGCTCTTGTGCCCATCCCCTAGCCATCGAGGTGATGACGCATGCCCTCGGCCAGCGGGGCCGGTGACGCCGCCCCGCCGCCCAGCCCCGCACCCGCCGCGGCCGCCGGTCCCGCCGGCCAGCGCCGCACCCACGGCCGGCCGCCATCCGGTCCCCCCGGCCCCCAGCCCGCCACCTCCGGCCCGCCTGCCGCCGTCCAGCCCAGCGGCCCGCCCGACCCCGTTCTTGCCGCCGAGCGCGACCACCTGCGCCGCTCGCGCGAGTTTCTGCGGCTGATGCGCGAGCACGTGCTCGGCTTGCGCGCGATGGCGGGGGACCGGGTGTCCCAGGAGTACCTCAAGGCCGACCTGCACCGCAGGGCCGAAGCCCTGCGGGACATCCCCGACGCACCGCTGTTCTTCGGACGGCTCGATTACGCCGAAGGCCTCGTTGTGCATCCAGAATGGCTGGCGGGAACCGGCGAGCCGGGCGGTGCGGCGGGCGGCGGCGCCGGGAGCGGGAGGCCGCTGCCCGGTGAGCAGCTGCACATCGGCCGCCGCCACATCCACGACCGCGACGGCCACCCGGTCGTCATCGACTGGCGCGCGCCGGTGTCGCGGCCCTTCTACCGCGCCAGCGCCACCGACCCGATGGGCCTGGCGCTGCGGCGCCGGTTCGGGTTCTCCGGTGGCGAGCTCACCGCCTATGAGGACGAGCCGTTCACCGGCCCCGGGCAGGGCGCGGCCGGGCCGGGCGGCCCGCAGGTCAGCCGCATCATGATCGAGGAGATCGAGCGGCCGCGGTCGGGCCCGATGCGCGACATCGTGGCGACCATCCAGCCGGACCAGGACGACATCGTCCGCGCCAGCGCCGACCAGAGCCTGTGCGTGCAGGGCGCGCCCGGGACCGGGAAGACCGCGGTCGGGCTGCACCGGGTCGCCTACCTGCTCTACGCGCACCCGGACCGGATGCTGCGCGGCGGCGTGCTGGTGATCGGCCCCAACCGGGCGTTCCTGTCCTACATCCGCGACGTCCTGCCCGCGCTCGGCGAGGCCGACGTCGCCCAGCAGACCATCCCCGGCCTGGTCGCCACCGTCAGTGTCCGGGCTGCCGACTCCGCGCGTGCCGCCCAGGTCAAGGGCGACGCGCGGATGGCGGAGGTGCTGCGCCGGGCGCTGTGGGCGGGCCTGAGCGAGCCCGCCGAGGCGCTGGTCCTCACCCGCGGGTCGTGGCGGTGGCGGGTGCCCGGGCATGAGATCGCGGAACTCATGCGGGAGCTGCGTGAGCGCGGCGTCCGTTACGGCGCCGGCCGCACCATGCTGGGCCATCGCATCGCGCACGTGATCCTGACCCGGATGGAGGCGGCCGGCGAGGCCACCGATGACCGGACCCACGAGGCGGTGCGCAGGACGCGGCAGGTCCGCGCGGCGGTCGACGCGGCCTGGCCGGCCGCCGATCCGGTCCGCCTCGTCATGCGCCTGCTCTCCGGCCCGGCCCTGCTCGCCAGCGCCGCGGACGGCATCCTCGAGGAGTCCGAGCAGGCCGCGATCTGCTGGGACCGCCCGCCCCGCGGGCCGGCCAGCGCGCGCTGGACGGCCGCGGACGCGGTGCTCATCGACGAGGCCAGCGACCTCATCGAGCGGACCCCCAGCCTCGCCCACGTGGTGGTCGACGAGGCGCAGGACCTCTCGCCCATGGAGTGCCGCGCGGTCGGCCGGCGTTGCGCGACCGGCTCGGCCACCGTGCTCGGCGACCTCGCGCAGGCGACGGCCCCGGCCGCGGCGGCCAGCTGGCCGCAGCTGCTCGCCCACCTCGGTAAGCCGGAGGCCGGGATGCAGGTGCTCGACACCGGCTACCGGGTGCCGCGGCAGATCCTCGACTTCGCCAGCACGCTCCTGCCCGCCCTGGCGCCGGGCCTGGCGCCGGCCCGGTCGCTGCGGCAGGACCCGGGGTCGCTGACCGTCACCCCGGTCGGGCCCAGGGCGCTGCCCGGCCACCTCGCCGCGGCCTGCGAGCAGGCGCTGGCCCAGCCCGGCTCGACCGCGGTGATCGCCTCGGACGAGCAGGTCCCGGCGCTGCACGGGATGCTCAGCGCGGCCGGTGTCGGCCATCAGGTGCTCGATGGCGCGAACGCGGACGAGCGGCTCACGCTGGTGCCCGTCTCCCTGGCCAAAGGGCTGGAGTTCGACGATGTGATCGTGGTCGAGCCGGCCCGGATCGCCGCGCACCCCCGCGGCCTGCACCGCCTGTACGTCGCGCTGACCCGGCCGGTGTCGCGGCTGACCGTGCTGCACGCCGAGCCGCTGCCCGGGCCGCTGCCCGGGCCGCTCCCCGGACCGCCGGGGTGAGACCGGCCGCCAGGCCGGTGGCCGCCCCGACAGTTCGGGACGATCCGGGCAACTCCCGGCGCACCGCCGTTTCCCTTCGTAGTATCACCGTGCGTTTGTCTTTCATCACCAAGGATGACCCTGATGGCAACCCTTACGCGGCTGGAGCCCCACGCGCCTCCGCATGGCACCGAGACCCTCCACCGGCTTGAGCGACTTGCCGGGACCCTCACCGAGCGGGGCATGGGCGTGAGCCTCATCGTCCCGGCCGGCCGGGTACCGCGGCTGCAGGTCGCCCATCCAGCGGCCGACGGCACGACCGGGGATGTCTACGCCTCGCGCTGCCAGAACGGCAACTGGTGGTTCTGGTGGCCGTGGGCCGAGCGGATCGCCGAGGAGGGCGACCTGGATGCCGCGGCCGCCATCATCGAGGAAGCCCTCACGACCCGCTTACGGCTGGACGGCCGCTGCGGCGGGCTGACCCGTGCGTGCCAGCCCGCACGGCCGGCCCGGGCTCACGGGGCGGCCGGGGGTGCTGGCCGTCGGCTGGCCCGGCCAGCGGCGGCTGCGATCACCCGCCGGACGTGGACGGGCCCGGGGTGGACGGGCCCGGCGCCGGCCGGCTCGCGCCCTGGGCAGCCGGTACCGGGCCGGATACCGGCACCTCCAGCCCGGGGAACGCGAGCGCCTCGCCGCGCCAGCTGGTGGCACGCAGCGCGGCTACCTGCACGGCCCGCGCCCCGAACATGCGCAGCCTGGCATTGCCGAGCGCGACCAGCCCGAGATAGGCCGCGGCCACCCGGTCCTCCAGCACCGCCGCCAGCATGATGGCGGCCTGCTTGCCGCGCACCGGGAACGGGAGCCGGTAGGCCGCGGCCGCGGCCGCTGGCTGGCCCCCCAGGGCGATGATCATGCTGGACAGGGTGTCGCGGGCGGCTTCGTGGGCCGCCCAGCCCCGCGCCGCGGCCTTCTGCTTGGCCCCGGTCAGGTGTGCCCCGGCGACACCGTAACCGTAGACCGCCGCGTGCTCGGCGTTCAGTGCCGCCTGCAGCGCCGCGATGGCCGCGGGCTGGGCTGCCATCAGCTGGTTCTGGCCCGCCGTCACGGCCTCGGGCGCGGAAAGGGAAGCGCTCATGTGGACCGCCGGTTCGGGACGAGCAGCAGCGCGTGGCTGGCCTCCGAGGCCGCGATGCTGGCGAGCAGCTGGGCAAGGGAGGGCGATGCGGCCGTGAGCTGGCCAAGCAGCGTGCTCGCCGCCGTCTGCTCGGCCTCCCGCAAGTAGGCCTGCGCGGCAGCGGGGGAGGCGGGCACCTGCGGGGGGGCCGTGGGGGCGGGCCCGGAGGGCGATTGATCCTGCTGGCTGCCCGCGGCAGGCTCGATCAGCCGCGCCTGCAGCCGGACCAGGTGCTCGCGGTGCTGCTCCAGCAGCGGGGTCAGCGAGCCGGCCAGGGCGGGCACCGCCGCCAGCGCGGCGTCGTACCGGGAGATCATGAGGTTTTCCCCGGCGATGGCATCGCGCGCCACAGCGACATCGGGCAGCAGCCGCGGCGGCGTGCCCAGCGCGCCGATGCCCTTCCCGCACCCGGCGGCCGCCAGGGACAGCGACGCAGCTGCGGCGAGGACGCTGCGCCGCGTCGCCACACGTCCCACGCTGCCTCCTGCCATCCGTCCGCCGCCGGGCATCCCAGCATGCCATGGGCGGCCGGCCACCGTCGGCCATCGCACCATGACGGGCCCCCGCGGGACCCGCCGATCACGGCGTGTTGCCACCCGGCGCGGGAGGGCAATACGGCCGCGTGGTCCGGATACCCTAGACGGGGCAGGCAGCAGCACAGGTCGTGGACGAGGAGGTCGTGATGCGCACAGATTCCCGTCACGGATCGTCACGTCCTGACCGCACCCGCGGCGGCGCCGGGGCACCGGCCGCGCCGCGTGCCGGCGGTCGCCGCTACGTGGATACGGCCGAGCTTGAGGCCTTGCTGGCGCCCGTCATGCGGGCGGCCGGCCTGGACCTGGAGTCGGTGCGGATCGGCACCGCCGGGCGCCGCCGCCTGCTGCGCGTGATCGTGGACGCCGACGGCGGCGTGAGCCTGGACGACATCGCGCTGGTCAGCCGCGAGGTTTCGGCCCGGCTTGACGGCACCGGGGCGATGGGGGACGCGCCCTACACGCTGGAGGTGTCCTCACCGGGCGTGGACCGCCCGCTGACCGAGCCACGTCACTGGCGCCGGGCCGCGGGCAGGCTGGTGCGGGTACCGCTGGCCGGCCCCGGCGGTCCCGGCCCCGGCACCGGCGATCCCGGCGTTTCCCCTTCCCCGCCCGCTGCCGGGCTGGCGCCGGAGGCGGCGCAGGCCGGGCCGGACGGGCCGGACGGGCCGGGCGGGCCAGCCGGGCCGATCGAGGGACGCGTGATCACTGCCGGTGACAGCGGGGTCATCCTGGAGGTCGGCGGCGCCCGCCGCGAGTTCGGCTACGCCCAGCTGGGCCCGGGCCGGGTGCAGGTGGAGTTCGGCAGGCTCGCGGACGAGCCCGGCGGCCAGGACGGCGCACCGGCGGGCGCGGCCTCCGGCCCGCCGGCAGGGGGGAGGGCCGATGGACATTGACCTGAGTGTCCTGCGCAGCCTGGAAAGCGAGAAGGACATCTCGATGGAGCTGGCCATCAAGGCCATCGAGGACGCGCTGCTGGTGGCCTACCACCGCTCGGGGGGGGCGGCGCCGACCGCGCGGGTCGAGGTCGATAGGGGCACCGGGCACGTGACGGTGTGGGCGGCGGAGACCGGTGAGAACGGCGAAGTGCTGCGGGAGTACGACGACACCCCGGACGGGTTCGGCCGGATCGCCGCGACCACCGCCCGGCAGGTGATCCTGCAGCGGCTCCGGGACGCCGAGGACGAGCTCACGTTCGGTGAGTACGCCGGGCGCGAGGGCGACATCGTGGCCGGGGTCATCCAGCAGGGCAAGGACCCGCGCGCGGTGCTGGTCGATCTCGGCAAGATCGAGGCCATCCTGCCCCCCACCGAGCAGGTGCCGGGCGAGCGCTACGTCCACGGTGAGCGGCTGCGCTGCTACGTGCTGCACGTGCGCAAGGGATACCGGGGGCCGTCGGTCACCCTGTCACGGACCCATCCCAACCTGGTGAAGAAGCTGTTCTCGCTGGAGGTGCCGGAGATCGCATCCGGCGCCGTGGACATCGTCGCCATCGCCCGTGAGGCCGGCCACCGCACGAAGATCGCGGTGACGTCGCACCAGCCCGGGATCAACGCCAAGGGCGCCTGCATCGGGCCGATGGGCAGCCGGGTGCGCAACGTGATGACCGAGCTGCACGGCGAGAAGATCGACATCGTGGACTACTCCGACGATTCGGCCGAGTTCGTCGCCAACGCGCTCTCCCCGGCCCGGGTGGCGCGGGTGCACATCGTGGACGCCCAGGCCCGGGTGGCGCAGGTGATCGTGCCGGACTACCAGCTGTCGCTGGCGATCGGCAAGGAAGGGCAGAACGCCCGGCTCGCCCACCGCCTGACCGGCTGGAAGATCGATATCCGGCCCGACACCGAGGCGGCCGGGCCAGGCGCGGAGGGGAACACCGGCGGCGAGCGGCGCGTTCCACCTAGCAGCCGCGGCGTCACCGATGCCCCGGCGCGGTAAGCTAACGTCCGGAATGGCAATACGGTCCCCGCGGCCGACCCCGCCCACACCTGTGGTCCGGACGTGCGTCGGGTGCAGGGCCCGCGCGGCCAAGTCCGACTTGCTGCGCGTGGTGGGAAGGGACGGCGAGATCGTCCCCGATCCCCGGGCGCGGCTGCCTGGCCGAGGCGCTTACCTGCATCTCAGCCAGAAATGCTTCGAGCAGGCGGAGCGGCGGCGGGCGTTCGCCCGGGCGCTGCGCCTGCCGGGACCACTGGCCACCGGCACGCTCGGGGAGTATCTGGCACAGCGGTGCGGGGAGCCCGGGGCAGGCAACGACATGAACGGCATTGCCGGGAAAGCAGGATCCGATCGTGATGAGCGCCTGATGAGAACGCGGCGATGAACAGCACAGTCTGACGCCGGCCGGAGCACGCGCTGCCCGGGCCGGCGCCACGAGGGTCCGGCACGAGCCGGACCGAGCAGAGGGAGCGCAGTGGCGAAGGTCCGGGTATACGAACTCGCGAAAGAGTTCGGCGTCGAGAGCAAGGCCGTGATGGCCAAGCTCCAGGAAATGGGCGAGTTCGTGCGGTCGGCGTCCTCCACGATCGAGGCGCCGGTCGTCCGCAGGCTCAAGGAAGCGTTCTCGGCACAGGCGCCGAGACAGGGACAGGCCAAGAAGGCACCAGGCCGCCCCGGCGAGGAGACGCCCGCGGCCACACCGGCCGGGGCGGACGGGCAGAACGGCGGCCGCAAGGCGGCTGGCGGCCCGGCGGCCGTCGCCGATGGCGCCCCGGCTCCTGCCCCGTCGGCACCGTCACCGGCTGGGCCGCCGGGCGAGGCCGGTGTGCCGTCGCCGGCCGGGGGTGCCCAGGCACCCGCCCGGGAGCCGGCCGCTCCCGCCACCCCGCCGCCGGTGCCGGCGTCCTTCTCTGACGCGTCGCCGGCCCAGCCAGCGGCCCCGGCCGCCCAGCTTGGGCCCGCGGGGCCCGCCGGGCCCCGCCCCGGCCCGCGGCCGGGACCGGCCGCGCCCCGCCCGGGCGCGCCCCGGCCTGGCGCCCGCCCGGCGCCGCGCACCGGCCCGCGGCCCGGCAACAACCCCTACAGCCCGACCGCGACCGGCATGGGACTCGCCCCGCGCGGGGCGCCTGGCCGCCCCGCCCCGGCGGGACCCGGCGCGCCCGGCGCCGGCCGCCCGGGCGGCCCGCGGCCGGCTGGCGCCGGAGGCGGGCGCCCCAGCCCTGCTGACATGCAGCGGCCCGGCGGCCCCCGGCCGAGCCCGAGCAACATGCCGCCGCGCCCGGGTTCCGGCCGTGGCGGCCCCGGCGGTGCCGGTGGCCCCGGCCGTGGCGCCCCCGGCGGCGCGGGCGCCGGTCCCCGTCCGGGCGGGGCGCGAGGCGGCCCAGGCGGCGGCGTGGGCGCTGGCCCGCGTGGCGGCCCCGGCGGCCCGCGGCCCGGTGTGGGCGGCGGCGGTGGCCGCCCCGGTGGCGGCGGCCGCGGCCGCAGCGGCACCCAGGGCGCGTTCGGGCGCCCCGGCGGCCGGCCTTCGCGCGGCCGCAAGTCGCGCAAGCAGCGGCGCCAGGAGTTCGACAACATGCAGGCGCCGTCGATCGGCGGCGTGCAGATCCCGCGCGGGACCGGGCAGGTCATCCGGCTGTCCCGGGGCGCGTCGCTGAGCGACTTCGCCGACAAGATCGGGGTGAACCCGGCCTCGCTCGTGCAGGTGCTTTTCCACCTCGGCGAGATGGTGACCGCCACCCAGTCGGTGAACGACGAGACCCTGCAGCTGCTCGGCGCCGAGCTCAACTACAACGTCCAGGTCGTCTCCCCCGAGGAGGAGGACCGGGAGCTGCTGGAGTCGTTCCACATCGAGTTCGGTGAGGACGAGGGCGAGGACGCCGACCTGCAGGCGCGCCCGCCGGTGGTCACAGTCATGGGCCATGTCGACCACGGCAAGACCAAGCTGCTCGACGCCATCAGGCACACCAACATGGTGGCCAGGGAGGCGGGCGGCATCACCCAGCACATCGGTGCCTACCAGGTCACGACCGAGGTGGACGGGACCAGTCGCAAGATCACCTTTATCGACACCCCCGGTCACGAGGCGTTCACCGCCATGCGTGCCCGCGGCGCCGAGACCACCGACCTGGTGGTCCTGGTAGTGGCGGCGGACGACGGTGTCAAGCCGCAGACCACCGAGGCGCTCAACCACGCCCAGGCGGCGTCGGTGCCGATCGTGGTGGCGGTCAACAAGATCGACAAGGAAGGGGCGGACCCGGCCAGGGTCCGCGCCCAGCTGACCGAGTACGGCCTGGTGGCCGAGGAGTTCGGCGGCACGACCCTGTTCGTGGACGTCTCGGCCAGGGAGGGCACCGGTATCGATGCCCTGCTGGAAGCGGTCATCCTGACCGCCGACGCCGAACTCGACCTGCGGGCCAACCCCGAGCAGGACGCACAGGGCGTCGCGATCGAGGCGCACCTGGACAAGGGCCGCGGCCCGGTGGCGACCGTGCTGGTGCAGCGCGGCACGCTGAACGTCGGGGACTCGATCGTGGCCGGTGAGGCGTTCGGCCGGGTCAGGGCGCTGCTGGACGAGAACGCGGACCCGGTCCCTGACGCGCCGCCGTCGCGGCCGGTGCAGGTGCTCGGGCTCAACGCGGTGCCCGACGCTGGCGACAACTTCCTGGTCGTGTCCGACGAACGGGTGGCCCGGCAGATCGCCGAGCGGCGGGAGGCCCGTGAGCGCACGGCCCTGTTCGCCCAGCGGCGGCCGAGGGTCACGCTGGAGGACCTGGAGTCCGCGCTGAAGTCCGGCGAGCGTGAGGAACTGCTGCTCATCATCAAGGGTGACGTGTCCGGGTCGGTCGAGGCCCTGGAGGACGCGCTGCTCAAGATCGATGTGGGCGAGGACGTGGCCCTGCGGGTGATCGGCCGTGGCGTCGGCGCGATCACCCAGGATGACGTCAACCTGGCCATCGCGTCGGACGCGGTGATCGTCGGCTTCAACGTCCGGCCGGCCGGCCGGGCCGGCGAGCTGGCCCAGCGCGAGGGCGTGGACATCCGCTACTACTCGGTCATCTACCAGGCGATCGAGGAGATCGAGGCGGCCCTCAAGGGCATGCTCAAGCCCGAGTTCGAGGAGGCGCAGCTCGGCACGGCGGAGATCCGGGAGGTCTTCCGGGTGCCGCGCGTCGGCAACGTGGCCGGCTGCATCGTCCGTTCCGGCACCATCACCCGGGGCAGCAAGGCACGCCTGGTCCGCGACGGTGTGGTGGTGTCGGAAAGCCTCACCGTGGACTCGCTGCGGCGGTTCAAGGACGACGTGACCGAGGTCCGTGAGGGCTACGAGTGCGGCATCGGCATCGGCTACAGCGACGTCAAGGTCGAGGACGTGATCGAGACCTACGAGATGCGGGAGAAGCCGCGGGACTAGGAGGCCGCTGAATAATGGCGCCCGATAAGGGAGCGGGTCATCCGCGCCCGGATGGCCAGGCGGAGGAGGAGCACGTAGTGGAGCTACGTGCGATGACGACAACGCCGCCAGCCGGGATGCGGGGACACGCGAGCCGGGCGGCCATTGTTCAGGGGTCTCCGAGCGCACGACCTGGCCAGCGTGGATGACGGCCCGGGCAGGCCGCGGTGTACGTGGGCGCGCTGACGCTGGACATCCTGCTCGGTGACGTGCGGTCGCTGAAGCAGAAGCGTTCGGCGGTCGCCGCGATCATCGCCGAGGTGCGGCGCCGGCAGCCCAGCGCGGCGGTGGCCGAGACCGGCAGGCTGGACCGCTACCGCCGGGCGGAGATCGGGGTGGCCGTGGTGTCCTCGACGGCCGCGCACGCCACCGAGGTGCTGCAGGCGTGCGAGCGCCTGGTCGCCGCCCGGCCCGAGATCGCGCTGCTGTCGGCGCGGCACCGGCTGGTCAGCGAGGAGGAGTGAGAGGGTCATGGACGCAGCGCGGGCACGCAAGCTCGCCGACCGGATCGCCCGGATCGTGGCCGAGATGCTGGAGCGGCGGGTCAAGGACCCGCGGCTCGGCTTCGTGACGGTCACCGAGGCGCGGATCACCAATGATCTGCGGGAGGCGACCGTCTACTACACCGTCTACGGCACGGCGGAGGACCAGGCGGGCACCGCCGCCGCGCTCGCCAGCGCCACCGGGCTGATCCGCTCCGAGGTGGGCCGCCAGACCGGGCTGCGGCACACCCCCTCGCTGGCGTTCGTGCGTGACACGCTGCCCGAGGGCGCACAGCGGATGGAGGACCTGGTGGCGCGCGCGCGGGCGGCGGACGCCGCGCTGGCCGCCGCCCGTGAGGGCGCCCAGCCGGCCGGCGACCCCGACCCTTACCGTCAGCCCGCGGATGCCGCCGGCGGTGACGAGGATGACGGCGACGAGGACGACGGTGACGAGAATGACGGCGGGCGCGGCGGGGCCGACGGCCGGGGCGCGGCGGGTGGCCCGGGCCGGTGACCGCCACCAGCGGGCTGGTCATCGTGGACAAGCCCCCCGGGCTGACCTCACATGACGTGGTGGCCCGGATCCGCCGCCTGGCCGGCACCCGCCGGGTCGGTCATGCCGGGACGCTTGACCCGATGGCGACCGGGGTGCTGGTGATCGGCGTGGAGAAGGCCACCCGGCTGCTCGGCCATCTGGCGCTCACGGAAAAGGAGTACCTGGCCACCATCCGGCTGGGCCAGGCCACCGACACCGGCGACGCCGACGGGACGGTGGTGGCGGGCGCGCCCGCCAGTGAGCTGGCGCCGGGCCGGGTACAGGCGGCCGCGGCGGCGCTCACCGGGCAGATCCAGCAGGTCCCGCCGGTGGTCAGCGCCATCAAGGTGGGCGGCAGGCGCGCCTACCAGCTGGCCCGCGAGGGGGCGGCGCCGGTGCTGGAGGCGCGGGCCGTGACCGTGCAGGAGTTCACCATCAGCGACCCCCGCCCGGCCGGGCCGGCCGGGGAGCTGCTGGACGTGACCGCGGCGGTGCGCTGTTCCAGTGGGACCTACGTCCGCGCGCTCGCCCGTGACCTGGGATCCTCGCTCGGGGTGGGCGGGCACCTGACCATGCTCCGGCGCACCCGGGTCGGCCCCTACCGGCTGAGCGACGCCCGCGAACTGGCCGAGCTCGCGGCCGGGTTCGGGGTCATCCCGCTGGCGGAGGCGGCGGCCGCCGCCTTCCCGGTCCGGCGGCTGAGCGAGGCCGAGGCGCAGTCCCTGTCGCACGGTGCCAGCCTGGACGGTGCCAGCCTGGACGCTGCCAGCCTGGACGCGGCGGGCGCTGCCGGGCCGGTGGCCGCGCTGGCGCCGGACGGCACCCTGGTCGCGCTGGTCGAGGAGCGGGCCGGCCGCGCCAGGCCGCTGGCCGTGTTCGTGCCCTGAGACCGCAGGGCGCCCGCGGGCAGCTGCGAGGGACGCCCTGCGGCCGGGTGGAGGGCGCGTCCCTAGCCCGCCTGAGGGGCGGGGATCACGCCGAGCTGGGTGAGCAGCGCGTACATGTTCAGGCCGCCCCAGCGCTCCTTGGCCTGCCCGTTCTCGATCCTGCCGATGTCGACGGCCTCCACGCTGATCGGCCTGCCGGTCGCTGGCATGCCCATGAGGTCGCCGGTGTGCGTGCCCGTCACGGTCGTCCGGCTGGCGAACCGGTCACCGGCGGCCAGCACATCATCCACGGTCACGTGCAGGTCGGGGAAGGCGGCCCGGAAGGCCATGATCTGCTGCCGGAAGGGCTCGACGCCGCGGTAGCCCTCGCTGTGCTCGATGTAGTCAGCGGCCACGAACTTGTCCAGCAGGTCCAGCTCACCGGTGTTGATCGCCTGGTAGATGCCCTGCAGTACCTCGTCGACGTTGGACATAGGAGATAGCCCCCCTAACTAGGTGATAGTGTTACTATCATATGTATGGTAGCTGACTCGTCAAGACCCTCGCTCCGCCAGGCCCAGCGGGCGCTCACGGAGCGGCGCATCCTTGAGGCGCTGGCCGCACTGATCGACGAGGAGCACCCGCTGGAGATCTCCATGGCGTCGGTCGCGAGCCGGGCCGGTGTGTCTGAGCCCACGCTCTACCGGCATTTCCCCACCAAGCGGGACCTGTTCGGCGCCTTCGCGCGCTATCAGTTCCAGACGGTCGCCGCCGGGCTCGCGCCCGCGTCAGCCGACGGCCTGGCGGACGCGGTGCGCACGGTGTTCCAGCGGTCCGCGGAGATGGAGAACCCGGTCCGCTGGACCCTCGCCGCGCCCGACCCCGACCGGGTGCCCCGGCCCAACGTCTCCACGCGCCTCGCTATGATCCGCACGGCCCTCAGCGACAGCCTCGAGGAGGCAGACGAGGACACCGCTGCCCTGCTGCTGCGGTCGGTTGTCCTGCTGACATCTCCGATGGCCTGGCTGTACTGGAAGGACTATCTCGGCCTGGACCCGGCGCAGGCGGCCGAGACGGCCGGGTGGGCCATCAAGACCCTCGCCGGCGCCGTCCGGCAGCTGCCCCAGCCGCCGGCCGGGCCAGCCGGCGGCCAGGCGGATGATCCCCAGCGGGGGGAGCAGCGGGCGTGACGTGGCAGGCTTGGGTGGCGGAGAACGCAAGCCGTCACAGAACGAGGAGGCGTGGTGTACCGGTGGCAGGGCCTGGGGGACGTGCCCGCGGACTGGGGCCGGTGCGTGGTGACCATCGGCGTGTTCGATGGCGTGCACCGGGGCCACCAGCGCATCATCACCAGCGCGGTGGATGCCGCCCGCGGGCTCGGGCAGCCGATGGTCGTGCTCACGTTCGACCCGCATCCGGCGGAGGTGATCCGGCCCGGCTCCCACCCGGTGCTGCTGTGCACCGCTGCCCGGCGGGCGGAGCTGCTGGCCGGGCTGGGCGCCGATGTGGTCTGCCTGCTCCCCTTCACCGCCGAGTTCTCGCGGCTGGGCCCGGAGGAGTTCGTGCGCTCGGCGCTGGTGGACCGGCTGCACGCGGCGGCCGTGGTGGTCGGCGAGAACTTCCGCTTCGGGCACCGCGCGGCCGGTGACGTGGCGCTGCTGGCCGAGCTGGGTGAGAAGTACGACTTCACCGCCGAGCCCGTGCCGCTGCTGACGGACGGCGGGACCAAGATCTCTTCCAGCCTCATCCGGCAGAAGCTGGCCGACGGCGATGTGACGGGCGCAGCGGCCGACCTCGGCCGGATGCACCGGGTGGAGGGGGTTGTCGTGCCGGGGCACCGGCGCGGGAAGGCGCTCGGGTTCCCCACCGCCAACCTGGAGACGCTCCCGCACACCGCGATCCCGGCCGACGGGGTCTACGCCGGGTGGCTGTCGGTCCTGGGTGAGCAGGAAGGCCAGGAGTACGAAGAGGCCCGCTGGCCGGCGGCGATCTCGGTGGGCACCAACCCGACCTTCGACGGGCGGGAGCGGGTCGTCGAGGCATACGCGCTGGACCGGGACGACCTCGAACTCTACGGCGTGCACGCCGGGGCCGATTTCGCCGCCCGGCTGCGCGGCATGGAACGGTTCGCCTCCGTGGCGGCGCTCGCCGGGCAGATGCGCCACGACGTCGACCAGGCGCGGGCCATCACGGTGGGCGGGGCCGGCTGACGGAACCGGGCGGGCGGGACTCAGCGGTGCCAGATCCGCGGCCGGGCCGTGATACCGTGAGTGATCGGCCGGCGTCGCCGGCCCGGTCAGCTGCACCCTCAAGCGGCTGGCTGAGGGGCCCCGGGCAGCTTCTGTCACCGTAAGCCTCTGGCCTGAGCGGGCCGCGCGGTCCGCGCGGGCATCCGTGATCAGACGCAAAAGATGGGAATGCCACGTGCCGCTGGAAACAGCCGTGAAGACGGAGATCATCGCCGAGCACGCGACGACTGAGGGTGACACCGGCTCGCCGGAGGTCCAAGTCGCGCTGCTGACCCGGCGGATCAACGACCTGACCGAGCACCTCAAGGTGCACAAACACGACCACCACAGCCGTCGCGGGCTGCTGCTGCTGGTCGGCCGCCGCCGGCGGCTGCTGCAGTACCTGGCCCGCACGGACATCGAGCGCTACCGTGCGCTCATCGGCAAGCTGGGCCTGCGCAGGTAGGTTCGGCAGCAAGCTCAGTTCACCAGCAAGCAGAAGCAAGGTATTCGAGAACAAACGTCCCGCGGCTCGGCCCGGGGACGCACAGGGCACCAGAGCCGGTCCTCGGTAGTGGTTCTCGGGCCGGGGTCACTCCCCGGGCCGGGAGCTTCGATCGAAGACCGGCCGGCAGCCAGCCCGGCCAGATGCCGGCGCGTCACCCGCAGCGGGCGGGCGCGGGACCTCACACAAGGAGGTCTCACCCGTGCAGGGTGTGCACACCGCCGACGCGTTCATTGACAACGGCCTGTTCGGCACACACACGATCAGATTCGAAGCGGGCCGCCTGGCCCGCCTCGCCAACGGCTCCGCGGTCGTCTATCTCGACGACGAGACGATGGTGCTGTCGGCCACCACCGCGTCCAGGCAGCCCAAGGAGGGGCTCGACTTCTTCCCGCTGACGGTGGACGTGGAGGAGCGGATGTACGCCGCGGGCCGCATCCCCGGCTCCTTCTTCCGCCGGGAGGGCCGCCCGTCCGAGGACGCCATCCTGACCTGCCGGCTCATCGACCGGCCGCTGCGCCCCTCGTTCGTGAAGGGCCTGCGCAACGAGATCCAGATCGTCGAGACGATCATGGCGCTCCACCCGGAGCACCTGTACGACGTGGTGGCGATCAACGCCGCCTCGCTGTCCACCCAGCTCGCGGGGCTGCCGTTCTCCGGCCCGATCGGCGGCGTCCGGGTCGCCCTCATCAAGGGCCAGTGGGTGGCGTTCCCGACCCAC
>DATIXO010000035.1:0-8629 GCA_035518495.1 Streptosporangiaceae bacterium
GTTCCAGGACGCGGGCGCGGAGGTGTTCGACTACGGCAACTCGATCCGCGGCGAGGCCGAGCTGGCCGGGTACACCCGCGCGTTCGCGTTCCCCGGGTTCGTGCCCGCCTACATCCGGCCGCTGTTCTGCGAGGGCAAGGGCCCGTTCCGGTGGGCGGCCCTGTCCGGGGAGGCGGCCGACATCGCCGCCACCGACGCGGCCATCCTCGACCTGTTCCCCGGTAACGAGCCGCTCGCCCGGTGGATCCGGATGGCCAGGCAGAAGGTGCACTTCCAGGGGCTGCCCGCCCGGATCTGCTGGCTCGGGTACGGCGAGCGGCACCAGGCTGGCCTGCGCTTCAACGAGCTGGTGGCGCGCGGGGAGATCGCGGCGCCGATCGTGATCGGCCGCGACCACCTCGACTGCGGATCGGTCGCCTCGCCCTACCGGGAGACCGAGGCGATGGCCGACGGCTCGGACGCGATCGCCGACTGGCCGATCCTGAACGCGCTGGTCAACACCGCCTCCGGCGCGTCCTGGGTGAGCGTGCACCACGGGGGCGGGGTCGGCATCGGGCGCTCGATCCACGCCGGGCAGGTATGCGTCGCCGACGGCACCCCGCTGGCCGCGCAGAAGCTGGAACGGGTCCTGTCCAACGACCCGGGCATGGGCGTGATCAGGCACGTGGACGCCGGGTACGAGGAGGCCGCTGAGGTGGCGGCCGAGCGCGGGGTGCGGGTGCCGATGAGCGAGGCCGCGGCGCTGCCGTGAGCTTCGAGGCCCTGTGGGAGTCGCTGCTGCCGGTCGGCCGGGACGGGGCCTCCGGCGGGTACCGCCGCTTCTCCTGGACGCCGGAGGACGCGGCGTGCCGGGCATGGTTCACCCAGACGGCGGCCGAACGAGGGCTGCGCGTGCTCACCGACCGCAACGGCAACCTCTGGGCGTGGTGGGACCCTCCCGGCGCTCCGCCCCGGGAGAGCGCTGCCGGGGGGCCGGCCGCCCCGGCCAGGACCGGTGCGGTGGTGACCGGCAGCCATCTGGACTCGGTGCCGGACGGCGGCGCCTTCGACGGCCCGCTCGGCGTGGTGTCCGCGTTCGCCGCGCTCGACCTGCTGCGGGAGCGCGGCTGCCTGCCCGTCCGCCCGCTGGGCGTCGCGGCGTTCACCGAGGAGGAGGGCGCCCGGTTCGGGGTCGCCTGCCTGGGCAGCAGGCTGCTGGCCGGCGCCATCGACCCGGGCACGGCGCGGGCGCTGGCCGACGCCGCGGGGATCACGCTGGCCGAGGCGATGGCAGTGGCCGGGCACGACCCGGAGGCCATCGGCCCCGACGATGACCTGCTCGCCACCGTCGGTGCCTACGTGGAGCTGCACATCGAGCAGGGCCGGGCGCTGGCGGACCTGGACGCGGCGATCGGGATCGGCGAGCAGATCTGGCCGCACGGGCGCTGGCGGCTCGGCTTCACCGGCCGGCCGGACCACGCGGGCACGGCCGTGCTCGCCGACCGGCATGACCCGATGCTGCCTTTTGCCGCCGCGGTGCTCGCCGCCCGGCAGGCCGCGGCCTCGCATGGCGCGCTCGCCACGGTCGGCAAGGTGGCCGCCGAGCCCGGCGCGGTCAACGCGGTCAGCGCGCGGGTGACGGCCTGGCTGGACGCCCGCGGCCCGGACGAGGAAACCCTGCAGGCGGTGGTCGGCGAGGTGCTGGCGGCCGCGCGGGAGGCGGCGGCCAGCCACGGGGTGGAGCTGGCGGCGGAGCCGGAGTCGGCCACGCCCGCCGTGCGGTTCGACCCGGGCCTGCGGGAGGCGCTGGCGTCCTCGCTGGCGGCGCGGGACATCCGGGCGCCGGTGCTGCCGACCGGCGCGGGTCACGACGCGGGGGTGCTGGCGGCCCGGCTGCCGACCGCGATGCTGTTCGTGCGCAACCCGACCGGCGTCTCGCACTCGCCCGCCGAGCATGCCGAGCCCGCCGACTGCGCGGCCGGGGTGCAGGCGCTCGCCGCCGTGCTGGCAGACCTGGCCTGCCGGTGACCGGGGGCAGGGCGGCTGGCGGCGTGCCGGTGACCGGGGACGCGCCCGGCACCGCGGCGCCGGTGACCGAGGACACGGTGCGGCGGTGGCACGCCGAGCTGGCCTGGCTCCCGGCGGGCGGGGTGCGGCCGGGCGTGCTCATCGAGGCGGTCGGCGGGCGTTTTTCGTCGGTGCGGCCGGACGTCGGTGCGGGCGATGTGCCCGCGGGCACGGAGCGCCTGCCCGGGCTCACCCTGCCGGGCCTGGCCAACGCCCACTCCCACGCGTTCCACCGCGCCCTGCGCGGCGCCGTCCAGGCCGGGCAGGGAACGTTCTGGACCTGGCGGGAGCGGATGTACCAGGTGGCCTCGCGGCTGGAGCCGGACAGCTACCTGGCGCTGGCCAGGGCCGTGTATGCGGAGATGGCGCTGGCCGGGATCACCTGCGTGGGCGAGTTCCACTACCTGCACCATGCCGCCGGCGGCGCCCGCTACCGCGACCCGAACCAGATGGGGCGGGCGCTGATGGAGGCGGCGGCGCAGGCGGGCGTGCGGATCACCCTGATCGACACGTGCTACCTGTCCGGCGGGCTGGGCACCGACGGCTCAGCGGAACCGCTGGCCGGCCCGCAGCTGCGCTTCGGCGACGGCGACGGCCAGGCGTGGGCGCAGCGGGTCCATGCGCTCGGGCCCGACCAGCACGGCCTGCTCGCCGCGCACGCCCGGCTCGGGGTCGCGATCCATTCGGTGCGCGCGGTGCCGCCGGGCCAGATGCATCCGGTCATCGCCTGCTCGCACGCGTACGGGGCGCCGCTGCATGCCCACCTGTCCGAGCAGATAGCCGAGAACCAGGCCTGCCTGGCGGCGCACGGGGTCACGCCCACCGGCCTGCTCGACCGGGTCGGTGCCCTCGGACCCCGCACGACGGTGGTGCACGCGACCCACCTCACCGGGGGCGACATCGAGGCGCTGGGCGGCAGCCGGACCGTGGTGTGCATGTGCCCGACCACCGAGGCGGACCTGGCGGACGGCGTCGGGCCGGCCAGGGCGCTGGCGTCCGCTGGCTCCCCGCTGAGCCTGGGCAGCGACAGCCACGCCGTGATCGACCTGCTGGAGGAGGCGCGCCGGGTGGAGCTGGGGGAGCGGCTCGTCACCGGCCAGCGCGGTAACTTCGGCGCCGCCGCGCTGGCCAGGGCGGCCACCGTGGCCGGGCATGCCTGCCTGGGCTGGCCGGAGGCCGGGGAGATCGCCCCGGGGGCGCTCGCCGACCTGGTGACCGTCGCGCTGGACACGCCGCGGCTGGCGGGCCTGTCGGAGGCGACGGCGCTGGAATCGGTGATCTTCGCCGGCACCGCGGCGGACGTGCGGGGCGTGGTGGCCGCTGGGCGGGACGTGGTGCGCGACGGCCAGCACCTGCTGGTGGGTGACGTCCCAGCCGCGCTCGGCGACGCGATCCGCCCGCTCCTCGCCCCGTAACTCGGTCCCCGCCGGCCGCGTTGCCGCGATGAGTTCCGGGTGCCTGCGCCGTCGTAGGCTGCGACGGGCCAACCCCAAGGACGGGCACCATGGCAGATTCTGAGACCACTCCACCGGCGTCACCAGCGGCGAGCGATGCGAACCACGACGATGAGCCGCGCATGCTGCTGAGCTTCCTGCGATACCAGCGCGACGCGGTGCTGAAGATCGTCGAGGGGCTGCCCGAGGAAGCCTGGCACAGGCCGGTCGTGCCGTCCGGCTGGACCGTGGCCGGGATGCTCTGGCACCTCGGCGGCGTCGAGCATCACTGGCTCCAGCACGTGATCACGGGCGTGATGGAGGAACGGCCGGCGGAGGAGGAAGCGGGGGACGAGGAAGAAGGCGCCTACGATCCCGAGGCCGCCTTCACGTGCGACTGGCCCGGCGCCGACCTCATCGCCAACTACCGCGACGAGTGCGGGCGATCCGACGAGGTCCTCGCCGTCACCCCGCTGTCCGCGGCCCCGCGCGGGCTCGGCTTTCACCATGACCCGGAATACACCAAGCAGATCACGACCGTCCGCTGGATCGTCCTGCACGTGATCGAGGAGACCGCCACGCACTCCGGGCACCTGGAGATCGCACGCGAACTGCTCGACGGGAAAACCAGGCTCGGCGGGCGCTGAGCCGGCCCGGAGCCCTCACGATCTTGATCAACAGGCCGGGGCACGGCGCCTGGCGGGAGGCGCTCGCGGGCGGCGGACAGTAGTTTGAATGTGAACTGTTATCGGCGTCAAGCGGCCACATCCAGCGGCAGGAGGAGTGCGATGCCGGGCGAGCACACACCGCCCCAGGAAGCAGCGGCCCAGGGAGCAGCGACTCATGCACCGGCCCAGGAAGCGGACGCGGAGCGCGGGGCTGCGGCCGGCCGGATGCCCGCCATCTACCTGAGCCACGGGGCGCCGCCGCTCGCCGACGACGCGCTGTGGACCAGGCAGCTCGCGGACTGGTCCCGCGATCTCCCCCGGCCCGCCTCGGTGCTGATGGTCTCCGCGCACTGGGAGTCAGCGCCGCTGGCCATCGGCGCGACCACCACGGTGCCGCTGGTCTATGACTTCTGGGGCTTCGAGGACCGGTATTACCGGGTCACCTACCCGGCGCCGGGCGCGCCCGGGCTGGCCACCGACGTCCGCAAGCTGCTGGGCGCGGCCGGCCTGCCGGTGCAGGACATACCCGAGCGTGGCCTGGACCACGGCGCCTACGTGCCGCTGGTGGAGATGTATCCCGATGCCGACGTCCCGGTGCTGCAGGTCTCGATGCCGACCCTCGACCCGCAGCGGCTGTTCGAGGTCGGGCGCAAGCTCGCGCCGCTCCGGGACGCGGGCGTCCTCATCGTGGGCAGCGGCTTCTTCACCCACAACCTGCGCGCCATGAGCATGGACGGCTCGGTGTCGTCGGTGATGTCAGAGTTCGACCACTGGGGGGCCGACGCGCTCGCCCGCGGCGACATCGACGCGCTGCTCGACTTCCAGCACAAGGCCCCGGCCGCCCGGCAGGCACACCCGCGGACCGAGCACTTCGCGCCGCTGTTCGTCACCCTGGGCGCGGCCGCCGGTGATCTCACCGGCGCGCGGACCGTCATCGACGGCTTCTGGCTCGGCCTCGCCAAACGCTCCATCCAGGTCGCCTGATCGCGCCCGAGGAGCCGCCGGCCGTGGCCATTCCAGGAGTCATCCCGGTATTGCGCCTGCTGCCCATTCGCGGTGCTTGCTGCCTGGTCGCCACGAATCGTGACCATCGCCGCCGGCTTCCCTCTCCAGGGCCTGGCCGGCGACCGGGACACCGAGCTGCAGCACCAGCCAGATCCTGCTGGCGCTGGTGAGCAGGTCCGGTTCCGCCAGCGGGTCTCCGTCGACGATCAGCAGGTCGGCGAGCTTGCCTTCTTCCACGGTGCCGATGTGCTCGGCCAGGCCCAGCGCCTCGGCCGCGGTGCTGGTCGCGGCCATGAGGGCCTGCCGCGCGGTGAGCCCATGGCGGATCATCCGGCCGATCTCCAGCCCGGTGCCGAGACTGACGTCACTGCCGAGCGCGATCTTGACCCCGCCGTCCCTGGCGGCGCGCATGCTGGCGGCGCCCTCCTCGATGTTGCGGCGGGCCAGTTCGGTCAGCATCGGCGTCATCTGCGGGCCAGGCCCGGCCGCCTCGCCGTCCGCATCACCGGCCCCCGCCATCCAGTAGTAGCCCGACAGCGTCGGAACCAGCACCGTGCCGCTCGCGGCCATCGCCGTCAGCAGGTCGGGCCGCCGGTGCAGGTACATGCCGTGCTCGATGGTGTCCACGCCGGCCGCGATCGCCGCCTGGCACCCGGGCAGCCCCTCGGCGTGCGCGGCGACCCTGAACCCCATCCGGTGCGCCTCGCCGGTCACGGCGGCAAGCTCGGCCGCGGTCAGCTGGAGCGGCTCGGGATCTTCCATCTCGTTGGAGCGGGCACCGGTGGTCATGACCTTGATGAAATCCGCCCCGGCCCGGATCTGCTCGCGGACCGCCCGCCGCATGTCGTCGGGCCCGTCGGCTTCGCGGTACATGTCACCGTAGAAGCGGCCGCCGGGCGCGGTGGCCGAGATGATCTTCCCGCAGGTCAGCACGCGCGGGCCCCGGAACGCGCCGTAGCGCATCGCCTGCCTGGCCTCCTGCGGCGCCAGCCCTTGCGACCCGGTGACGCGGATCGTGGTCACCCCCTGGCGCAGGTAGTCCCGCAGCTCGGCCTGCAGGAAGTGCGCCGCCGTCCCCGGCAGCACCCCCTCCGCCCCCCGCAGCACCGCCGGAACGCGGCCCGCCGCGTGGGTGTGGGCGTCGATCAGCCCCGGCAGCAGTGCCCGCTGTCCCGCGTCGATATGCCTCGCCCCCGGGGGGCATGGCTCCGGCCCGGTCACCACCCGCCGGATGACACCGTCCTCAACCAGTATCGCAACGCCGTCACGCAGCGGGCCGCCGGTGCCGTCGAACAGGCGCAGGCCGGTCAGCCACAGCCGCCCCGCCCCGGCCGGCGGAGCCGCGATCAGGGCCGGGAAACGGTGCGGCATGGACGTGGCACCCCAGGTTCGTTCTGCCGCCGCGCCCTCACCGCTATCCGACCGGGGCGGGAGAGGGCGAGTCGAGCGGGCGGAGCTCGTCGGCGTAGCAGACCGACACGCGGCGCATCACGCCGCCGTCGTCGATGGTGTACTGACCGAGCCGCCACAGCGGCGGTGAGTAAGCGTGCAGGGAGACGGTCTGCTCAGCCTCACCGGTAAGCCGGTGGATATGGTCGGGCCCGAACGAGAACGAGCAGCCCGCGGTGACGGCCGTTTGCACCGGCAGCGCCCCGATCCGCAGGTTGGACTCCACGAGCGCGCCGCGCACCACGCGAACCGCGCCAGCGGAGACGTCGTGGTCATGCCAGCCCGTGTCGTTCCCGGGAGACCAGCAGATGAGCCAGATGTCGACGTACTCGTCGCGGTGGATCGACGCATAATGCCGCTGCCCACCGGAGTGGGCGACCTGATCGCCCCACGTTTCCGGGTGGCTGGCCAGCTCCTCTACGAGTTCAGCCAGTTCTCGCTGGTCGAGATACCGGGCGGGCAGTGTGGAAATGGTCATCGCGGTCACTCCTTTCCCTGGTGGGGATGATCAGATCCCGAGGTCCGGGGGACAGCTGGTCACCGCCAAGCAGCCGGGCCGGGTTCGCCACGCGGATCGCGTGGTGGGCAGCCTCGCCGAGGCCAAAATCGGGGTGCGGGTGCGCATACGGCCGGTCCGAGCCGAACACCAGCACGTCGACGCCGAGCACCCGCAGTACCGCGTCGACAGCGCGGTTGCCGTAGCTGGACGTCTCCACGAACATGCACGGATCGACCGTGCCCCGCGCCAGCGGGTCGGCCCCGCCACGGGCGGCCAGGCGCTCGCCGTGCAGCGGCGCGAGACCCGCCAGCGCGGTGAAGCAGACCCGTAGCCGCGGGTAGGCGGGCCGGCCGTAGGCGCGGAACGCGAACCATGCCGCGTGCAGCTGCTGGACGTAGGAGACGACCGCGGCCCACCACGCCGGCCCGCACGCTGCCCCGGCCGCGGGCCCGGGGTGGATGAAGAGCGGGAGATCCCGTTCGGCGAGCACGTCGAGCAGCGGGCCGCACCAGCGGTAGCCGGGCTCGTCGGCGACCGCGGTTGCCGGCAGCTGGAGGCCGGCCAGCCCGCGGTCGAGCTGCTTGGCGAGGCCAGGCGCATCGATCGCCGTCAGGCAGGCCGCGGCCCACCCGGCGAACGGGGCCCCCAGCCCGATGACCCCATCGTGGTAGGCGTCCAGCAGCGGCTCCGCGTCCTCCGGCGCCAGGTACTCGATGCCGAGCGGGCTCGACAGGCCCACGATCACGCGGCCAACGCCGTCGCTGGCTGCCTGGGCTGCCCGCTGCCCGGCGTGGTGATCTGCCGGGTTCACCTCGAAGGGCGGCTCGCCGGTGGTGAGCAGGGTCCAGCCGTCCAGCCGCGGTGGCTGTGACCGCCGCCGCAGCTCCTCGACCAGCACGTCCGGCCAGACGTGCTGGTGAACGTCGACGTGCACGTGCCCCTCCGCTGATCGCCGCCGGGCCGCAGGTGCGCCACCTGGCGGCTGCCGGCCTGCCAGGCACCAACTGATCCGGTTCACTGATCCGGTTCACTGAAGCGATTCACTTATCCGTTTCAGTGAACCGCTTCAGGGCTGGCCGCGTCAAGGGCTTCAGGGCTGGCCGCGTCAACGGGCTACCGCGGCCCGGCATGCCCCTGGGCGGAGAACTGCCGTTAGGCTCTTGCCACGGCGTGGCGAGCTGGCACGGCGGCCGCGACAACTAGGCTGGCAAAGGGCCGGCAGACCCTAGGCTGGGGACGGTGCCGCAGCAACGCAAGCGCGCGACGATCCGGGATGTGGCAGAGGCGACGGGGCTGTCACCTGCCGCTGTCTCGTACGCCCTGCGGGGCATCCAGACCTCGGAGGACACCCAGGAGCGGGTGCGCCGCGCCGCAGCCGAGCTTGGCTACAACGTCGACCGCATCGCGCGCGCCCTGGCCAGCGGCCGGACCGGCACGGTGGGGCTGCTGTTCGGCTCGCTGGAGGATCTGTGGCAGCAGCTGCTCGGCGTCGGCATCGGCAGCGCGCTGCTGGCCCGTGACCACTACGC